>JAYVOF010000140.1:0-11699 GCA_043758105.1 Rhodospirillales bacterium | reverse complement strand
CCTCACCCCGGCCCTCTTCCGGAGGGAAAGGGGGAAGGAAGCGCTTTAGTATTGGGTGGAATGCGCCTTTACATTCCACCCATTGCCGAATTTCCTTTACCGCGGCGTGCCGACTTGCCGCTGCAGGCCACGAAGCGTTTCGAGGTTCTGCTTGACCAGCGCCTGACCCTGTTTGATCAGTGCCGCATATTGCGGGCTCACCGACGCGCCGCTCATCTGATCTTGCATCATGACTTCTTCTTCATGGCTGGCAATCTGATCGGACACCCACATCCGGTCGAAATCGCGGCCTTGCTGGATGCGCATTTGGCCGAGCCGGACGCGAAGGTCGTTGCGCAACTCGGTCGGTGGCTTGATGCCGGACTGGGCGGCGATCGGGTCCAGCTTGGCCGCGAAATCATTGGCCTGCTGTCCGAACTGCGCCGCCAGGGCCTTGACCCGCGGATCCTTCGCCTGGGTTTCGGCGAGCTTGCTCTCTTCGCGGTCGAACTGGATGATTTGGTAGGCGTTGGTCGTGAAGTTAACCTCGCCCGGCGTCGCTGAACTGGTTGGGCTGGTGACCTGCGCCACCGGCCCCTGGCACGCGGCAAGCGCCAACAGCATCGCGGCACCGGTGAGGAGCCGGGCGGGATTTTTCATGAGTGTATCTCCATGGTTGAAGCGACTGGGCTCAAACTGCCTCGAACCGAACGTTTAAGTCCGGCCCGAGGTTCTATGTTGGCTAAGAATAGGCTTAGAAGACGTAGAGGATACGCCCGGTAACGCCGATGTCTTGTTTGTAACCACCCGTGACACTCAGGTCATGGTTGATTTCGACCATGGTCTGCAACCGGGGCGTCAGGAAGATGGCAGCGTTGGCGCGGATACGCTGGATTTTCGTAGCGTTGCCATTCAGGAAGCCATTGCTGGTCTGCACGCCACCGAAGAAGCCTTCATAACCCAGCGAGGTGGTGATGGTCGGGCTGATTCGATAGGTGCCCCAGAGCTGAAGCCGGTAGGTCGGATCCTGGCTGATCCGGGTGTTGCCCGGGAAACCGTTGGCATTGTCGCCATAGAACTGCACGTCGAAAGCGGCGTCGAAGGCGAAGCTGTCGCCCAGCGCCTGGGAGATCCCGGCCTCGACCGTGCCGCGGAAGCGGTTGTCCCCGACGTTGATGATCTGCGAACGGTGGTAGGTGCCGTCCGGCGGAACCAGGAAGCCAGCCAGGAGGATATTCGTCTTCGACGCCGTGTTCACGTACGGCCAAATGAACGCCGATAGCGTGGTGCCACCGGCACCGAACTGGCCCCCGAGCGACTGCCCGCCGAAACTAGCAGAGATGTTGCCGAACGGCTGGAGGATCTGCACGCCGGCCGGCATGCCGCCCACGTCGAAGTAATGGACGTAGCGGGCGATGGCGATGTTCACATCGATGTTGGAGTTCTTTGTCGTAGACCCACTCCGGGAACCCAATGGGCTCGATGTGGTATCACTGTGGAATTCAGACCCATGTCCGAACACGTAATAGCCGAGGATCAGGTTGGTCCCGGCCGGCAACGGCACGAACTCGAACGGTTCGATTTCCTGGGCTACAACCGGCTTGGATAGGCACAAGGCGGCAAGTAGGCACAGCGCCGGGGCCCATGCAGTCTTTGTACTGGTCACGTTTTCGTACTCCCTAGTTAAACTTATGTCGGCGCGCATTATGTCTGCGACCGTATGGTGTATCTCGTCGCCGATGTTGGGCTCGCGCCCAGCTTGATATGACACACCTTTCATCTGATCGAGCCTGCGCAGTCTGTAGTGAAACGCCCTGAATGCAATAGAGAAAACGGCAGCTTCCGCATTCGGTCCACGAGTGTGACATTTCGGTGTGACATTTAACACACCATCCGCGCGGTTTGAGATTTGACCCCGTCCGTGCCAGACCGTTAACTCCAAAACCAACCACACCTTCCCCGCGGGAGACCAGGCCATGTTCACACCCGGGCGCGAATGAGCGCGGGATTGACGATCAAGGGGGCCATGGCGGTCGTCACTGGTGCGGCGTCGGGCATCGGTGCCAGCCTGGCGCAGGCGCTGGCCATTCGCGGTTGCGGGCTGGCGTTGGCGGACCGCGACGAAGCCGGGCTGGAGACGGTCGCGGCACAGGCCCGGACCCATGGCGTCACCGTCTCCACCCACGTGCTGGACGTGGCCGACGCGGCGCAGGTCGCGGCCCTCCCCGGTGCCGTGCTGGCGGCGCATGGCCGGGTCAGCATCCTGGTCAACAATGCCGGCGTGGCACTGATGGGCCGCTTCGAACAAGTGCCGGAGGCGGATTTCGAGTGGCTGTTCAACATTAATTTTTGGGGCACGGTCCGCATGACCCGCGCCTTCCTTCCGGCGCTCCGGGCGGTGCCGGCGGCGCAGATCGTCAACATCTCTAGCGTCTATGGCTTGATGGCGCCCCCCGGTCAGGTTGCGTATGCGGCCAGCAAATTCGCTGTCCGCGGCTTTTCCGAGGCATTGCGGCATGAGCTCGAGGGCTCGACCGTCGGTGTGACGGTGGTGCATCCCGGTGGCATCCGCACCGCCATCGCCCGCACCGCCCGCGTGCCCGACACCGTGCAACCGGCGGAGGCGGCAAAAGGCCTGGCGCTGTTCAACAAGCTATTGCGGACCGAGCCCGATGCGGCGGCCGCGGTGATCGTCCGGGGGATCGAGCGGCGTGAAAAGCGCGTGCTGATCGGTGCCGATGCCCGGCCGATCGCGGCCCTCGTGCGGCTGTTCCCCGTCGGGCATTGGCCCTTGATCCAGCGCCTGGCCGCCCGCGCCGCGCGGCGTCCCGCGGTAAAGACGACCCATGGCTAGCTGGCAGGCCCACGCGACCTCGATGCTATTGAAAGCCACCGTGAAGCGTAAGCTGCGGCGCGCGAGCGACCCGGTTTCCGCCCGTCTGGCCCTAGAAGCCAGTGCCAAGGGATCGGTCCGCGCGCCCGATTTCGTGGGGGGCGTGCCCGGTGAGTGGCAGGGCGATGCGGACGCCCCGGTGACGGTGCTTTATCTCCACGGCGGCGGCTACTTCGCCTGTTCGCCCCGCACGCATCGCCCGATCACTCAGGGTCTGGCGCAGGGCGGGGTGCGCGTGTTCGCAGCCGATTACCGTTTGGCACCCGAAAACCCCTACCCAGCCGCACTGGAGGATGCGGTCGCGGCCTACCGTGGATTGCTCGACGCTGGAATTACGCGCATCGCGGTGGGGGGCGACAGCGCCGGGGGCGGCCTTACCGTCGCGCTCATGCTGCGGCTGCGGGATCTTCGGGTGCCGATGCCGGCGCGGGCCGTGCTGTTTTCGCCCTGGACCGACCTCGCGGCCACCGGTTCGACGCTCCAGACCAATAGCCGGCGCTGCGCCATGTTCGACGGCACCGGCATCGCCCGCGCGGGCGCCGCCTATGTCGGCGACGAAGACCCGCGCGATCCGTTGATCTCCCCGCTCTACGGCGATTTCACCGGCCTGCCGCCATTGTTGATCCACGTGGGCGAGGCGGAGGTGCTGCGCGACGACAGTACCCGGCTCGCCGACCGCGCCCGCGCCGCCGGAATCCCGGTCGAGCTTCGGATCTGGCCCGTCGTGGCCCATGTCTGGCAGATCATGCCAAATTTTATCCCCGAAGCCCGCGAATCACTTGCCCTCGCGGCGCGTTTCCTGCTGATGTCTTAGGAGTTCGCTCATGCTCGATGCCCTGGTGAAATCTGCCCCGGTCGCCGCCGTCACCACGACCGGCACGCTGATCATCGGCAGCGGGTTTGCCGGGTTGTGTATGGCGATAAAGCTGCAAGACGCCGGGCTCGATGACTTTCTGGTCATCGAAAAAAGCGCGGATATCGGCGGCACCTGGTTCGACAACCGCTACCCGGGCTGCGCGTGCGATATCCCGTCGCACCTGTATTCGCTGTCGTTCGAGCCGCGGTCCGATTGGTCGCGCATGTATCCGACGCAGCCGGAAATCCTGGCCTATCTGCGGGACGTGGTCGAGAAACACGGATTGCGCCGCCGCATCCGCCTCAACACGGGCTTCCAATCCGCCATGTGGGACGAGGGCGCCGCGCTCTGGCACGTCACCACCCAGACCGGCGACGTCATCACCTGCCGCGTGCTGATATCCGGCATGGGCGCGCTGCATTACCCGTCCATCCCCACCCTGCCCGGCCTCGAGACGTTCGAGGGTGAGGTGTTTCACTCCGCCCGCTGGAATAGGGACTATGACCTGACCGGCAAGAATATTGCGGTGATCGGCACCGGTGCCAGCGCCATCCAGTTCATCCCGGAGATCGCCCCCCAAGCCGCGCAGCTGACGGTCTATCAGCGCACGCCCCCCTGGATCCTGCCCAAGATCGACCCGGAGATCACCGGCCGGCAGCGCACGCTTATGCGCTGGCTGCCGTTCTACCGGGCGGCGCTCCGGCAAAAACTGTTCGTCATCCACGAAATGCGCGCCGCCGGCTTTGCCGTGAACCCGGCGCTCATGGCCAAGACCGAGGCCATCGCCCGGCGTTTCCTGAAACGCCAAGTGAAGGACCCGGTGCTCCAGGCCCGCCTTACCCCCGATTACACCATCGGCTGCAAACGCGTGCTCATCTCCAACACCTATTACCCCACCCTGCAGCGGCCCAATGTGGAGCTGGTGACGGACGGGGTTGCGGAAATCCGCGCGCACAGCGTCGTGGGCACGGACGGGCAGGAGCGCGCGGCGGACGCCATCATCTTCGGCACCGGATTCCGCACCACCGACGCGATGACCCAGGTCACCATCACCGGACGCGGCGGCGTCACGCTGAACCAGGCATGGGCCCAGGGCATGCGCGCCTACATGGGCATCACGGTGCCGGGCTTCCCCAATTTCTTCATGCTGCTCGGCCCCAATACCGGCCTCGGCCACAACTCGGTCGTGATCATGATCGAGGCGCAGGTGCGATACATCATGAGCGCGCTGTCGCTGATGCGCCGCCGCCGGGCGCGGGCGATGGACGTGAAACCCGCGGTGGACGAGGCGTTCCACCAGATACTCACCACCAAAATGGACCGCACGGTCTGGCAATCCGGCGGCTGCCAAAGCTGGTATCAGGACGCATCCGGTCGCAACACGACGCTGTGGCCGGGATTTACGGTGGAGTATTCCTGGCGGACGCGCGGAGTCCGGGCGGCGGAATACGAGCTGATGGACTAGCCGTCCGACCGGCCGGCCGTCACACGGTCCACGGCAACGGCGCGATCGGATCGAAGCGCGAGCGGAGCGTGCGCGTTCGGTCGAACCGCTCCGGATATTGTAGCGTCTCGATCAGCTCAGTCAGATGCACGCCCAACTCGGGCGACAACCGGCACGCGCGGCCCTCCCGGATCGACTGCGCCAGCTCGTGCGGGCCGGTCATGAAGTCCACGGGCTTATTGGCGCCGGAACTGAGGAACCGCGGCCGGAACGCAGGCTTCACTCTACGCTCCACGACCGGAGCGCTCACGGACCAGGGGAGGTCGAATACGTGTTCGACCCGTTCGGCCATGAGCTGCAGCCGGGCGCGGATCCCCGGTGCAATACGGCTCGGCGGCGTGCGCATGATCGTGACCGGAGACGCATCGTTCCGCAAATTACGGACACGGAGGATACCGGCATCCCCGATAATCGTGATGGATTTGTCGGATGGGGCGACCACGCTGCACGTGATCCGGGCCACGATGTCGTCGTCGTATTCGATGAGCCCCACCGAAAAATCAGGTGCGGCCGTGTCGAGCGGGATGCCCTTTCCGGGGACCTGGCATGACGCGAACGCGGTCACGCGCAGGGCCGGTCCGAAGAACGCGGCGAGCCATGACAGGACATAGGGCGCATGTTCGTAGGTGCAGCCGGTTTCGAACTCGTCCTTTGCCGGCCATGGCGCACCGGAGACGCTGCGCCAGCGGGACGGGGTCATTCGATGGATCATTCCGGCGTCGAAATTCGCATAGACCAGCCGCACGCGGCCAATCGCGCCGTCCTCGAGCGCCTTCCACATCGTCTGACACGCCACGCCGAGCATGCTGCACGGCGCACTCGCCAGGCCGAGCCCGCGCTGCTTCGCAAGGCCGGCGAGCGCCGCGGCCTGCGCCCCGTCCATCGCCAAGGGTTTTTCGGAATAGACGTGCTTACCGGCGAGCAAGCAGGCTTGTGTGACGTCGAAGTGACTGCGGGGGTTGGTCAGGTCGAGCACCATGTCGACCCGCGTATCGTTCAAGACCTCATCCTGGCTCGCGTAGCGCCGGACACCGAAATGCTGGGTAAATGCGTCGAGGCGCGATGGATCCCGGTCATAGGCGCCGGCCAGGCTGAAATCGCTATAATGCCGCAGCGTGGCCATGTAAAAATCGGCGACATACCCGCAGCCGATGATCGCTATGTTCATGGTGGATTGGACCAAATCAGGGGGACGAACCCAGGGAACTACCGGAGTCGCCGCCAGTATGCGCCGCATCCATCTATATCGGCGATCGGCTCATTAATGCCGTGGTCCCGGCGGAAATCGTCGATTGCTGGCCGGGAGTCGCTGCCGGGATTGGCATAGTCGTTCATAATCACGAAGCCGCCCGGCGAGACCTTTGCATACAGGGCCGTCAACACATCCATGGTCGATCCATACATGTCCCCATCCAGCCGCAGCACCGCAATCTCACCGATCGGCGCGGTTGGCAGCGTATCCTCGAACCACCCGGCGAGGAACTTCACGCGATCATCGAGCAGGGAGTGTTTGCGGAAATTGTCTTTGACCATAGCGAGTGACAGGGCGCGGTGCGATTGAAGGTGCCGCACAGAATTTTTGTCCCGGGGATATTTCCGCGCATTGGGCACGGGCCAACCCTTGAATGAATCGGCGCACCAGACCACGCGATCCGCATCGCCGAACGCTTCCAAGGCGGCGCGCATGAAGATGCTGGCCCCGCCGCGCCAGAGCCCGGCTTCGACCAGATCGCCGGGAACGCCGTCCTGGAGAACGGTTTTGATACAGAACTGGATGTTTTCGATGCGTTTGGCACCGATGATTGTCGCGCCGTCGGGCCAGTCACGGCCGAATGTGCGCGCCTCCGCATCGAATGGCTTCACTTGCCAAATCGACAAGCCGCGGGCGGCACATGCGCGCTTGACCAGGGGCCGTAACCACCCCTTATTCGTCATCGGAACGAACTTGTCCTCGTCCCAGCGCACGAGAACGCGCTTTAATACATTAAGGTAAAGCTCGGCCGGATCGCGGCAGAGCGCTATGTTTGATTTTTCCGGCACAGCAAACACCTTAGAAGTTACGAGTGCAGGACAATCGCTCAAACCTCAATTGCTGGCTCGGGCTCCGCGCTCACCCGGCTGACCCGGCGGCCCTCCATTGCCACCACCTCGAACCGCCACCCGCCAAACACGATACGGTCGCCGGTGCGCGGCAGACGGCGCAGCAGGGCCAACAACAACCCCCCCAGCGTGTGATAGCTGCCCTCTGCCGGCAAGTCCGGCAATTCAAGCCGCGCCTTGATCTCATCGACCGGCATCGCGCCGTCCAGCAGCAGCGCCCCCGCGACGGTTGCAGGGTCAGTGGCGGACGGGACCGGGTCCGCGCCCTCCCCCACGATCGCCTGCAGCACGTCGGCGGCGGTCACTACACCCTCGAAGCTGCCATATTCGTCGATCACCAACGCCAGGCCGAGCGGATCGTTGCGCAGTCGCTCTAGCGCGTCGAGCGCGGTGACGGTGTCCGGGATGACCATGGGCTTCTTCAACGCGGCCGCCACCGACAGCTCGCCACCATCGAGGATGCGGTCCAGGATGTCCTTCGCCTGCACCACGCCCACGACGTTGTCGATCGAGCCGTCGCACACCACGAACCGGCTATGCGACGCGGCTTTGAAGTCCGAAATGATATCCCGCCTCGGATCCGACCGGTCGATCCACGCCAGCTCGTTGCGCGGTGTCATAATGGCGCGGACCGGCTTGTCCGCGAGCCGCAGCAGGCGCTCGATCATGTCGCGCTCGCCATGTTCCAGCACGCCCTCTTGCGCGCCCTCGGCCAGCAGCGCGCTCAGTTCCTCCTCGGTGACGCCGGGCCGGGGGTCGCGGTCTGCACCGAACAGGCGAAGCACGAGGGCCGAGGATTTACCCAGCACCCAGACGATGGGTCCGCCGATCCGGGCCAGCCACGCGAGCGGGCGCGCCACCAAGGCGGACACCGTCTCCGGCTGCCGCAGCGCCAGTTGCTTTGGCACCAACTCGCCGATCACCAGCGTCAGGAACGTCGTGCTCACCACCACGACCGCGAGCGACAGCGTGTCCGCGAACGGCGCCAGCGTGGGAATTTCGAGCAGCACGGATTGCAGCCGCGCCGCCACCCGGGCACCGCCGAACACGCCGGCCAGCACGCTCACCAATGTGATGCCGACCTGCACCGTGGGCAAAAACCGTTGCGGGTCTTCGGCCAATGCCCGCGCCACGCCGGCCCCGGCCACGCCCTTTCGCTCCAGCACCATCAGCCGTGCCCGGCGGGCGGACACCAGCGCCAGCTCGCTCATGGCGAAGACGCCGTTGAGCAAGATCAATAAAAAGATGACGGTAAGTTCGAAACCGAGGCCCATGCCGGGTTCATAGCGCAAAACCTTCGGCAATGCAGCGTAGCCCTCGATTGCGCTGGACGCGGGCGGCCCCTACTTCGGTGCCATGACCCGTCCGCTCCCGCCTTTAGCCCTCATACTCGGCCTCGCCGGCCTCATCCCGTTCGTGGCCGCAAGCCTCGGGGCCACCCTGCAGACCGGGGACGGGGCGGACCGGGCGGTGCTGGCGCTGTCGGCTTATGCGGCCGTGATCCTCGCATTCCTGGGCGGGGTGCATTGGGGATTCGCGCTGGTGGATGGGGCGGCGGTGCGGGCGCGGCTGGGGCTCGGGGTGGTGCCGTCGCTGATCGGCTGGCTCGGCCTGTTGGTCACGTTTTCCGGCCTGCCGGTCGTGGGGCTCGCGATCATGGCGGCCGGGTTCGTGGCACTCACCATCGTGGAGGCGCGGGCCACGGCGCGCGGGTTGATGCCGCGCGGCTACATGTGGCTGCGCTGGGTACTGTCCACGGTGGTTATCGTATGCCTGGTCTCGGTCTGCCTCGTCCGCACCCTGGGCGGTCCGGTCGTGCTCTAAACGGACGTCATTGCGAGCCGCTTGGCGAAGCAATCCAGGGGCCGCACGTGCGCCGGTTGCCCGTGGATTGCCGCACCCCAAGCGGGGCTCGCAATGACGGATTATTTCGGCACGAAATCGGCCAGCCGGTCCGACAATTTGTCCACCGCCAAATCGGCCGCGAACCCAAGCGCGAACGCCTCGACGTAATCGAAACCGCGGGCGCCGAACACGGTCGTCCGGTTGTGGTAGCGCCAGTAATAGACGGTGAGCGCAACCAACAACGCGAGCCCGAACCGCGCATTGATAAAGGCGTCCGCCAGACGCTGCGCCGCGGTGAGCGGGGAAGGTGCCACCAGCACCGTCGCCTCGCCCTCGCCCAGCACCTCGACCGGTTTGCCCGGCGCTCCCGCCTCTTCCGCGCGCACGGTCAGGTGCTGCGTCACTGTGGAGGTGAAGGCATGCGTGATCGAGGCCCCGGCCCGCAGATGCTCGGCGCTGGCGCGGAACGCCGGGGTATGGTCGCCAAAGTCGACCGTGACCACCGTGGACGCGCCCCATACCGGATCGCGCCGCTCCACGGTGAAGGCCAGAATGCGGCCCACGATCCGCTCCGCCTCCGGCGTCACTACTTTAAGGTCCAGCGTGCGGGCGTGGTCCACCTGCGCCAGGGTCGTGGCAATCGCGGCCTCAACCCCGGACTCGCGGGCCAAACGCAGACGGGTGGACGCGGGCAGGTCCACATCGGCGATGCCGGCGGTGAAGATATCGGCCGAAAGCGCGTTCGCCCGGCCGCTCAAATCCAGCAACGGCGTCAGGCAATCGGTCCCGACAACCTCCGAATCTGGCCCCTGGCGCTGCATATCGACCCGGAGACGGTCCAACTCCACATCCCAGGTACCCGTGCGTGGGCCGGGCGGCATTTCGCGCAGGCTGGCCTCCACCGCCGCCATGGTCCGCTGCGTATCGGCGTAGTGTTCAAGGCAGTGCGGATGGTTCACCCGGTCGATCGCGCGCTGCCGGTCCAGCACGCCCCAGGCCAGCCAGCCATCGACGACGGCGTGGTAGGCGGGGCTTAGTTTGTCAAAGGCTTGCGCGTCCACCAGGGCCGTGACCGCGTCGAGCTGACCCTGAAGCGTCGCCCGCTGTGCCGGGTCATCAAGGCCGGCCACGTGGGCCTGCCAGAGCGCCAAGATTTGCCGGAGACTGGCCTGCTTGGCCTCGGGCGAGGGATGGCCGCCCTGCGCGCCCAACGTGGCGGACAGATCCTCGACATCGGTCGTGTCCGTCCGCTGGTTCGAGACGCCAAGCGCGTCGTGCACCTGGCGTAGCAGGGTTTCGGAGGCGCCCCGCACCTGCTCGGTCCATGCCGCGTTCAGCAGCCGGTGCGCCTCGCCCCATTGCGGCAGCCATGCCGCTCCGTCCATCTGCGACACCGCCGCGTCCAATCGGGTGAGGATGCGCTGCCGGGCGTCCGGGGTCAGGTCGTCATGCAGCGCGCGGTCCCGCATCACCCGGTCGGTGATGAGCATCCAGCCGCTCGCGACGATTGCCGCGCGATAAAGCCCTAAATTGGTATTGAGCTGGCGCGCCGAACGGCGGAGCCAGCGTCTGGTGTTCAGCGCGGTGTCCCGCGCCGCGTCACCCTCACCGGCGGCGTCAGCGAGTTCCATCCGGCCGAACGCCGTGCCGGTCTCGTCCGAGAGCGCGGCCATGGGGCCCTGTAGGAAGCGCGCCTGATACCGCAGCAAGAAGGTATTGAGTTTGCCGGCGAAATCCGGGGCGGGCGTGTCGGCAGCTTGTGGACCGAGGGCGCCGATTTTCGCTAGCGTCGCTTTAAGGTCGCTCCATTCCTGCCGGAGGTCCGCGATCTCCGCCGCCCCACGCCGTTGCCCGGCCATGTCCGCCGTAAGCGTCGCCGCGGCAGCACGCGCCGCGGTCAGGTGCGCCTCCGCCTCCGGGCCACGGTGATCCACGATCGAGATGGGATGGCGCTCGCCCAGAATGGCGATGGCGGTGTCGAAATCCTGATCCATGGCCGCCAGCATTCCGGCCCGGCGCTGCGATGCCGGCCGGTCTTCCAGCGCCGTGTGGATGTCCTGCCGGGCCTGCAGCGCGCCATGCAGCCGGGTTTTGACCGTGCCCTCGCCGGTGAACAGATTGATCAGCGCCAGCGTGAACAGCCCCAGCAGCATGCACCCCACGCCCCAGGCCGCCGCCGCCGCCACGTTGACCGTCACCGGGATCGCGAGCGGAGCGCCGCCATCGGCACCGATTCGCAGCGTGCTGCCGTAACTGCCGGCACGCTGCGGCACCTGGCCCCCGATCGCCACCTCCAGCCGTGCGCCCGGCGCCAGCGTGACCGGCAGCCGGGTTCCGGTCGTGAGCACCCCGCCCGCCTGAAGGCCGGTATCGCCACGTTGTAAGGGATCGAGCGAGAGCAGCCGGAGCGTGCACGGAGCGGGGCTGGTGTTGACGATATCGAGCCGCGTCGGCCGGAGCGGTAGCAGCGCCCCGGGCCGGGCGAACGGTCCCACCCCCGACACACGGCAGATCGTCACATG
>JAYVOF010000139.1:0-4114 GCA_043758105.1 Rhodospirillales bacterium | reverse complement strand
AGCCGCCGCGTGGCGGCGAAGCATCCAGGTGCCACGAGAGCGCGTGTGGCCCTGGATTGCTTGGCCAAACGGCTCGCAATGACGGGTGTGCCGATACCGCTCTATTGCGTCAAGAACGCGCGAATGGCGGAGGCGGGGACGGCGCCGCCGCCGACGCTGTCGGTGCGGGCGGTGACGTTGAGGCCCATGAGGCGCCAGCTGCCGTCCGCGCCGCGGGCGAATACCGGGCCGCCGCTGGTGCCGCGGGTGGCGGCGCAATTATGGGTCAGGACCAGGTCGCCGCCATAATCCTGCACTAGGGATTGCACGAAGCAATTGGCGTCGGCGAGGACGGCCTCCGGACGATCTTGGCCATAGCCGCCCAGCATGATGTCGCGTCCAGGCCCGGCATCCCCCTCCGCCAGCGGCACGACCGTGGCGCTTACCGGTTCCGAAAAGCGGATCACCGCCATGTCTGAGAACGAGGTGCCGTTAAAATGCTCAGGGTCGTAGCCCTTTGGCACCCGGTAGCGGTCGGCGATGACGTGCTTGGTATAGGCGCCACGGTCGTAGCCGAGCAGGACATGGATTTGGCCGGGTGAGATCATGCGTCCGGCCCGGTGGTCCACCATGCAATGGGCGGCGGTCAGCATGGTGGTGGGGCCGATCAGCACGCCGGTGCAGGAACCGACCCCGGCCATGTTGATTTTTGCGACCGCGGACCAGGGCAGTTCGTTGGTATTGACACTGGTGCGGTGCGGGGTCGCGCCCAGGCCAGGGAGGATGATGCGATCCGAAAACTCTGGCGAGGGCGCACGTCGTGGCATTGGGTGCTCCACGGACGGCATCGCGGTCGCTTCAGGATGAATGATTTGCGGGAGAGATTGGGCGAACGCGCTGGTAGCGCCTCCCATCAACAGCAACACGGCGGAGAGGGGCAGTGCTTGCTGCGCGACCCTCACCCCGGCCCTCTCCCGCAAGCGGAAGAGGGGGAAGGTTCGGGACAGTTAGGCGGCTTCGACGGAGACGGCCTCGGGACCGCGGCGGCCATCGGCGACCGACATGCGGACGGTTTGGTTCGGCTCGAGCCCGGCAAGGCCGCCGCGGTTGAGCGCCGAGATGTGGACGAAGACATCCTTGCCGCCGCCATCGGGCATCACGAAGCCGAAGCCCTTTTCGGCGTTGAACCACTTGACCGTGCCGCGCATCTCGACCGCCGCACTCGCATCGACCGGGGCACGAGCCGCGGGCCGCGGACGCTCGGCCGCGTATGACGGAGCGCCGCCGCCATTGCCACTGCCGCCACCGCCGCCGCCGCCTTGGGGCTGGGCCGTGCTCTCATCGACGCTGTTGACCTCGGCGATCTGCGGACCCTTTTGGCCCGGCGTCACCATGACGCGAAGCTGCGATCCGGGCTGCACCGTTTGATAGCCGGCGCGGGCCAGCACGCTCACATGTAAGAAGGCATCGCCGCCGCCGCCCTCGAGCTCGACAAATCCAAAACCCTTTTCAGAGTTGAACCACTTGACCACGGCACCGGTTTCGGGACCGGACGGGGCCGCGCGGGCACCGCCGAAGCCGGGGGGGGCGCGATCGCCGCCGCGCGGGACGAAGCTGTCGCGGGGCACATAGGGCTCTTCCCGTCCGCGCGCCGGTGGGAAATCATCGTTGCGGTCTCGGCCACGGCTCCCACGGCGGGGGCTGTCGAAGGAACGGCGATCTGGGTTGCTCATTTAGGGTCTCAGAAACGGTGAAAAATAACGGGCGAAACGACAACATGGAGCGCATCGGGCGCGGGCCAACCCATCAATGGTGCAGACTTGGGGCTTACATAGCGGTTTTTCGTGTGCCATGCGAGTCTCAACCGCGCCACCACTCTCAACCGCGCCGTGTCGCCGACCCACACCGGTTGCGCGCCGACGCTGCCATGAAATCGCCCAGGACGCCCGCCACCTGACACGCCGTCATCCGCCGTGGATGCACCGCCGGCTGCCGATGGATGTTGATCCGCAGCACGCCGCCGCCCGCCAGCGCGATGCGCAGGCTGCCCTGCTGGATGGCGCGGAGATAGAGCGGCATGCCGAGGCTCACGGCCGGCGTACGCCCCGCCGCGATATCCGCCACCCTCTCGCGGTACGGTGCCGCAAGTTCGGGTGTGCGGGAGTGATACCAGCCGGTCGCCTGGAACCAATTGCCACCCGCATCGTCACGCAATTGTAATAGGAAGCGGGCCGCGAAATCGGCGTTGGCCGCCGGGTCGAACGCCTCATCGATGCCGCGGAAGGCGCTCGGATGGGATTGCAGGTTGATCTGCATGCAGCCGACATCGACCTGCCGCACGCCACGCGCCAGCGCCTGTTGAGTCCACAGGACGGCGGCGGGCTTGCTGTCGAAATACATGGCGGCCCCGTCGGCGTTCACCGCCCAGGGCCAGGGTTGAATGCCGCGCAACGGCGGTATCGGGCGTCCACTCTCGGCCTTGGCGATGGCCGATAGCAGGCCGGGGGCGGTGCCGTGCCGGGTTTCGGCCGCGGTGATCGCGGTGACGCACTGCGCCGATTGCTGCTCCGCCCAGCCGACGGCCACGGCTCCTGCCGCCTGCCCTGCCCCGGTTACATCGGCGGCATGGGCCGGGCCCGCCAGCGCGAACAGCATTGCGGCCAAAAATCGCGTCTTCATCCCCGGCTCATAGACCAGCGTCAATAGACGCGCCACAGACCCGGCGTCGCGACCTCGATCGAGTGGCCGTCGGGGTCGCGGAAATAGAGGCTGATGCCGCCGAAATGCTGGGTGACCCGGCTCTCGATCCCGACACCCTCGGCGGCCAAATGCGCCTCCCATTCCTCGAGGCTGGCTACCGGGATGGCGAACGCCAGATGTTGCGTCCCGCGACCGTCATGCGGCGGGATGGTGCCCCCGGGCGTGGGGCTGGGGTAAACCGAGCCGCCGGCCTTGAACAGCAACAGCACGCTGCCACCCGGCACCGCGAGGCCGGCCATGCGGTCGTCCAGCAACAGCTCCTCGAACCCGAACACCCGGCGGTAGAACGCGCGGGCGCGGTCCACATCCGCGACATACAGGCTGGTTTCCAAAACCCCGGATAGTCTGGGGACGTTCATGACATCTCGGCCTGCTGCAGTGACAACAGGCCAACGCGCGAATATCGTTAGATTTCCATTGGAGTTCGGTTATGCCTCACGCCCTCATTATCGGTGCCTCCCGCGGTCTTGGCCTCGGTCTCGTGCGGGAATTCGCCGGGCGGGGCTGGGCGGTGACCGGCACGGTGCGGCGTCCGGAGGATGCGGCCCAGGTGATCGACGCCGGCGGCCTGGCGGCGTTGATGGACATGATTGATGCCGGGAGCATCGCGGCGTTGCATGCGGTGACGCCGGGTCCGCTCGATCTGCTATTCGTCAACGCCGGGATCTCTGCACCCCAACTTGACGGGGTGGGCGCGGGCGCGTTGGGCACGCTGTTCATGACCAACGCGGTGGCCCCGGTGCAGGTGGCGCGGCTGTTCCTGGACCGGATGGCACCGGACGGGGTGATCGCCTTCATGTCGTCCCGCATGGGCAGCGTCGCGCTGAACGACCGTGGCGATATAGAGCTGTATCGCGCGAGCAAGGCGGCGCTGAATTCCATGACGCGCAGCATGGTGGCGCAGCTGGATCGTCCGATGGCGGTGCTGACGCTGCATCCCGGCTGGGTGCAGACGGACATGGGCGGCGCGCACGCGGACCTCGATGTGCCGACCAGCGTGCGGGGTTTAGCGGACGTGGTGATCGCCCATCGCGGCCGGCCCGGTTCGGCGTTTTTGGATTATACCGGTGCCGAATTGGCCTGGTAAGTCTCTGTAAAGGTGGTGGAATGCCAGGCGGCATTCCACCCTACGTGGTTGGTTACCGGCGACGGAATTACTCGGCTGGTCCGACGATCTGCGCTTGGCGGAGAGCCTGGAGCCGGTCGGATAGGCTGGTAGGGGCGGGGAGGCGGCCCTGCACGGCGGCCATGGCTTGGGCGATGTTGCGGTCGTCCTTTTCCGGCTGGGTCGGGGCCAGCAGCTTCGCCTTCATGTTGGCGGCCTCGGCCGAGGCGAGGTTTTTGGATGCGTTTTCCTGCATCGCCTTCAGCGCTA
>JAYVOF010000138.1:0-4126 GCA_043758105.1 Rhodospirillales bacterium | reverse complement strand
GGATCGCTCGGCCGAGGCCACCGGCCGGTGGCTAGAGCAGCATCCGGGCATTGAGTTCGTCAGCCGGGATCGCTGCGGTCTTTACGCGGAAGGCGCTCGCCAGGGCGCGCCGCAGGCTGAGCAGGTGGCCGATCGCTTCCACTTGCTGCAGAACCTTCGGCAGACGATCGAGCAGCAGCTGAGCCGTGCGCCTCGGCCCGCGAGGCCGGTATCGCCGGCGCAGGCCGTGATCACGGCTGAATGGACTGGTCATGGACGGCAGCCAGCTTTGGCGGAACACCGACACCTGGTTTCAATAGGCCGCATGGCCCGCTTTACCGACATGTTCAACCGGGTGAAAGCCTTATAGCTTGCCGGCGACACCGTCTCGGCGATTGTCTGTCAGACGAGGTTCCACCGGCGGACCGTCACGAAATGGATGTGGCTCGACGAACTGCCACAGCGCAACGTTATGGCACCGAAGCCAAATACACCAAGTGGTTTCCACGATCATCTGTCCCGACGCTGGGCCGAAGGCTGCACCTCCGGGCGCGCCTTGCTGCTGGAGATTAGAGACCTTGGCTACACGGGGAGTCTGTCTCATCTTGGCCGACTGCTGACGGGTTGGCGCCGTGCCGGTCGTCCTGTCACCGTCGATGCCACCTCCGTTGCAACGACCCTTCTAATCGATCCATTGAGCGGGAATTTGGTCTCGCCGATCGTTGCCGCTGCATTGTGTTGCAAGCCGCGTGGGTTGCTGACGGACGCCCAGGCGGCAAAAGTAGATGCATTCAAGACAATATCTCCGGCATTCGCAGCGATGCGCGGGTTGGCCATGCGCTTTCGTGGCATTCTGCGCGGCGACGACATCGAAAAGCTCACTGTCTGGCTGCATGACGCCGATCGCTCGGCACTCTATGGAATACGACGCTTCGCTCATACGCTGAGCCAAGACCTGGCGGCGGTTCGAAATGCGATCACCGAAACCTGGAGCAATGGCCAGACAGAAGGCCAGATCAACCGGCTGAAGATGCTGAAGCGGGCGATGTATGGCCGCGCCGGCATCGACTTGCTGCGCGCGCGAATGGTCCCACTTACCACCCTCCGAAATCACACGAAGTGAGGAAGACCCCGAAGTGAGGAAGACCCCACAATGTGAGGCAGAGCCCCTATGCCGGGAAAGTCCGGCTGACGCTCGGGCTCAACAGATTGGCCTGCCACGCCGGCATGGTTCTCAGCTAGATGCCGAAACAGCATTCGGTCGCCGGTGCGGCCTGCGATACTACGACCTGTCCGTACGAGAGGCGCTCGGCATTGCGGTGGCGGCAACTCTGATGGCTTCAAACACGCAGATTGAACGCAATCGAAATCCGCTCGCGCGTGCCGCGGTAGGCGCGCACCTGGTGGTAGAGCCAGGAGGGGAACAAGAATAGCAGGCCAGGCCGGGGGCGGATGGTTTCGGTACCGCCGGCGGAGAGGCCGCCCTCACCAGCGAACACCAGGGAGGGAGCCAGCATGGCCGGGCCGGGTCCGCGCGGGTCCAGCATTTCGAACTCGCCGCCCAGCGTGTCGTCCGTGGCCGCGCCGCCATCGTCCACGTAATAGGTGCCGGACCAGAAGGCGCCGGGGTGATAATGGCAGAAATTGCTGTCGCCGGGTCCGTTGACGTTGGCCCAGGCCGTGGTGATCCAAGGAGGCGCCACGGCGTCACCGTTGCGGTGCCGCGTGAGGCCGGTGGCGACGGTGCGGGCCATGGCGAGCACATCCGCGGCCTCGGGCCCGCCCCAGTCCTCCAGGTCCCGCTCCGAGTGCCACCCGCCGGCGTTGGAGGCGCGGAACGAGGGCGCGGCGGCGCGCCGGGCCAGGATGCGCTCCCGCAGCGCCGCGTTGCGCGGCCCGGCGTCCGGCGTTTCCACCGCGGCGACCAGGGTCGGGAAGACATGACGCGTCGCGATTTTGAGCTGGATGGTCGTGCTTCTCATGGTTTCCTGTGGCACGCTGGAGCCGTGGCCCACAGTGAGATGCATTTGAACCCGCCTGTCGATACCCGCCCCCCCGACACCAGGCAGACCGACTCCACGACCGTCTTGCAGCGGCGCGATGCGATCGTGGAGGTCGTGGCGCAGCGTGGGTTCGTGAGCGTGGAGTCGCTGGCCGGGCGGTTCGGCGTCACGCCGCAAACCATCCGGCGGGACGTGAACAGCCTGTATGCCGCAGGCCGGCTCAGCCGGTTTCATGGCGGCGCCGGGGTGGCGTCGAGCGGGCGGAACGTAGGGTATTCCGCACGGCAGGTGCTGCAGCATGAGGAAAAGCGGCGGATCGCGCGGGCGATCGCGGCGCGCATTCCGGACGGGGCGTCGTTGTTCATCAACATCGGCACCACCACGGAGGAGGTCGCGCGGGCGCTGGGCCAGCATAAGAACCTGCGGGTAATCACCAACAATTTGAACGTGGCGAACCTGCTGATCCAGTCCGATGATTGCGAGGTGATCATCGCCGGCGGGCTGGTGCGCAACCATGATGGCGGGCTGGTGGGGGAGGCGACGCTCGATCTGATCAATCAATTCCGCGTCGATTTCGGCATTATCGGCATCAGCGGCATCGATCTGGACGGGACGCTGCTGGATTACGACACGCGGGAGGTGCGGATCACCCAGGCCATTCAGCGCAACGCCAGACAGGTGTTTCTGGGCGCGGACTGCACCAAATTCGGCCGCCCGGCCATGGTGCGGGCGGGGACGCTGGCTGACGTCACGGCGCTGTTCACCGACGTCGCACCGCCTGAACCGCTGCTGGAGTTCATGCGGGCGGCCGGGGTGGAGCTTTGCCTCACGCCTCCGTGATCGCGTTCGTGTTCGGTCCTGCCGTTTTCGATTGCGAACATTGGTATGAGACTATAGGCTCAGCGCAGGATCTCCGGAGAGAGGTCCGCGGGAGGGTTTGTGGCAGGCAAAAACATCGACCTTCTGGTGATCGGCGGCGGCATCAATGGCTGCGGCATCGCGCGGGACGCGGCCGGGCGGGGATTGTCGGTCGTGCTGTGCGAGCAGGGAGATTTGGCCGGCGCGACCTCATCCGCGTCCAGCAAGCTGATCCATGGTGGCCTCCGCTATCTCGAATACTACGAGTTCCGGCTGGTGCGGGAAGCGCTGCAGGAGCGGGAACGGCTGTTGATGCTGGCGCCGCATATCATTTGGCCGTTGGATTTCGTGTTGCCGCATCAGGGGGGGCTGCGCCCGGCCTGGTTGGTCCGGCTCGGGCTGTTCCTGTATGATCATCTGGCCAAGCGGCACCGGCTACACGCCACGCGCTCGGTCCGGCTCGGCACCGATAAAGTAGGCGCACCGCTGAAACCAGGGTTGGACCGTGGGTTCGTCTATGCCGATTGCTGGGTCGAGGATTCGCGCCTGGTGGTGCTGAATGCGCTGGATGCGGCGGACCGGGGGGCGCGCATCCTGACCCGCACGCGGCTCAGTTCCGCCCGGCGCGAAAATGGGATGTGGTATTGTGAACTTGAAGGCGCGGCGCACGAAGTGATCGAGGCGCGGGCCGTGGTGAATGCCGCCGGGCCCTGGGTGGGGGACGTGCTGCGCCGGGCGTTGGGGCAAAATAACGCCAAGCAGGCGCGGCTGGTGAAAGGTAGTCACATCATCCTGCCGAAGCTGCACGATGGAGACTGGGCCTATATCCTGCAGAACATCGATCGCCGGATCGTGTTCGTGATCCCTTATGAGGGGGAGTTCTCCTTGATCGGGACCACGGACATTCCGTTCGAGGGCGACCCGTCCCATGTCGAGATCAGCCCGGACGAGACCGATTACTTGTGTGCTATCGTCAACCGGTATTTCAAGCGCCAGGTCGGGCCCGCGGACGTGGTGCGCAGCTACTCCGGCGTGCGACCGCTCTATGATGACGCGGCCAAGAACGCCTCCGCCGTCACGCGGGATTATGTGCTGGACCTGACGGCGCCGGACGATGGGGGCGCCTTGCTGTCGGTATTCGGCGGTAAGATCACGACGTACCGGCGGCTGGCGGAGCATGCGATGGATAAATTGTCGGCGGCGCTGCCCTGCGGCCCGGCCTGGACCGGTGCGGCTCCCCTGCCCGGCGGCACCATGCAAGGCGCCGATTTCGGCCGGTTCGCGGC
>JAYVOF010000137.1:0-11784 GCA_043758105.1 Rhodospirillales bacterium | reverse complement strand
GAATTCATCAGCACTGCTGGGCCGAAATTCATTGTCACAGCCACTCGGTAGATCGTGTCCTGGTTTTGTTAGTTTCATCGCTCTCGAAATCAATATTTTGCGGTGCTCTGGCGCTAATGCGTCAAGTTTTGAGCAAATCGGTGTATCCGGAATTTCGTCGGTAGACTGCAAATCAGTCCAAAAATACGCCATTAAAATAGATCGAAATATATATTGCTTAATTCATGCTTATCTGTCATTATCACACTACCTAAACACCATGCGCTTGTTAGAGACTTCGTAGCTTGTTACTACTTGATCTGGCGCAATAAATAATAATACTGTAATTCGAAGTATATTATTAGTATTTATGAAATAAAAAAGGGAGCTTAGATTGGCTCCCTTTTTCTTTACTGCTTCATTCACTGCTTCATTAGCCTAGCTTATTTGCGATATCCTGGGGTCGCACCGTAACGTATTTTAGCGTCATCGCTGGTGTCGAGTGTCCAGCTTGAGCTTGCAATTCGCCAATATGTAAACCTTTACTCGCCATCCTTGATAGAGCTTCATGACGTAAATCGTGCCACCTCAATCCTGTGATATTTGCGTCTTTCCGAGCTTGAGCCCAGAATCTTGCCAGTGCTGACTCACTGACGCTGAAAAGTCTGGAACTCGCGTCCTTATCTTTCAGCCTACGAAAAACGATTTCTTGAGCCTTTGAACTTAGAACAACTCGACGGGGCTTTCCGCTCTTACTGTCTTCTAGCTCTACGCGCGTTAAACTATTGCTCGTGCGAATATGCTTAACACGAAGATATAGAAGCTCTGAACGACGAAGCCCGCTCTCGATCGCAAGGTCCAGGAGGTCAATTAGCTCATCGCCTCTGTTATAGCTCGCTAAAGCATCGCGCAGGCGTTGCTCCTCGTTTGATGCGTCACCGTGGCCATCTTCAAACCGTCGCTCGCGGTGGTGCTCGGGCCGTGGTAGCTCAACTTCATTGCACGGATTTGCAATATCAAGCTTCCAAACTTTTTTTGCATCACGATAAATTGCGCGTAATAACATAATCTCATGACGTACAGTACTTCCACTTAAACCGTTCGCGACTCTTGCATCAACGTGCTTCTGCAAATGGTCTTTCGTAATATCGCAGAATGATAATTGAGCGATATTTCTGCGTTGCCATTGCCTAATCCGTCTTTCTTCTTGAGCGTAGCCTTTCTTTTTCACTGTAATATTCTTACCGTAGAATTCCAGAACTTTAAAGAGCTTCCATTTTACATTCGGAACAAGTTCTAAAACTTGAGCAGTCGCAACACGCTTCGAAGCTAAATGATCTGCTTTAATGAACGGCTTGTGCGCTGAAGATGTCTCAATTGCGACTTCAGTTCGCTTCGACCACGCCTCTGCATCACGCTTTGCAGAGAATACACGGCTTAAAAAGTGACCGTCCATGCGAATAATCGCTTGTGTCTTTGTTCCTAATTTTCCTGTAACTTCTCTAAATACTGCCATCGAAAGCTCCTTAAAATGCTCAAACTGTGATGAGTGTTACAAGTGTACAGTAACGCCATGTAATACGCAAGTAATTGCAGGCGCTTCTAATCCGCATGTCGGGGGTTCGAATCCCTCCGGGCGCGCCATCAATGCGGGGGGTTGCTGTGCGGATACGGTCGATGGCGTGCTTGTTCCTGTTCCTCTCCCTGACCACGGTCTCGCAGGCGGGTGAGGCGTTGGATGCTATCCGGGCCCGGGGCACTCTCCGCGTCGGCACGACCGGAGATTACAGGCCGTTTACCTTTCGCGCATCCGATGGCCGCTATACCGGCGCCGACATCGACATGGCCCAGCTTCTCGCAACCCGGCTCGGCGTCTCGCTCGAGCTGGTGCCGACTGTATGGGCGACGCTGTTGCCCGATTTCGTTCAGCGCAAATACGACGTGGCGATGGGCGGCATCACCATCACGCCCGCCCGCGCGGCGGTGGGAGTGTTCAGCGCCGTCACCTACGTGGACGGCAAACGCCCGATCGCGCGCTGCGCCGATCAGGACCGGTTCACGACGCTCGATGCGATCGATCAGCCCGGTGTCCGCGTCGTGGTAAATCCCGGTGCCTCGAATGAGGAGTTCGCCCGCGCCCACATCCACCACGCCACACTCACGGTGCACAAGGACAACACGACGGTGTTCGACGAGATCCTGGCGGAGCGCGCCGACGTCATGGTGACGGATGGGATCGAGGTGGACCACCAGGCACGCCTGCACCCGGCCCTGTGCCCCGCCCACGTCGCCGCCCCATTCACCCGGCTGGAGAAGGCCTATCTGCTGCCGCGGGACGCGGAACTGACCGCGATCGTGGAACAGTGGCTCGCAAATGAGCGCAGCACGGGCACGTGGCCCGGCCTGCTGGAGGCGGCGCAGCGAGCACCCTGACCGCCCACCCTTTTGCCGGCGCGTCTGTGCGGCTAAGGTGACGTATGATCGCCGTGTCCTCCCCTTGACCTGCTCGTTCGCGCGGCCGTACCGGGTCCCTGGTTTGGTGACGCTCGCCGTGGGTCTGCCGTTGCTGGCGGCCATCCCGGCGCAGGCGCAGATCGGGCGGCGGATTCCGGGTGCTCCGGCCGCGCAACCGCTCAATTCAAAGGATCCAGTGACGTTCACCGCCGATCGCGTGGACTACGACCGGGATCATGCGGTCGTCACCGCGAGCGGGAATGTCGAGGCGTGGCAGAACGACAATATCGTCAAGGCCGATAAGATCACGTTCGACCGCAATACCAACGTGACCGCCGCCACCGGGCACGTCACCATGATTCAGCCGGACGGCCAGGTGCTGTTCAGTGACTACGCCGAGTTGACGGAGGGATTGCGGGACGGCGTGCTGAAGGGCATGCGGGCCTTGTTGGCGGAGAACGGGCGGCTGGTGGCCAACGGCGCCCGGCGCACCGGCGGCGCGGTGAACGAGCTGAGCCGCGTGGTCTATACGACATGCAACCTATGCGCCGCCGATCCGACCAAGCCGCCGCTGTGGCAGTTGCGCGCGCGGAGCGCCGTGCAGGATGGGGATAATAAACGGATCGAATACCGGGATGCCGTGCTGGACATCTATGGTGTGCCCGTCGCGTGGTTTCCGTATTTCACCCATGTGGACCCGTCGGTGCGCCGGGCCAGCGGCGTCCTGGTGCCCTCATTCGGATTTGGCGGGAAACTGGGTGCGTTCGTGAGCGTGCCGTATTTCTGGGCGATCGACGATCATTCGGATGCGACGATCACGCCGACGCTGAATTCCAAGAATGTCCTGGGGATCAATACCCAATATCGCCGTCGTTTCAATGACGGGACGCTTACGGTCGATGGCAGCGTCGGCTTCGACCGGCACGACCTCGGCGCCGACATCTTCGCCCGGGGCCGGTTCGCGCTCGATGACACCTGGCGCTACGGCTTCGACATCGACCGCGCGACCTCCGCCCAATATTTGCGGGACTACCGGACGCAGAACCGCGGCGACGTGCTGAGCAGCCGGCTGTATGTCGAGGGGTTCGGCACCGGGTCCTATACGCGCCTCGACACCATCGCCTACCAATCGCTGGTCGCCAGCGTGCAGCAGGCCCGGCTGCCGTACGTGCTACCCCGCTACAGCTACAGCTATTTCGGCGAGCCGGACGATTGGGGCGGGCGGCTCAGTTTCGAGACGCAGGACTTCAACATCATCCGTCCGCGAGGGACCAACACCCAGCGCGCCTCGGCGACCGTAAATTGGGAGCGTCCGTTCATCGGCCCGGTCGGTGAGGTCTATGGCCTAACGCTGCAGGGGATCACGGCGGCTTATACCGCGACCAGCCTGAACCAAAACCCCAATTATGCCAGCATCGCGTCCACCGAAACCGCAATCGGCCATGCGCAGGCGGCGCTCAAGGTGAACTGGCCGCTGGTGCGGGAAACGCCGCGGGGGTCGCAGTTGATCGAGCCGATCGTGCAGCTGATTTTGGCACCCAATACCGGGGCGGGCCGCAACGGGCGCGTGCCGAACGAGGACAGCCTCGATTTCGAGTTCACCGACCAGAACCTGTTCGCGCTCAATCGCTATCCCGGGATCGACCGGCTGGAGGGCGGGGTGCGCGCCAATGCCGGGCTGCATGTGAATTGGCGCGTCGGCACGATGGTGCTGGACGGCCTGGTCGGCCAATCGTTCCGTAGCCATTTGGACGGGACGTTCCCGGTCGCGTCCGGCCTCAACACCCGCGCGTCCGACGTCGTGACGAAGCTGAGTTTCAGCCCGGCCTCCTGGCTCGACGTGACCGGGCGCACCCGGCTCGACCATAACAACGGAAATGTGCGGTTCGCCGACGGTGTGGCGAGCGTGGGCGGACCGGCGCTGCGGGTCGGTGCGGGCTATCTCTATTCCGCCACCAATCCCTATGCGCTGTATGATACCAACACGATCCCGGCGGCGTATTTCGTGCACCGGAACGAGGTGTCGCTCAATTTCAGCACTCAGCTATTTGGCAATTACAAGGTATCCGGCTATGCCCGGCGTGACGTGAACCTTGGTAAAATGACCTCCGCCGGAATTCACGCGAGTTATGAAGATGAGTGTTCCATCTTCGACGTCAATTTCACTAAGCGTTATACCTCACTGAACGGCGATAACGGCGCGACCCTGGTCCTGTTCCAAATCACGCTTAAAACCGTGGGACAGTTCGGCTACCACGCACTCTGAGCTGCGCCTATAAGGACCATTATGCGTCATTTGTCCCAGATTTTGGTGTCCCTGATTGCGCTAAGCGGCGCCGCTCATGCGCAAACACCTGCCGCACCCCCAACTCCCGCCACGACCGGTGAGCGGATCGTCGCAGTGGTGAATGGGGATGTGATCACCTCGGGCGATGTCGAGAATCGGGGCCGGCTGTTCGCCCTCACCAGCGGCCTGCCGGTGACGCCCGACGTGCTGGCCCGGCTGCGGGCGCAGGTCAGCAAGCAATTGGTCGATGAACGCCTGCGGCTGCAGGAAGTGCAGCGTCGCAAGGTATCGGTCAGCGACCGGGAAATCGCCGACAGCATCGCCGAGATCGAACAGCGCAACAACATGCAGAAGGGCCAGCTCGGCGCCAGTCTCGCCGGCAAGGGCGTCGCGTTCCGCACCCTGATCGACCAGGTCCGCGTGCAGCTCGGCTGGACTCGCGTCCTGCGTCAGGAGCTGGGCGGACGGGCCGAGGTCACGGATGCGGACGTGAACGAGCAGACCAAGCGTTTCACCGAAAGCCAGGGTAAGCCTGAATTCCGGGTGGGCGAGATCTTCATCCCGGTCGAAGATCCCGCCCGTCAGGCAGACGCGAAGAAATTCGCCGATACCGTGATCGCCCAGCTTCGGGCCGGGGCGCCGTTCGCGGTCGTGGCCGCGCAGTTCAGTCAAGCTCAGACCGCTTTGCAGGGTGGCGACCTCGGCTGGGTCCGGGCCAGCCAGCTCGACCCGCCGGTGGCCGAAATCGTGCAACAAATGCCGGAGAACGCTATCAGCAACCCGGTCGTGGTGCCGGGCGGCATCGTGATCGTGACGCTGCACGGCAAACGTCAGGCGGGACGGGACAGCGGCACGGCGCTGGATTTGCGCCAGGTGTTCATTCCGTTCTCAGGCGCGCTGAACCCCCGCGCGCCCACGGAGCAGCAGCGGCACGCGGTCGAACAGGCGCAGGCGATCTCGCGCAGTGTCAAATCCTGCGCGGATATAGAGGCGGCGAATACCCGGGCCGGGGCCACCCGCCCCGCCAACCCCGGTGAGGTGCGGCTTGAAACCGTGGGCTCCGCCCCGCTTCGCGCCCTGCTGGCCGGCCTGCAACCCGGCGTGCCCAGCAAGCCCGTGGTCACGTCCGAAGGTGTGGCGGTCATCATGGTGTGCGCCCGGGAGCAGAAAAGCGCGGCCGCGCCGACCAAGGAGGAAATCACCAACCGGGTGCTGAACGAACGGATTGAGCTGACGTCCCGCCAGTTGCAGCGCGATCTGCGCCGCCGCGCCACGCTGGATGAGCGGGGCATCAGCTGAGCCTTCCTCCGCTACGTGAGGTTATTGCCCGGCATGGGCTGGATGCCCGCCGCAAGCTCGGTCAACACTTTCTGCTGGACGCCAACGTTACCGGGCGGATCGCGCGTCTGGCCGGGGCGTTGGACGGGCGGCATGTGGTGGAGGTGGGCCCGGGACCGGGCGGCCTGACCCGCGCGCTGTTGGAGACGGAGGCGGCGAGCGTGCTGGCGGTCGAGCTGGACCCGCGCGCGGTGCCGGCGATCGAAGAGCTGGCGGCGGCCTATCCCGGGCGGCTTCGCGTGCTGAAGGCCGATGCGACCCGCACGGATCTGGCGAGCCTCGTGCCGGCACCCCGGCAGCTTGCGGCGAATTTGCCCTATAACGTGGCCACACCGTTGCTGATCGGCTGGCTGCGTCAGGCGGCCAAGTGGGAGCGGATGACCCTGATGTTTCAGCTGGAGGTGGCCGAGCGTATCTGTGCCGCCCCGGATACCTCAGCCTATGGGCGGCTGTCCGTCCTGACCCAATGGGTCTGCCGCACCGCCCTGCTGCTGCGCTTGCCGCCCACCGCGTTCACGCCACCGCCCAAGGTGTGGTCCGCCGTCGTGGGCCTGGCCCCGCTGCCGGATCAGCCGGACCCGGCGCTGTTCAGCACCATGGAGCGCGTGACCGCCGCCGCGTTCGGTCAGCGGCGCAAGATGCTGCGCGGCTCGTTGCGGGAGCTGGGCGGGGAGGCGCTGCTGGATCGGGCGGGGATCAGCGGCGAGCGCCGGGCGGAGACGCTCAGCGTGGCCGAGTTCGACCGGCTGGCGCGGCTCCTCGCCTGAACCAGGGGGCGATGCCGGCGGCGCGAAAGCGGCTGGCCATGCCCTCGAAACCGACATAGGCACCCGGAACCGGGTCCGCCGGATTGGTTCGCGCGGCCTGTACCAGCGGCTGCGCCAGCGTCCAGTCCCGCACCAAATGCGAGCGCATCCAGCTGCGGTAGAACCCCTCATCGAGGATGCCCTTGTCGCAGCCGATCGCCACGAGTTCATAATGGTTGATATAGGCGACGATTTCCCGCCGCAGCGCCTTGTCCACGTCCTCGGTCGGATGGGTGATCCGGGAGAAGAACGCCGGATCACCGCTATTGGCGTCCAACCGGCGAAAGTTCGCGCGCAATTTCAGGTAATGTTCGTTCGATCCGGTACGCTCGATCAAATCGAGGGTTGCGCGCATCCGGATCAAATGCCGGTTGGCCAGCACAGAGGCTGTCGCGACGGCGGCGCCGGCAAGGCCCACCAACGGCACGGCCCACCAAAACGGTGCCGGATCAGGCACCCGAACCGGTGATCCGTGATATAATCAGTCCCGCAGACCTTCAGAAACGCTCATATTCCGCCTCCGTCCTATGCACACCATGCCTAACTCGGCCGTATTGGGCAAGTTGTGTTTCGGGCAGGGGAAATCAACCTCATCGTCAGGTAACGATCACCGGCCGGCCGCATAGCCCTGCATGCCGCGGGGATTGGCCCCGGCATAGAGGATGCCGCCGTCCGTCCGCGCCGCCGAGAGCCGGCCCTCGGACCAGTCTTCGCCCCGCTCCGCCCGGTGGCCGCGCGCCAGCAATTCGTCCAGCACGGCGGGCGCGAATTGTCCCTCCAGCACAAGCTTGCCGGGCCGTGCCGCCCGCGGCCAGAAGCTGCTGGGCCAATGCTCGGAGTGGAAGCTGGGCATGTCGATCGCTTGCTGGATGTTGAGGCCGTGATGGATCATGCGGAGCAGGAAAATGGGTGACCACTGGTCCTGCTGCTCGCCCCCCGGCGTGCCGAACGCCATCCAGGGCCGGCCGTCGCGGAGCGCCATCGTGGGGGACAGCGTCGTGCGCGGCCGCTTACCGGGTGCCAGGCTGTTGGGCAGGCCGGGGCGGAGCCAGAACATCTGCCCGCGGGTGCCGAGGGGGAAGCCCAAGGCCGGCACGACCGGGGAGGATTGCAGCCATCCGCCGGACGGCGTCGCGGCGACCATGTTGCCCCAGCGGTCGATCACATCGATGTGTACCGTGTCGCCGCCGACGGCACCCAGCCGGGCCACGGTCGGCTCCCCGGCGCCGGAATCCCGCGTCGCCCAATCCGCGCGGGCGGGCGCGTCATGATCCACCCACCCGCCATGCCCCGGCACCGTACCCGGCCGCAGCGTCAGCGACGCGTCATGCCCCACCAGCGCCCGGCGCGCGTCGTTATACCTGTCGGACAGCAGGGTCTCGAGCGGGACGCCGGGCACATCGCCATAGAACGCCTCCCGGTCCGCGAAGGCGAGTTTGGCGCATTCGGTCACGGTGTGGACGAACGCGGCACCGACCGGGTCCATGGCGGCGAGGTCGAAGCCTTTCAGCAACGCCAGTTGTTGCAAGAACGCCGGGCCCTGGCTCCACGCCCCGCATTTTTGCACGGTGACGCCGTGGTAGTCATACGACACCGGCGCCTCCACCGGCACGGTCCATGCCGCCAGGTCCTGGGCCGTCAGCAGGCCGCGGTGCCGGTGTCCGGAGGTGTCCAGCATGGCGTCCCCGGCGAAGAACGCGCCGATCGCCTCGGCGACGAAACCTTCATACCACGCCCGGTGTGCCGCCCGGATCCGCGCCTCCCGCGTGGTCCCGGCGGCTTCACGCAGGATCCGCTGGTAGGTGGCGGCCAGGCCCGGGTTGCGGAACAGCGCGCCTAATTCCGGCACCTTCCCTCCCGGTAGGAACACGGCGGCACTGCTGGGCCACTCCGCCTCGAACAGGGCGCGGACGCCCGTGATGGTGGCCGGAATGCGCGGCACCAGCGGCACGCCCTGGGTGGCATACCCGATGGCGAACGCCAGGATGTCCGCCAGCTCCCACGTCCCCCAGCGCTCCAGCACCGTGCACCATGCGCCGAACGCGCCGGGTACGGTGGCGGGGAGAAATCCGGTGGCGGGAATGAAATCGAGGCCGAGTGCGGCGAACGCCGGCAGCGTGGCCGCCGCCGGCGCTGGGCCCTGGCCGCAGATCACGTGGGTGACGCCGCCCGACTGTACCATGCCCGACTGTATCATTATCGGCGCGTCGCCGCCCGGGCCGTTCAGATGCGGCTCGGCCACCTGCAGCGTGAAGCCCGCGGCGGCCGCGGCATCGACAGCGTTGCCGCCCCGTTCCAGCACGGCCATGGCGACGGCGCTGGCCAGCCAATGCGTGCTGGCGGCCACGCCGAACGTGCCGGCGATTTCAGGACGGGTGGTAAACAAAGCGGTGGGATCCTTTCGGAGAGTTGCGCCGGGCGCACGCGCCATTATGGTCCGGACCGCGGCACGCGGGGAAGTGGATGCTGGTATTGATCGTGGGCCCGTCGGGGGCAGGTAAGGATACGCTGCTGAACGGCGCACGGCAGGCGCTCGCCGCCGACCACCGGCTGCGGTTCGTCCGCCGCACCATTACCCGCCCCACCACGCCGGATCCCGGCGAAGAAGCGCATGATTCCGTGACCGAGCAGGCGTTCGAGGCGCTGCGGATCGCGGGGGGCTTTGCGCTATCCTGGCGCGCGCACGGGCTGCATTACGGCGTGCCGGCCGATATCGGCGTCGATCTGGCGGACGGCCGGGTCGTGGTGGTGAGCGTCTCCCGCGCCGTGGTGGCGGAGGCGGCGCAGCGCTTTCCGGTCCGCGTGATCGAGGTCACGGCACCGGCCGACACCCTGGCCCGCCGCCTGGCCGCGCGCGGGCGGGAGGACGCGGTCGATATCGCGCGCCGCATGTCCCGCCAGATCGACCTGCCGCTGCCGGTGGAGCGCACCACCTTGTCGAATGACGGCACGATCGAGGCGGGCGTGCGTAAGCTGGTGACGCTCCTCAACCGCGCAGTGGCAGACGCTCCGCAATCCGGAAGTTCTGACCCGGCCCCGGCTGAGTGAACACCGTGAGGTGGCTGCAGGCGCGGGGATGCGGCAGGGCGGCTGCAAAATGCGCCTCCGCCAGCGGACGAAAATGCGCGTGCTCGTCCCCGGTGAGACGCCGGGTGAGGGTCATGTGGAACCGCCACTCGTCGAACACGAGCGGGTAGCCCCAGCGTTCCAGGTAGGCCTCCCGCTCCGGCGTAAGTTCCTGCGCCCGGCGCCGCGCCAGCTCGGCGGCGGTGGGCGGCGCCCGGTGCCGGTCCAGCGCCTCCACACACGCATCGGCGAGGCGATGCAGCGGGTCCGACGGCTCGGAATTGCGGATGGCGAGGAAGCCGGACAGGTCGGCGACCTTCAGCGTGGGCATGTGAAACGGCGCCAACCGGGCGGCGAGCGCGTCCACATCATCGAGGAACGAGCCGTAATCGGTGCAGAGCCGCATGGGCGGCTTCAGCGTGCAATGAAAGCCATAAACCCGCGCATCGGCGGTGAGGGGGTGCGGTATCACCTCGCCCGGCACGGCCACGCCCCGTTCCGGATCCCAGCCAAGCCAGGCGCAGGCGGCGGGCCAGAGCGGGTCTTGCAGGGCGGGGGCGTAATAGACGGCGACGCGCATGGGCGGTTCAGGATGCCAGGCTGGTTTCGGCGGCGACACTATCATGCTTTCGCCCATGCTTTCGCCCATGCTTTCGCCCATGATTTCGCCCATGATTTCGCCATGCGCGCTTGTTCAGAGTGAATTGTCCGAGGCCCGCCAGCTGAGCCTTGGTGCAGGCGTGGCGCAGCGTTTTGAACAGCGCCGGGTCCGTCAAGGCCAGGCGGGGATCGGGGCCACGGCGGACGAACGCCAGGAGGTCGGACAGCCCTTGCTCATCCCGATCCCGCAGCAACTGCCCGAACACAGGAATTCCAAGACCATAGCGGCGCATGTTCCCAACCAGCGTGACCCATCGCGACCGGGCATCGTGGGGCGGTCCGTCCGGTTCTAACCCGGCGGCGAGAGCCTTAACCGCGAGCTGCACGGCCCTGGGGAGAGCGTGCTGCCCGCTTTCATAATAGGCCAGCATGCGACGGCTCAGGCCAAGCTGTTCCGCCGCCTCGGCCGCCGTCAGCCCGGCGTGACGACGCCAGCGACGCAGCATAGCAGCGGCATACGCATCATCGGCCATGGCCTTGTTGATCCCCTTGCAAACCAGTCTTTTATGCAACCATTGCAAAGTGAGGCAAGAGTGGCATTGGATTTTCACGCGCTGCACGAGCTTTTACAGGCCATTAATGGTCAGTTGCTCGAGGCCGGACGTCTTTGCCTGATCGGGAGCAGTGCGACTATCCTACTCGGGCAGGATGCGCGCCAGACCGAAAATTTGGACGTTTGGGTCCAAGCCAGCGCGATCCGGGAGGCCGCGCTGAAACGAGCGTGCGAGGCGGCCGGCCTCAGCTTCGACCCCAAGGACGCGTTCCCTTCCGTGCCGTATCTACAGTTGGTCCATCCAGGACTTGTGCAGGTGCCGGGGTGGAATGCCGAGAAGCGGGAGTGGTTTGGAGAATCCGAGCGCGTGGTGTGGCAGGGTGAGCATCTAACGGTGACGGTCCCGCCGCCGACCGCCCTCCTGGCCTCGAAACTGGTTCGGGGAGAGCCGCAGGATTTGGAGGACTGCCTATGGCTGATGGCGGCGCACGCCGTCGAGGCCGAGGCGATCCGCACGGCGATACGGGCGTTACCAAAACTAGCGGGGCGTCAGGCTGCCGAGAATATGGAATTTCTGACGTTGTTGCGTCCGTGAAAACAATCCTGGAGGTCCGGGCCGGAATCGAACCGGCATTCGAGGATTTGCAGTCCTCTGCATCACCACTCTGCCACCGGACCTCCGCAGGCGAGGGCGGTGTATC
>JAYVOF010000136.1:0-28779 GCA_043758105.1 Rhodospirillales bacterium | reverse complement strand
GGTCCTCGCGACCGTCGGGCCGGACGGGCTGTATGTGCCGCTGAACGAGGGCGGCTTCCGGATGGTGCGGACGTGATGCCCACCTCGTCATTGCGAGCCGCTTGGCGAATCAATCCAGGGGCAACAGGGGCCAAAAGCGCCCCCGTTGCCCCTGGATTGCTTCGCCAAGCGGCTCGCAATGACGAGGTGGGCATCACGTCCGCACCATCCGGCAGCCGCCCTCGTTCAGCGGCACATACAGCCCGTCCGGCCCGACGGTCGCGAGGACCTTGCATAGATCCCACTCCCCTTTGGACTCCGCCGGGGTCTTCACCTGCAGCAGCAGCATTTCGCGGAGCGTCTGGCCGTCCTCGCGGATCCGCGTCGGGCCGAACAGCGCGTCATCCATCTCCATCGCCTTCATCTGCTGCACCACGCGCCGTCCGTCGGCCTTCGCCGCCTCGACCCCCAACGCGGCGGCGGCCTTCAAATAATGCAGCGCGCCGGAATAGGCGTTCGCGCACTCCTTATTTGGCTTCCGCGCGGGCAAGGTCTCACTGAGCCGCGCGGCAAAGGCCCGGGTGCGGTCGTTGCGGTCCCAATAGAACGGGCTCGGCCAATACGTCGATTGCGTGTCCGCCAGCCCCAGCGCATGCACCGTCGTATCGCCCAGAAACGGCGCCGCCAGAAACTTGCCCGGGCCGAGAATATTGAATTCACGCGCCTGTTTCACGCAGTTCGCCGCATCCTCCCCGGCGTTGGTCAGGCAAATCACCTTCGCCCCGCTGCTCTGCGCGCCGAGTAAAAAGCTTGAAAAATCATGCGTGCCCGGGAACGGGTGGGAGACGCTGCCGAGCACCCGGCCGCCCGCGCGCTCCACCTCATGCGCGCCGTCGGTCACCATCGACTTGCCCATCGCATAGTCCGGCGCAATGAAGAACCAGGTGTCACCGCCCTTCTCCACGATCGCCCGCACCATCGAAGCCGCGAGGCAATACGTGCCCGGCGCAAAATGCACGTGATTGGGTCCGCAGCTGGCCCGCGTCAGGTCCCCCGTGGCCGGCGACGTGAACAGGCCGACCTTGTTCTTGTCCTGCAACACCAGCACCGCGCCCAGCGCCAACGCCGATAGCGGCACGTCGATGATCGCGTCCACGCCCCGGTTGTCGAACCACTCGCGCATGATCGACAGCCCGGTATCCGGTTTCAGCGAGAAATCCGCGACCACCAGCTCCACCGGCACGTCCGGGTGCAGGGCGCCAAAGTCCTGGATCGCCAGCTTGATCGAATTCACGGTGCCGAGCCCCACCAGGTCCGAATACGGCCCACTGAGGTCGGTCAGGCACCCGATCCGCAGCGGTTGGGCCGCCCGGGCGGGCCGGATGAACGGCACGGTCATCGCTGCGGCCAGCGTCACGCGGCGTGAAATCATGGGCGACTCCTTCATTGGTGCGAATACATCGCCCGCCCGGCCACCGGCAGCCGCGCCGTTTGGATCAGGCCAGCACCGGAATCGACGATGTAAAGCGTGCGGCGATCCGGCCCGCCAAAGGCCACATTGGTCAGCAGATCCGAGCCGCAGGTGACGACGCGATAGAGCGGCTCACCGCGCTGGGAAAACACCCACACGGCCCCCATTCCCGGATGCGCGACCACCAAACCCCCCGCCTCGGTCAGCGCCATCCCGTCCGGCCCCACGCCGCCCGATAGTTGCACGAACGTGCCGACCATGGACACGTCCTCGTTCGGCATCAGCGCAAAATGCCAAACGGCGTTGGCGTTGGTCATCGCCACCAGCAGCGCGCTCTCATCGGCATTGGTCACCAGGCCGTTGGGACTGAGGCCGGTCGTGAGCAGGCAGTGAAGACGCTGATCCGCCGTCCAGCGATACACCCGTCCGGTCGGATCATGATGCCCGGTGCGGCCCTGATCGGTGAAATACATGTCGCCATTCGCGGCAAAGAACAGATCGTTCACACCGCGGAACCCCTCGGTATAGCGGCGCTCAAGCGCAGGCCGGGTGGCACCCGTGCTCAGGTCGAGCTCCACGATGCCATTCCGGTAATCCGTAATGAACGCCCGCCCGTCCTTGTGAATCTTGAGCCCGTTCGGCTCCCCGTCATACTCGGCCACGAGGTCGAAAATGCCCTCCGGCGAGATGCGGAACACCCGCCCGAACGGGATATCGGTGACATAAAGATTGCCCTCCCGATCGAATGACGGTCCCTCCAGGAAGCTATGCACCGTCCTGCCGCCGCGCCGCGCATCGGACCACGCCGAGCGGATTTCGCACTTGCGGAAGGCGTCGGGCAGGGTGGCGAACACCTCCGCCTGGATCGTCTCGGGGGGCGCGAACATGGATTTCCTCAAGCGGGCCGTTGCAGGTCCTTGGAGGGGACAATGCCCCTTACCCGCCCGTAAGGTCAACATCTTCATTGACCGGATTTGCTACTAAGCGGTAGCCTGAGCACCATGATCATTTTGACGAGCGCCTTGGTGTCTTTGTGTCTTGGTGCCTTTGTGTCGAATGCAGGCCATCACACAGATGCCGATCACCGCGTCGTCCGACAGTTTTCGACACAAAGGCACAAAGGCACAAAGACACGGAGAAGTGCCGCTGACCGGAGCGATTGCGCTAATTCGATGAGGCTATCGCCGTGAACATGCGGGACGCCGCCATCGCGCTGGTGCCGGGCCGGCTTTATCTGCTGGGCCGCTCGGCCGAACTCGACGGGCGGATCAGCTGGGTGCCGCCCACTGCACGCGGCTGGCAACCGATCAACGCCTATGTGTTGATCGAAGGCGAGGCCGCGATGCTGATCGACCCGGGCGTCTATGCGCACCGCACCACCATCCGCACCCAGCTCGAGGCGCTGGTGCCCAGGGGCCGCCCGATCTCGATCTTCCTGACCCGGCCCGAACCGGACGTCACCGGCAGCATCGGTGAGATCGCCAGCGTTTACCCCATAGAAAAACTCTATGCCGGCGGCGGTCCGAACCCGTTCGACGCGTTCGAGTCCGCCATGCTCATCGACCCGGCCAGCCGCGGCAACCGCATCCAGATGGAACGCATGCCGCCCGGCTACGCCATGAGTATTGGGCCGGAACGCGGGGTCGAGGTGCTGCGCCCGGCGATCCGGCTGCTCGCGACGTTCTGGGGCTACGACGCCGCCACGGCCACGCTGTTCACGTCCGACACCCTGGGCCACACCGTGCAACAGCACCCGGATGACAGCCGTATCATCGATGAAACCTCACCCGCCCAGGCCGACACCGCCCAGATCCGCGCCCATCTGCTGGCAAAATTCGGCTGGCTGGCGCAGGCAAAGACCGGGGCAATCCTGCGAAACCTTGCCGACATCCGCGCGCGACGCGATATCCAGCGGATCGCGCCGGGCCATGGCCTGGTGATCGAGGGCCGGGCGATGGTGGAACGGCATCTGGACGCGTTGCAGACCGTATTGGAGGAACTGGCGCTATGATACTTTCCATCCCCGTCATTGCGAGCCGCTTGGCGAAGCAATCCAGGGGTGACACGCGCGCCTGTGGCCCCTGGATTGCTTCGCCACCAAGCGGTGTCTCGCAATGACGCGGCTCAGCAAGCATTCGCTACCCCGGGAAATCGCCGACGGCGTATGGTGGGTCGGCGGCTGCCTGGAGAGCGCCGCCTTTCCGGAACCGGTGCATTTCCACACCTCGGCCTACCTCATCGTGGGAACCGAAAAAGCCCTGCTGTTCGACACCGCACCCCCCGCGATGTGGCCCGAGCTGGACCGCGACCTCGACCAAATCCTGCGCGGCCGCACGCTCGATTATGTGGTGCCGTCCCACCCGGAAATCCCGCACGCGGGCAACCTCGGCAAGCTCCTCGACAAATACAAGGCGGCGATCGCCATCGGGGATTTGCGCGACTATCACCTGTATTTCCCAGACCACGAACCCCGCCTCCACACGGTCCCGCACGGCACGACGCTCGAGCTGGGCGGCGGCTTCCGCTTCACCCTGCTGGACGCCATCATCGAGGACCTGCCCAACACGGTCTGGGGCTACGAACACAAGCAACAAGTGCTGTTCCCGGTCGACTCCCTGGGCTACGGCCACCTCCCCCAAACCCCCGAATTCCCGGACGAATTGCTGCACCGCGCCGGCGAATGCGCGCTCCTATCCAGCGAACTCCGCGGCCCTCCCGTGCTGGAACTGGCCACCTACCTCACCCAATCATCGCTGTATTGGAGCCGCTACGTCGACATCACCCCCTTCATGGACCGGCTCGAGGCCCTGATGCAGACCTATCCCCCCCGCCTAATCGCCCCCTCCCACGGCAGCGTCATCGACGATCTGGGCGTGGTCATGCCCGTGATGCGCGAAGCCCACCGGCAGGCCTTCAAACCATAGGATGGGTGAAACCCATCGGTTTCCACCCTCAAACACGCTCCCCGGCTCCCGGAACATCAACCCTCGCTCCCGCCCAAGCCGCCGAGTAATCCCCCCGCGCCACCTATGGGGTGAAACCCATCGCGCCCGTCACACCGGCACATGCAAGGACTGCAGATAAGCCAACGCCGGTAGACTCGGCAGGAAGAAGTATTCGCCGCCGGCGAAGCGGACGAAGGTTTCCACGGTCGGGCGGAAGCGCAGCGGCGTGGCGGGCACGGTGAAGCGGCCTTTGGGGCCCAGCAAAGGGTCCGTTTCGTTGAACAGACAACCGAAATTGGCGTTCAGCATCCAGGTCTGCTGCACGAATTCGAATTGCCGGGCGAGGTCAGTGTTTAGGCACATGAATAGCAGCCCGCGCTCCGCCCCGTCATCGATGCGGGGGTCCTGGATGGTGGGGCCGAATTTGCGTCCGCGGCGGAGGATGCGGTGGTTCTGTGCCGCGGCCAGCAGGTCGGGGGCGGCGATTGCGTTGGGCGCCAGCCCGTCCCGGGGATTGGCCCGGCGGATGTGCGAGCCCACCGGGCAGCCCAGGCCGCGCGGGTCGGTGGCGAAGAAGCTGAAGCTATTATCCGGGCAGTCGCCGCTTCGGGGCAGTGTGCCGCCGGGCACCAGCAGGTCACCATCGAGCGTGCGGCCGACCACGCGGCTGGCCAGCCACTCCGCGCTCCTGCCGTCCTGACCGATGGCCGCGTCCATCGACTTCCAGAACGCCGCCACGTCCTGCCGCAGCTCGCGGATCACCAGATAGCTGCCGTCCAGGCCCAGATTGCGGAAGCCCTCGGGCGCGGCGCCGGCCGTGAGCACGCCGGTCGGGTCGCGGTCCTGGCGCAGGATCGGGCCCGGCGCCGGCTCCTTCTGCGCGTTCGGGTGGCCCATCAGCACGTCGCCGGCGGCGATGCCGTGCAGGGGGTCATGTTGCAGCTTCGTACCACTCGGCGAGACGATGGCGTCGCCTTCCGGCACCGGCTGCGACAGGCCGTCGGCAAATCCGAAATGCTCCCGCGCGCACCCTTCGGCGTCGAACCGCAGCGACAGGCCGAGTTGGTGCGAGACCGTGATGCCGTGCTGTTGCAACACCGGCAGGACCGGCGCCAGCATGGCCGCCAGCGCGTCGGCATTTGCGGCATAGAGCAGCAGCGCGGCGTGCACGGTCTTCGGGGTGTCGATGGGGGTGGGATCGTCGGGGTCCGGGAACGTCTCCGGCGTGTTACCGCTCCAAAGGGGCCCGCCCTCGATCACGGTACCGTCTTTCGGCATGTCGCTGAGGCGGCGCTTGCGGTCGATCTGATGCATGCCTTCCCGGAATGCGGGGGAGAAGGTGGCCAGCGTCGTGTCATCCAGGCCCATCGCCTGCAACCCGGTCCAGGTGAGACCGAGGGCGCTGGCGGGCTCGGTCTTGCCGGACGCGTCGGTCACCGGGCAGACGGCTTGCAGGCCGGCCAGCCAGGCGCCGCCACACACGGGCGGCAGTTGCAGGAACAGGGCGCAGGCCTCTGGCAGATGCGCGAACGGGCTCACGACCAGGCCCTGCGCCCGGGCGGCGTGGTCGTCCACCAAGCGCCAACTGCCGTCGGCAGAGGCCGGGACTACAAATCCAGCGTCCATGCCAGGGCCTCCTGTTCCGAGAGCAAGGGCCGGCGCAGCCCCTCGGCGACCCGCGCCTGCCGCTCGATCTGGTTCACGGTGAAGCCGATATAGGCGCTATACCAGAACAGGCTCTCGGCCATCGAGTGCCGGGCCCAGGCCTTGAATTTGCGGCCTTGGGTCGCGCCGTCCAGCACCAGGAATCGGGTGGTGGGGAAACCGACCGCCCCGGTCCAGGCCAAGGTGAGGCCGCCATGCGCCTTTTCGATGAAGTCATCGAGGTAGCTCTCCCAGCTGCCGTCGAAATTGCTGAAGAACATCAGGCGGGAGCCGTTGCTGATGAACGCCCAGTGCGCGAAGTGAATGGTGCGCATGCTGCCGAGATAGCCGGTCCGCGCCTGCACCCGCAGCACGAGGCCCAGCACGCGCATCGCTACCCGCACCAGGATGGCGCGCAGCACGCCGGGGCGGAGGTGGACGACGCTGCCCATGTGGTTCTGGGTGATGAAATCCTCCCGCCGCGCCATGGCCCGCAGCATCGCCGGGTCCGGGCGGGGGGCGTCTTGCGGCGCGTCCCGCATTTCCAGGGCGCGGATCCACCACACGATTCCGGCGACCATCGGCACCAACCCCACGACGCCGAGCCCGGCCCGCGCCCGCCAGAGCGGTAGCGTTCCCGGCATCGCGCAGAGGACGGCGAGGCCCAAGACTCCCAGCAGAACTGCGCCGGCGGTGAGTGCGACCCGGCGTGGCCAGGCCGGGACGGCGCTGGCCAGCCCGAGCCGGGACAGGAACACGCCCCCGGCCCCGACCAGGAGCAGCGCCGCCACCCAAGGCCCCACGAGCCATGACAGGAGGATGCCGGGCGCCACGAGCACGGCCAGCAGGACCACGACGAAGACCGTCAACTTCACCCAGTCCGCGCGGCTCTCGTCCGCCGGGATGCGCGGCGGCATGTCGGCCAGCGCCTTGTGGCCCGGCAGCGCGGCGCGGATGCTTGTATGGATCTGCACCGCCGACGCGTTTGGCGGCAATCCGCCGTGGTCGATCAAATCCTGCACTGTGGCGAACAGCTGGCCCTCGGCCTCGATGCGCGCCCGGTCGAGGCCGCGGTTGCCCTGATGCGCCACGGCCGGCATGAGGGCGAGGGCGGCCAGCAACGGGGCCACTGGTTCGGTCGAGCCCGGGGCGGTGACGGCGCGGAACAGCGCGGCCGATTCATCGCGCGGCACCCGGCCGCAGCGGAGGATGGCGCGGAACGCCTCGCCGAGCGCGGCCTGGAACGCCAGCCAGAACGGTTCGGGCGGTCCGTCGAAATTCACCTCGATCACCAGGACCGGGTCGTATTGGTCATCGTCGAAAATGATGACCGACATGAAGTGCAACGTCGGCAGCGCCTGCTTGATGGCGGAATAGGCGTGCGGCAGGTCTTCTTGCGAGGCTTTGAGCGCATCCAGTTGGCCGCGCAGCTGCGGCACGCTCTCCGGCTGCAGTTCGAGCACGACACTGCGGATGGTCTGCATCGGCGACGGCTCCCCTTCCAGGGGAGGATGTTACTCTATCGTTTTGATATCTGTCCAGCTATAACACGGAATGTTCCGATGCAGCGCTCGAGGAGCCCGCCGGGCACGGTCAGCGCGCGCCGCAGGAGTGTTTGGCAAGGCCGTTCGATCAGCACATGGGACGCCACCGCGACCGCCGCCATGGTGACCAAAAAAACCGGCAATAGCACCACGGGGTCCGGCCCAACCAGCCGTTGCACGAAACCCAGCACCGGGACATGCACGAGATAGATGGCATAGGACAGCACGCCGGCCTGATACGGAAGCCGGCGGGCCAGCGCGCGCTGTAGCGGGCCGGCACCGGTGAACAAGGACGCGACCAGAACCGGCAGCAACGCATAGACCGCAAGGTCCGGCGCCCCCGTGGCCAGCAGCAGCAGCACACCACCGCCCCCGACCACCGCCATGCCGGGCTGCCGGGTGATTTCCGCGACCCGGGGATCACGGAGCGCCCGCCAACTCAACAGGCCGAGGCTGAAGCCCGCGAGGCAGCGGAGCGGCGGCAGCACACTCCAATTATCATAAATATCCAGCACGCCACGGCGCCCGATGCCCCGGCTGGGCGCCAAAAGGATACACGCAATCAGCGTCAACGCCGCGATCCCGGCTGTCACCCACGCCGTCCGCCGCCGCCCATGCAGCGCGGCCGCGGCGAGCACCGGAAACAGCGTATAGGCCAGCATCTCCGTGCTGACGGACCAGGACGGCGAGACGATCACCTGGCTCCAGCCCCAACTCTGTACCATCAGCAGATTGGCCGCCACCATCTTCGGCCAAATGGGCCCCGCCCAAAACGCGGCCCCCCAGGAGACTGCACAGGAACCGTGATGCGCCAGCGCGCTGCCCCCCAGCACCGCCAGGATGACGGCCGTCTGCAGCGGCCAGAGGCGCGCAACACGGCGCGCCATGAACGCGGCATACCGGGCAGGGTCCCAGCTTGTGGCGAACCAGTTACCATATGCCAGCGCCATGACGAAGCCACTCAGCACGAAGAACAGATCGACCGCGAGGTAGCCACGCCGCGCGAAATTATCGATGAACGGCAGCTGCACGTGTTGGCCGAGATAGAGGTGATGGAACACCACGAACAGAGCCGCCACCCCGCGCAGGCCGGTCAGCGCCCGGCTGCCGACGGTCAAGCCCGGCATCAGACCAGGCATTTCGCCGTGCGCGTGAACGACCAATACAGCGGCACGCGCCCGGCCCGGAGCGCCTTGGCCTCATAGCGCGTGGGGGGCCAGCCATCAGGGCGGCTGCGGGCCGGCGGTGCCGCGTCGAATAAGGACTGCACGGCCATGACCTCCTCTACCCAAGATTGATAAGTAGGGTCATCGGACGCCACGCGCCAGACCGCGTGAACTTTCATGACACGCGCCATCAGCGCCACCTGATCCGGATGGACGAATCGGCGCTTGGTATGGCGCGTCTTCGGCCACGGGTCGGGAAACATGAGCCAGGCCGCGGACAGGCACGCATCCGGCAGCGCCCGCAACAGCATGCGCGCGTCCTCGTCCCACACCATGAGATTGCCCGGCGGCGGCGGCTCCGGCATGCCCTCCGGCGCCAACGCGGATAGGAGGGAGCACAGGCCCGGCTCGAACACCTCGCAGGCGATCAGGCCGAGCCCGGGGTCGGACGCCGCCGTGGCGATGGCGTGCTCGCCGCCGCCGAAGCCGATTTCGATGGCCAGGCGATCGGGCCGCACCGGAAACGCGGCGCCCAAATCGGACGCCGCGTCCGCCGGCAGGCGCAGACGCGGCAAATAATGGTCCAACAGCCATTGCTGCCGCGGCCGCAGCTGATGCCCGCGCAAGCGGCCATGCAGCCGCGGATCAGCCGGCTTGACGTCTTGGATCAGCGCCCGAACGCGCTCTTCAGCGCCGGCACGAGGTCCGTCCGCTCCCACGTGAAGGTGCCCAGCTCGTCATCCGGCGTGCGTCCGAAATGGCCGTAGGCGCTGGTGACGGCATAGATCGGGCGGTTCATGCGCAGATGCTCGCGAATGCCGCGAGGGCTGAGGTTCACCAGTTCCCGCAGCACCTTTTCCAGCTTCGCCTCGTCCACGTCCCGGCCGGTGCCATCGAGGTCCACATAGACGCTGAGCGGATGGGACACGCCGATCGCGTAGCTGATCTGCAGCGTGCATTTATCGGCCAAGCCCGCCGCCACCACGTTCTTCGCCAGATACCGGCACACATACGCGGCGCTGCGGTCCACCTTGGTCGGGTCCTTCCCGCTGAACGCGCCGCCGCCATGCGGGGACGCGCCGCCATAGGTGTCCACGATGATCTTCCGCCCGGTGATCCCGGCGTCGCCATCCGGACCGCCGATCACGAATTTGCCGGTGGGGTTCACATAGAACTCGTCATCCGCCGGCATCCAGCCCGGCGGCAGGCTGCTTTCCACCAGCGGATGCAGCATGGCCTTGATATCGCGGGAATCCAGGCCCTCGTCATGCTGCGTGCTGACCACGATGCTGGTGGCGCCGACCGGTTTGCCGTCGATGTATTTCAGCGTGACCTGGCTCTTTGCGTCCGGCTGCAGGCCGCGCACGCTGATGTCGTCGGCATGCCGCAGCTCGCTCATCCGGCGGAGGATCAGGTGCGCGTAATGCAGCGGTGCCGGCATCAGCTCCGGCGTTTCGGTGCAGGCGTAGCCGAACATGATACCCTGGTCGCCGGCGCCCTCATCCTTGTTGTTGGCGCTATCGACGCCGACGGCGATGTCCACGCTCTGCGCATGCAGCAGGCAATCCACCTGCGCATTCCGCCAGCTGAACCCGGCCTGGTCATAGCCGATATCGTGGATCGCGAGCCGCGTCAGATGCGTGAGCAAATCGGGCGTAACCGTGCCCGGCCCCCGGACCTCACCGGCGAGCACCACACGGTTGGTGGTGACCAGCGTCTCGCATCCCACGCGCGCATAGGGGTCGGCCGCCAGATACGCGTCCAGCACGGTATCGCTGATCCGATCCGCGACCTTGTCCGGATGTCCCTCGGAGACGGATTCCGAGGTAAACAGGTACTCACCCTTGCTGCGCATCACGCCACTCCACTTGCTGCGGGGTGATTGACGGAAGGGCGGGGATTTGACAAGCCGCGGCCGCGTCATCCAGTCGGCAACGCTGGCGCAAGCTCTCTTGATCACCGGTCTCGCTGGGCGTTGTTGCACGGATCGGCGGATGGGTCGCACCAACCCCATCCCCATCTGACCTCAGGGAATACGGACGGAGATCGGGCGTCCCAGCTCCAGCATGCGGTTCAAGACATAGACGGCAACGCCAACTTCGGTGGTGCGACGCTCGTCTGTATGAAAGCGCAGCCCATCGCCGATCACTTGTTTATATCGGCCGATGGTGGCCTCCACCTGGCTACGTGTGGAGTAGGTCGATGCCTTCTGCCAGCCGATCCGGCCTTTATCGGCAATGCATTGTAGATGGCGGTCGCGCTGCGTGGGCGCGGTCTCAGCGGTCTCGCTCAGCACCGCGGTGGCGCGTGGCGGCACGACGACCAACGCTTCAGGATCGCGGTCAATCACGCAGCGGTAGAGGCTGTCCTGGTCATAGGCGCCGTCGCCGGTAAACGAGGCCACCGGCCCTTCCAATTGCTCAAGCAACAGACCGACTTGGGATGCATCATCCACATCGTTGGTTGTCAGCGCGGCGGCGACGATCTTGCCGGTGCCGGCGTCCATGCCGATGTGCAGCTTCCGCAAGAATCGGCGGGTCTTCGTGCCATGCTTCTCGACCAGCCATTCGCCCGCGCCGCACAGCTTCAACCCCGTACTGTCCACCAGCAGATGCAAAGGCTCTGCGCCAAAGCTGGTGCTGGATCTCGGCTGCGGCACCTCCAGTGTCTCTGCCCGCCGGCTGAGGGTGGAGTGGTCGGGAACCGCCAGGTTGGGGCCGAGAAGGCTCCTGATGGAGCCGATCAACCCTTCCGTCTGGCGCAGGGCAAGCCGAAACACCGCCCGCAGCGTCAGCGCTGTCAGGATCGCCAGCGGCGAATACCACGGCTGTCCGCCACGGGTTGCAGGCGGCGCCGCCTGCCAGGCCTTGATCGCCTCGTCGGTGAACCAGACCGTCGAGCTCCCGCGCTGGCGCAAGCTCGCGTCATACGCCGCCCAGTTGGTAACCTTGCGCTTCTGCTTCGAAATATGGTGGCGACGCGCAGCGTTGGCCTTGAACGGCATGATGGGATCCGGATCAGAACAGGACTGCGTCCTATCCCAACCGAACCCACGCCACCAATCTCCGATCCGTGCAACAACGCCATACGTGTCGCACGCGAATTGAAAGCCATAGGGCGAGCATTGTGCGCCGATCAGCGCCGTGGAATTCGGCGTGCCAGCCGCTCGCGCCGGTCTCAGGTCAGCGGCCGGCGATACGCGCCGTAGGCCGGCGCCGGGCCGATGGCGTGCATATCGACCTCGACCAGAGCGGGCCCGGGCACCGCGATGGCCTGTGCCACGGCCGCGCCGAACGCGTCCGCGCGGCTCACGCGCCAGGCCGGGATGCCGGCCAGTGCGGCCAGGCCCAGCAAATCCGGGCTGTGCAGTTCACCGAAGAAGCGGCGGCCGTCCTGGAAGGTGTCCTGGATGTGGCCGATCGCGGCGTAGATGCCGTCGTTCATCACGATGATGCACAGATCGGCTTGCTCCTGCACGGCGGTCCATAGCTCGGTCATGTTCATCGCGAAGCCGCCATCGCCCGCCAGCATAACCGTTTTGCGTCCCGCCGCGCCTAGGGCGGCACCGATGCCGAGCGGCAGGCCGGGTCCGATGCCGGCGCCGACCGGGTGGATGGAGTCCCGCGGCCCATAGACCGGCATCAGCCGGTGCGCCCAGGTGGCGCCGGCGACCGTCGCGTCCCGCACCCATAGCGCGTCCCGGGGCATCGCCTCACGCAACTGGGCCGGGAAGGTCGCGTAGGGGCCGAGCGACTCTCGATACGCCTCGGACGCCTGGTGCCGGGCCTGCACCAGGTCGGACGCGAACGCCGGGTCGATGGTCATGCGCCCCGTGAGACGCCGGGCCAGGCCATCGAGCGCCAGGGCGGCGTCGCCACAGACGAAACCCTCCGCCGGGTAGGTCCGGCCATGGGCGCGCGGGTTGGTGTCCACCTGTAGCGTGATCGGCGGTAGGCGTAACGTGCCGTCCAGCGCCTCATGCCCGCGCAGCCGGGAGCCCGCGACCACCATCGCGTCCACGGTCTGGTAGAACGCCTCGATCTCCGGCGCGCCATTGCCGTGCAGCGCGCCCAGCGTGCGCGGGTCGTCCTCCGCGACGATGCCGCGGCCATTCCAGGAGCTCACGATCCCGAAGCCGAGCGCCATCAACCTTTGCGCCCCCGCACCCGCTTCCCGCGCGCCGTTGCCCAGCCAAAGCATCGGCCGCCGTGCGGACAGGAGCCGGTTGGCCCCCGCATCCAGCGCGGCCTCGTCCGGCACCGTCCGGCGCACCGGCAGCACCAGCGGATCGAGCCCGGCCGGCCGGGCGATGGGGGCCATCTGCAGATCGGACGGGATCTCGACCGTGACCGGGCCGCGCGGGGCGGAGAGCGCATCGGATGTGGCGGCACTCAGGGCCGGGAACACGTCCTCGGGCCGCAGCGGGCGGTGGACCGACTTGCAGATGGCGGCGAGCATTGCGCCCTGACCCGGCAGATCGTGCACGGCGCCGGTGTCGCGTCCGAGGAAGCGGGTCGCGCTCTGCCCGGTGATGTGCAGCACCGGGGAGCCCGCGAAGCTGGCCTCCACCAGCCCCGGCAGGCCGTTCGCCGCCCCCGGCCCGGTGCTGGTGATGAGCACGCCCAAGCCGCCCGTTGCGCGCGCATAGCCGTCGGCCATGTGCCCGGCCCCCATCTCGCCGCGGGCGGGTACGAACCGGACAGCGTTGCGGCGGCCGATGCCATCCAGGATCGGGATGTTGTGCACCGAGACGATGCCGAATACCGTCGTGACCCCGGCGGTGGCCAGGAACTCCGCCACGAGGTCACCCACGGCGTAGGTGATGTCATTCATACGGTCGGCCCGGAGCGATGGGTTTCACCCATCCTACGGCGTGGAACGTAGGATGGGTGAAACCCATCGATGCTCACAACCCCACCAACCGGCTGAATTCACCCTGGTTCGCCCGCAGCTCGTCCGTCGTGCCGTGCCAGACGATTTGGCCGTTCTCGATCAGATACTGCCGGGAGGCGAGGGCCAGGGGGACTTTCAGCCGCTGCTCCACCAAAATCACGCCGACGCCCTCCCGCTGGATGGCGCGGATCGCCTCGATCAGATCGTCCACGATCCGTGGCGCGAGCCCCTCGGTCGGCTCGTCCAGCAGCAGGAACGCCGGGCCCGTTAGCAGGCCGCGGGCGATGGCCAGCATTTGCTGCTCGCCCCCAGATAGCGCGTCACCGGGGGCCTGGGCGCGTTCGGCCAAGCGGGGAAACAGGTCGTACACGCGGCCCAGGGTCCACACGCTGCTGGCGTGGGCGAATGTCGCCAGGCGCAGGTTTTCCAGCACGCTGAGGTTCGGGAAAATGCGCCTTGTCTCGGGCACGTAGTTGATCCCGCGCCGGCTGAGCTGGTGGGCGGGGAAATGCGATATGTCGGCGCCGCCCTGCACCCGGCATCCGGCCCGGATCGGCATCAGCCCGGCCAAGGCCCGCAGTGCTGTCGTCTTGCCGGCACCGTTGCGGCCGATCAGCGACACGATCTCGCCGGGTTCCACCACCAGCGAAACCTGGTGCAACGCTTGCGCCTTGCCATGGAACGCGTCCACGGTTTCGAGAGCGAGGCTCATGCGTCCGCGCCCAGATAGGCTTCGCGCACCTGCGGGTCGCGGCGGATGTCCTCGGGGGCGCCGCTGGCGATAATGCGCCCATTGGCCATGACCAGCACCTCCTCCGCCAGGCGCATGACGGCGTTCATGTTGTGCTCGATCAGCAGCACGGTCCGGCCGGACGCCACGCGGGCGAGCAGCGTGATGAACGCATCCATCGATTGCTGACCCACTCCCGCCAGCGGCTCGTCCAGCAGCAGCACGGTCGGCTCGGTCATCAGTGCCAGGCCGAGTTCGAGGGCGCGCTGATCGCCGTGCGAGAGCTTGTCCGCCGCAAGGTCGGCATGCCGCGTCAGCCCCACCGTCTCCAGCATGACGCGAGCCCGTTCGGCCAATCCCGGATAAGACCCGGCGGCCCGCCAGACCGGCTGCCGGCTGAACGCCTTGGCCTGCGCCGCCAGCCGCAAATTCTCGAACACCGTCATGCCCGAGAAAATCTTGCTGATCTGAAAACTCCGCCCCAACCCCATCCGCGCCCGCCCGGACACGGTCACGGCGGTCACAACCTCACCCTCAAGCAGCACCGCCCCGGCGGTCGGGCGCGTGCCCCCCACGATCACGTTCATCAGCGTGGTCTTGCCAGCACCGTTCGGGCCAATGATCCCATACAGGCGGCCCGCCTCGAAGATGTGCGAGAAGTCGTCCACGGCGGTAAAGCGGCCATACCGGACGGTCAGCGCCCGGCACTCCAGCGCGCTCATCGCAGCCGCGCCCGCACGGATTGCAGGGCCCCCATCAGCCCGCCCGGCGCAAAAATTGTGATGACCACGAAAATCGCCCCCAGCAGCCCATACCAATGGTCGGTCACCTTGCCCAACTCGTCCCGCAACACTTCGAACACCGCCACGCCCAGCACCGGGCCAAACAGCGTGCCCACGCCCCCCAGGATGCACATGATCAGCACGTCACCGGAGGTGGTCCAGTTCATGGTCTCGGGACTGACGTAGAACAGCAGCGCAGCCAGCAACGCACCCGCAATCCCCGCATAAAACCCTGAAATAGCGAAGATGCTGGTGCGGAAGCGGTTGACCCGCCAGCCGAGCTGCTCGATGCGCGGCGCATTCAGCCGGATGCCAACCAGGACCTGGCCGAACGGCGATTGCCGGATGCGCCAGGCGGTCCCGAGCAGGATCAGGAACAGGACGGCGTTATAGCCCAGGAACGCCTGGTCGCTGGTGAAATCGAGGCCCGGCCAATGCGGCCGCGGCACGCCGGACAGGCCGTCCGTGCCGCCGGTGATGGCGCGCATGCGCGTGCTGGCGATAATAAAGCAGAGCTGGCCGAAGGCGAGGGTGGTGAGCGCGAAGAAGATGCCCGTGAGCCGCAAGGATAGCACCGCGATCAGCGCCGCAAGCCCGGCCGCCAGCACGCCCGCCGCCAACAGCGCCGCCTCGAACGGCCAATGCAGGCGCGTGAGGTTGGCCAGCGCGAAGCCGCCGACCCCGAAGAACGCCGCGTGGCTGAGGGAAAGCAGGCCCGTCACGCCGAATGCGAGGTCATAGCCGATGGCGAAGATCGAGTAGATCAGGATCAGGTTGAGCAGCAACAGCCGCTCGGACGCCGCGCCGGACAGGAGTGCCAACGCCAGGACAGCGAGGCCGGCGGCGGTGACGAGGGCCCGACTCATGCGACCCGCACCTGCCGCCCGAACAGCCCCTGCGGACGGGTCAGCAGCACGGCAATCAACAGCGAATAGGTCGCGAAATCCACCCATTCGGGCGCGAACGTATAGCCCAAAGCCCGCACCAGACCGACCAGCAAGGAAGCCACGACCGCACCCTGGATGCTGCCCAGGCCGCCGATGATGATCACGATGAAGCAGTCGATGATGACGCTGAACCCCATCCCGGGCTCCACCGGAAACAGCGGTGCCGTGACCGCGCCCGCCAGCGCCGCAAGCCCGGTGCCGGTGGCGAACACCCAGGTCCGCATCCGGCCCACATCGATGCCGAGGCCCCCCACCATCTCCGGATCCGTGCTGGCGGCCCGCACCATGACGCCGATGCGGGTGCGGTCCAGCACCGCGAACAGCACCGCCGCCACGCCTGCGCCAAACACGATGATGAACACGCGGTAGGTGGACACGGTGGCCCCCAGCAGATGCGTGGGCGCAGCCAGGCCACGGGGCGCCACGACATCATGGTAGTCGATTCCCCAGATCGCCCGGATCGCCTCCTCCAGCATGAGAATGACGCCGAACGTCAGGAGCATCTGATAATGAGCGGGCTTGCCATAGACCGGGCGGAGGATGACGAATTCGACCACGGCACCGAGCAGGCCGCCGAGTATGGGTGCCACCAGCAGCGACAGCCAGAAGCTGCCCGTGAGCCCGATCACCTGGAAGCCGAGATAGGCGCCCAGCATGTAGAACGAGCCATGGGCGAAGTTCACCACGCCGAGCATGCCGAAGATCAGCGTCAGCCCGGCCGACAGCAGGAATAGCACGGCGGCCAGGCTCAAGCCGATGACGACGATGCTCATGGGGCGCTCGTCATTGCGAGCCGCCGCTTGGCGGAGAAGCAATCCAGGGGCCACCAGCGAGCACGTTGCCCCTGGATTGCTTCGCCAAGCGGCTCGCAATGACGTGGAGTCACGGGCAGGGCGTGTAGATCTGGTCTGGTTGGATGACCTCCGTCACCTTCATCCCGAAATGCGGCTGGCCGGCTTCGGTGGTTTCGACGCCCACGCCGGCCAGGGCGATTTGCCGGGCCTGGTGGTCGCAGCGGCCCATTTCCTTGCGGCCCTCGATCGAGTCCTCGATCACGGCGCCGGACATGGCGGCGATCCAATCGTTCTTGTCCCAGGAATGAGTCCCTTCGACTACGCGCAGCCACCAGCGCATGCCGTCATAGGCGTCACCCGCGTTGGCGGACGGGTTCTCACCGAACTTCTTGCGATAGGCGTCCACGAAGGCGTGGTTGGCCGGGAAATCCTCGGTCCAATGATAGCGGATGGTGCTGCCGACGCCCACGCCCGCGTGACCCACGGCGCGCATGATCACCTCGTCCACCACGCCGCCTCCCATCATGGCCATTTTCTCTTTGAGGCCAATGTCCGCGGCCTGTTTCAGCAAAGTGATCGCGTCGCTGCCCTGGCTCGTGATGAACAGGACGTCGGCACCGCTGCGGACCGCCTTGTCCAGCAAAATCGAGAAGTCGCGGTTGGGCGTCGGGTGGAACTCCTCGCCCACGATCTCCATCCCCTGCTTGACCGCGAGCGCCTTGAACACGTTCCACGAATCCCGGGCGGCATCGTAATCCGGCGTGATGCCGAACACGCGCTTATAATGGCCGTGGTCGGCCAACGCGAAGGTGGACCGCACGGTGGACGACACGTTCTTGCCGGTCCGGAACGTCCAGTGCAGCCGTCCGGGGGTCGTCAGCGTATTGTCCGCCGCGAACGTCACCAGCAGCGGCACCTCACGCTGTTCGGTCAACGCACTGAGCGCGATGGTCGGTGGCGAGCTGATCTCCCCAAACACCATGTGCGTGCCCTGCGCGATGCGCTGCGACGCCTTTTGTACCGTGACCTGCGGCTTGCTCTCGCCATCGTCCCAGGTGATCTCGATCGGCACGCCATTGATCTTGTTGGCCCGCTCCTCAAGCGCCAGCTCCACGCCCCGGCGCATGTCGGCCCCGATCACGGCCAGCGGTCCGGACAGGCCGATGATGGCGGAAATTTTGAACGCGGCGGGCGCCTCGGCGGCATGGGCACCCCCGGCCAGCGTCGCCAGCCAGGCGATCACCGCGGCAAATTTGTGCAAACGAAGCATGTTTCCCCCGGGACCGCTTGGGCGCGGTTCTCACGGATGTTTATTGACACGCGTGGGTTAGTGTCAATACTCGTCGGTGTTGAAACCGACTGACGCGAATAGGTCGGATCGAGGGGAGAGGACGTTGCCGGAACAAGCCCACCCGCCTGTGGATGCCGTGATCGTGGGTGCCGGGTTTGCCGGACTCTACGCGCTATACAAGCTGCGCGAACTCGGTATGACGGCGCACGCGTTCGAGGCCGGGCAGGACGTGGGCGGGGTGTGGTATTGGAACCGCTACCCTGGTGCGCGCTGCGACGTCGAAAGCATGCAGTATTCCTACTCGTTCTCCGAAGCGCTGCAGCAGGAATGGACCTGGTCGGAACGGTTCGCGTCACAGCCGGAAATCCTGCGCTATCTGAACCACGTGGCCTACCGGTTCGACCTCCGGCGTGACATCAGTTTCGGCGCGCGCGTCACGGCGGCGCATTTCGACGAGGCATCCGCGCTCTGGACCGTCGAGACGGACCAAGGCGACCACATCACGGCGCGCTTCTGCATCATGGCGTCCGGCATGCTGTCCGCCGCGCGGGCGCCCGACCTGCCAGGGATCGATACCTTCGCGGGCCCGTGCCACCACACCGGGTCATGGCCGCATGAGGCGGTGGATTTCCGCGGAAAGCAAGTCGGCATCATCGGCACTGGCTCATCCGGCATCCAGGCCGTGCCGGTGGTGGCGGAACAGGCGGCGCATTTATTCGTCTTCCAGCGCACGCCCAACTTCGTCATTCCCGCCCGCAACAGCCCGCTCGGGGCCGAGGCCGAGCGGTTCTGGAAGGACGATTACGCCGCGCACCGTGCCCGCGCCCGCCAGGTCGGCACGTTCTACGAATTCAGCAACACAAGCGCCCGTGACGCATCGCCGGACGCGCGTGCGGCGGAATATGCAAGGCGATGGCAGCAGGGCGGCGTCAATTTCGTGCACGCTTACAACGACATTTACCTTGATCAGCAATCGAACGAAACGGCCGCGGACTTCGTGCGGGAGCGGATCCGTGACGCGGTTCCGGACCCGGCGGTTGCGGAAAAACTATCCCCCCGCGATCATCCGCTCGGCACCAAGCGCATCTGCGTCGGCAGCGAGTATTACGAGACGTTCAACCGCGGTAACGTCACGCTGGTCGATCTGCGGGCGGAGCCGATCGAGGCGATCACGCCGGGCGGGGTGCGGACCAGCGCCCGCGAATACGGGCTCGACATGCTGCTGCTCGCCACAGGCTACGACGCGATGACGGGGGCGCTGACCCGCATCGACATCACCGGACGGCACGGCCTGGCGTTGCGGGACAAATGGGCGGACGGGCCGCGCAACTACCTCGGGCTGATGACGGCCGGGTTCCCGAATTTGTTCATCGTCACCGGCCCGGGCAGCCCCTCCGTGCTGGTGAACATGGTGATCGGGATCGAGCAGCACATCGATTGGATCGCCGCGTGCCTGCACCACATGGAGCAGACTGGCACTGCCACGATCGAGCCGGAAGAAGCGGCCGAGGATGCCTGGGTGGATCATGTGAATGCGGAGGCGAACCTCACTCTGTTCCCCCAGGCGAACTCTTGGTATCTGGGCGCCAACGTGCCCGGTAAGAAGCGGGTGTTCATGCCCTATGTCGGCGGTATCGGGCGCTACCGCGTGCGTTGTGACGAGGTCGCCGCCCGCGGCTATGAAGGCTTTACGCTCACCCGTTCCCCCGCCTTGGCAAGCACATCGAGGAGTGTCGTCCCCTGATCCCGCGCACGCTATTCGCCCCTGAGCACGAGCTGTTCCGTGACCAGGCCCGCCGGTTCATCGAAACCGAAATCATGCCGTTCCACGCGGCGTGGGAGCATGAGGGCATCGTGCCCCGCGCCCTCTGGCACAAGGCGGGCGCGGCTGGCCTGCTGTGCACGGAGGTCTCGGACGAATATGGCGGCGGCGGCGGCGATTTCCTGTTCGGCGCCATCATGATCGAGGAGATGGCCCGCGCCGGCGCCACCGGCCCCACTTTTTACCTGCACTCCGACATCGTGGCGCCCTACCTGGTGCATTACGGGACCGAGGCGCAGAAGCGGCGCTGGCTGCCGCCGATGGCGACCGGGGAGGTGGTGGTGGCGCTCGGCATGACCGAGCCCGGCGGCGGCAGCGACGTGCAGGGCATGAGGACGACCGCGCTGCGGGACGGCGACGACTACGTGATCAACGGTCAGAAAGTGTTCATCACCTCCGGGTTTAGCGCGGATTTGGTGGTGCTGGCCTGCAAGACCGACCCGAAGGCCGGGGCACGCGGTGTCAGCCTTATCCTGGTCGAGACCGACCGGCCCGGCTTTCAGCGCGGCCGCAAGCTCGAGAAGATCGGCTGCAAGGCGCAAGACACGGCGGAGCTGTTCTTCGCCGACATGCGCGTGCCCACGTCCAACCTGCTGGGCGAGGAAGGCAAGGGCTTCTACCAGCTGATGAAAGAGCTGTCGCAGGAGCGGCTGGTGCAGGCGATCCGGGCGATCGCGTCGTCGGAGGCGGCACTCGGCTGGACGCTCGACTATGCGTTGCAGCGCAAGATGTTCGGCCAGACGCTGGCGGATTTCCAGAACACGCAATTCAAGCTGGCCGAAATGAAGGCGGAGCTCACGATGCAGCGCGTGTTCGTGGACCGGTGCCTGGAGCTGCATTTGCAGGGTGCGCTCGATTCGACGGACGCGGCGATGCTGAAGCTGGTCAGCACCGAGCTGCAGGGCCGGGTGATGGACCAGTGCCTGCAGTTCTTCGGCGGCTGGGGCTACATGACCGAATACCCGATCGCCCGCGCCTTCGTGGACGCGCGGCTGGGCCGGATCGGCGGCGGGAGCGTGGAAACCATGAAGTCGATCATCGCCCGCAGCATGATGCCGGACAACAAGCGCAGCCGTGCCAGCTGAGATGAACGGTCCCCTCCATGGGATCACCGTACTCGATCTGTCGTCGGTGATCCTGGGGCCGATGGCCGGGCAATATTTGGGCGACATGGGCGCCGACGTGATCAAAATCGAAGGCCCGGAGGGCGACGTGACCCGCTCGATCGGGCCCAGGCGGAACGAGCAAATGGGCTCGCTCTATTTGGCCAACAACCGCAACAAGCGCAGCATCGTGCTGGATTTAAAGACGCCCGGCGGCCAGGACATCCTACGCCGGCTAGCGGCAAGTGCCGACGTGCTGCTGCATTCGATCCGCACCGGCCCGGCGGCCCGGCTCGGCCTGTCCTACGCGGCACTTGCGGCGGCCAATCCGCGCTTGATCTATTGTCACGTCCGCGGCTTCCAGGATGACGGCCCCTATGGCGGACGGCCCGCCTATGACGACATCATCCAGGCGCTATCCGGCCTCGCGATGCTGCAAAAGATCGCCGCCGGCGAGCCCAGGTATGTGCCCACGATCATCGCCGACAAAGTCGCCGCCGTGCACGCCGCCTACGCCATCATGCTGGCCCTGTTCCATCGCGAGCGCACCGGCCTCGGCCAAGAGGTCGGCGTGCCCATGCTGGAGACGATGGTCGCCTTCCTCTCGCACGAGCATTTGGGTGGCGCGGTGTTCGAGCCCACGGTCGGGCAAATGGGCTACGAGCCGATCCGCCAGGGCATGCGCCGCCCGTTCGCGACGCTGGATGGCTATCTATGCCTGCTGCCATACAATGACCCGCATTGGCGCCAGTTCTTCGTGCTGATCGACCGCCCGGACCTCGCCGCCGACCCAGCGTTTGCGACCATGCGCGGGCGGCAGGGCAATCTCCAGAACGTCTACGCCGAAATCGGCCGCCAGGTTTGTCGCCGCAGCAACGCCGAATGGCTGGCACTGCTGGAGCCCACCGATATCCCGCACGCCGTGCTGAACGATTTGGAGGATTTGCTCGACGACCCGCATTTGACCACCACAGGCTTCTGGCAACACTTCGAGCACGAGACCGAGGGCACGCTTCGGCTCCCGGTGAGCCCGGTTCATTTATCTGCCAGCCCGCCGAGCATCCGCCGATTACCGCCTCGCCTGGGCGAGCACACTGTGGAGGTGTTGAGGGAACATGGGATTGAGTCGGCGCCCTAAACCCCGGAATGCACATCGCAAACACAAGCTGGCAGTTAGGACTGAGTTCATTGGCAAGGGCCAAACAATGTGTGAGCCAGGGCCATAAGTTCTTTTTTGTGGTTAGGCCATGCTCCAGCCGGCAGATCAAGCAAGTTTAGCCGCATATCGGCCATGTGTAGAACCATCTGTTGTTGTTCGTTAGGTTCCCCGATATCAAAGAGCGCGGCGACATTGTCACGAAGCCAGCAATCCTCAATTGAATAGTTTAATCCAGAATATTTAATCCACTCGTCTTTAAAGCTTTACCTACTTCTCATCGTTCTTATCCCGTCACACTTCGGCGTCATCGACCCGATCCCCGCTAGCTTCGTTTCTAAATTGATGGCCCAGGCTCATATATTAAGCCATCTCCGGAAGGTGCTGGCGGGCGATGATTTCCACCATGGCCGACCTTGTCACACCCCTACGTTCCGCCGCAGCGTCAATTGCGGTCACGACGCCCTTATCCAAAGACAAGTTTGCCCGAACGGGCTTCCCTGTCGAACGCACCACCATCACGGACGTCAAGGCCGAACCATCACGGAGTGCTTCCGCGATCTCTGGATCAGCCAGCAATTCTTCAGCGGTTCGAGCCGCTGGAACAGTGCTCCCGCCTGCTTCGACAGTGCTGATCCAATCGCCGAGTGCCTCTGAGGCCACCACCATGGCTTTGTCCATGGTGGCGCCCATCGCGACGCAGCCTGGAAGATCGGGGAATACAACCCCGTACGCTCCCTTCGTGCCATCGATTAAAGCCAAATAACGCATCTTCATCACTCCGGTGTCATAGGGCACAGAACACGTATAAAACTACCACCCGGCAACCTTGGCGATACTCCGCGCAACACCGATGCTCAGTGTCCGATGCCTCGGCAGAAGTATGGGGATTGTCATTCCTGGTTTGATATATTTATCGTAGTTCTTGCCTCCTTCATTTTTCCAGCCTTCAGCTTCCAGCCGTTTGGCGATCTTGGTGTGATTGGTTTCCGGGCTCGGCAACCGCCCTCTCCTAGGTAACCTGTGCAAGTATATGCACCAAATCGCTCGTCAACACAAGCGGATATGCGTCCGGAAATTAGCCAGAGATGGGTTTCACCCGTCCTACGGTCCAGGCCGTGGAGGCGTGCAGACCATCGAACGAAAGGAGCCGTAGGATTGAGTGAAACCCAGCGCTTCTACCCACCAGTATGATCCCTTGACTGCCGTTCTCAAATCCAGTCCTATCGCCGAAGGGAAGGAAACCAGCCGATGCAGACACGGCGCCTCATGCTGGCGGGATCAGCCGCGCTTGCCATCACCCCGCGCGCCCGAGGGCAAGCACGCCCCATCATCCGGGTTGGCATGCTGCAGGACGCGTCCGGGCCCTATAGTCATCTGGGCGGACGTCTGTCGCTGGAGTGTGCGCGGCAGGCTATTCTCGAGCTGCCGGAGGGCCGCGCCTTCGATGTTGAGTTGATCTCGGCCGATCATCGCAACAGTCCGGACACCGGGACCGCCATTGCCCGGCAATGGTTGGCCGATGGGGTGGATGCCATTATGGAGTTCAATAACTCCGCCATCGCGCTGTCGGTCAACGCGCTCATCCGCGACGCGGACCGGGTCATGCTGGCCAATAACGTGGGCTCGGCGGAGCTGAGCGGGAAGTCTTGCACGCCGAATATGACGCACTGGACCTTCGACACGGCCATGCTGGCGCGGGTGGTGGGGAACGCCGTCTATGATCAGGGGGGCAAGAGCTGGTATTTTATCCGGGCCGACTATGTGTTCGGCCGTGACCTCGCCAACGATACTGCGGCTGTGGTGCGGAGCCGTGGCGGGACGGTCCTGGGGGAATCGGCGCTCCCGGTGGGCAGCACCGACTATGCCGCGGCCCTGCTCGCCGCCCAGTCGTCGGGGGCCCAGGTGGTGGCGTTGGCGCTGGCGGGCTCCGACCTGCTGAACTGCATCAAGCAGGCCGCCGAGTTCGGGGTCGATGCAAGCGGGCAGAAGCTGGCCGCGCTGATCATCTACCCGCAGAACGTCCGCGCCCTGGGGCTCGAGATCGTGCAAGGCATCTATTGCACCGAATCATTCTACTGGGACCTCAACGACCGGACCCGCGGCTTTGCCCGACGGGTGATGGCGCGGACGTCCGGCATGCCGCCGCATATGGGCGCGGCCGGTGCCTACTCCGCCATGCGCCATTACCTCAAGGCGGTGGCCGAACTCGGGCCGGCGGCGGCCAAACGGTCCGGGCGTGAGGCGGTGGCGCGGATGAAGCAAATTCCGGTCGAGGATGACGTGCTGAGCCATGCGAGCCTCCGCGCCGACGGACGCGTGGTGAGCGACGTGTTCCTGTTCCAGGTGAAAACCCCGGCGGAAAGCCATGGCGAATGGGACCTCTACACCCTCCGCGCGACCGTCGGACCCGAACGGGCCTGGCGTCCGATGGCCGAGGGCGGCTGCAGCCTCGCCCACACATAACATCTATCGCTCCTTCAACGCCTGGGACCCGATTTCGACGAGCGGCGAGAAGATGTAGCCGATGATGCGGCGGTCACCGGTCTTGATCTCGATCGTGGCCGCCATGCCCTGAAGATCAACTTCCTGGTCGATGTTGGAGGACCACCGAACTGGGGTGGAGGCAGCCCAAGCGATCAGAAGGTCATCGCCCTCCGGCACAACCGTCGCCACCGGAACGATCTGCCCATGCCCGGCCTTCGCCGGCGCGCCCGGGGTCAGGGCCGGACCGCTATCGACGGTCACCGCAACCGTGCCGCTAGCCCGATCGCCAAGCTGGTCCGTGACCGTGTAGCTGATCGTCCCCGTCCCACTCGCCGGTGCCACATAGGTCACGACGCCGTTCGCCAGCACCAGTGTGTCACGCCCGGCGGCCGTCACCGACAGCGCTTCGGTATCGCCCGCAAGACCCGGTGCCACCGTTGCCACCTGGACCGTCTGTCCATGCCCGGCCTTGGCCGGTGCGGTCGGAATCAGGGCCGGGCCGGGGTCCACGGTGACGGAAATGCTGCCGTTGGCGATCGTCGCGATGCCGTCGCTGGTCACGACCGTGATGCGGTCCGACGCATTCTTGCCGCTGGTATACGTCAGCGACGCGAGCATCGCGGTCACGATGGCCGGTGTCCCGGATAGAGTGAGAACCGGCGTGTTGGCGCCAGAGATCGCTTCGCCGGCCATGGTCGTTGCCGAGAGCGTGCCATGTCCCGCCGACACCACGATTGTCGAAACTGCACCGTGGTCAATATCGGCGGTCGTGATGCCGAGGATGGAAGCATCCAGGCCAGTGGGCACGATCTGGGCGCCGGGCAGGACGGTGACCGGAACGTCATTGACGCCAGTCACCACGACCGAGACCGTAGCGGCGTTGGATGTGGCGCCGGCCTTGTCGGTCGCCTGATAGGTGAACGTCACGGTTTGCGTCTCGCCCGCCGCCAGGGCATCGAGCGCGTGGCCGGGGTCGAAGGTGAACAGGCCATCCGCAATTCTGCTGACTTATCGAGCTTCATGACCGGCCCGGCGGTGAAACCGAGGAAGGTCAGGCCCTGGCCGTCAGGATCGATATCGTTGGCCAGCAAGCGCGCCGGGTCGATACCGAGCGTCGTGTCCTGCAGCATGGTGAAGCCGGAGTCGGACACGGCGATGGGCGGGTTCAGGGTGGGCAGGATGAGGAATTTGACGAGCCCCTCACTCTGCTGCGCCTCGGCGTTGGTCAGCGTGTAGTTGAACGAGGCGGTGCCGTAATAGCCCTTGCACGGCGTGAACACGGCATCCGTGCCATCGATCGCCACGGCGCCGTTGACGCCGCGATAGACCGCGGTGATGGCCAGCGCCGTGCCGTCCGGGTCCACGTCGTTGGCCAGCAGCGAGGCGAGGCTGAGCCGGATCGGGGTATTCTCGTTATCCTTATAGACCCCGTCGGTGTTGGCGATCGGTAGCTGCGGCACCTTGGCGAAGGTAATGTCGATCGAGCCGGTGGAGGATTTTTAGCCGTCGGTGACCACGTAGCTGAACGCCATGTCGCCGTATTTATAGGCGTCCGGGACGAACTGGGTGCCCCCGTCCGGCAATACGAGCGCCCGGGCCTGTGTGCCTGCATTGGGCGTGATCGAGACGAGCTGCACGGGATCGCCGCCGGCGTCCACGACGTGCGACAGGATATCGGCCAGGCTCACGGTGACCGGCACACTCTCCTGCCCGGCGATTGCGATGGGAGTGGCGGCCGGCGCGTGGTCGATCGACGTGATGACCAGCGTGACCATTGCGGCCTGGCTGTGCCCCTCTTCATCGGCGGGCTTGTAGGTAAACCCGGCGCCCTGGTTGCCATCGATCACGAAATTCGCCTGCGCGGTCTGTGGTGAGGCACCGCCGGTCAGCGTGTATTGGACGGTGGTGCTGCCCAGGATATCGACCGGCGGGGTGGCGGCGATGGCGCCGGTGACCGGGTCGAGCGTCATCCAGCCCGGCAAGGCGCCGCCGCCGGCCAGCATCGCGGCGAAGCGGCTGGCCGCGGTCGCCATCAGGCTGGCGGGCGGCGCCAGAGTGTAGCGCGGGCCAGTTTGGATCAGCGTGCCGTGTGCCGGCTGCGTGACGCTGATGATGCGGAACGGATCGCCGTTGTCGTCCCGGTCGTTGGCGAGCAGATTGTCGGGCGTGAAGGCGACGCTGTGGCCTTGCCGCCGGGCAACGTCACGGGTGCCGGGGTGAAATCGACGTCGATCCGTGCGGGAGCCGTCCCGGTCGCGGCGGCATAGGCGCTCAACGCCAGGGTATGCGTGGCGGGATCGAAGTCGAGCCACTCGGGCAGCGGTTGGTTGCCGGCGCTATGCGCGTTCCAGCTGCCGGCCCCGAGTGCGAGGGTCGCGACGTGGAGATGATACGCCGGTGCCTGTAACAGCGATACAAACTGAAACGCTGCTAGCAATTATCTCTAATCTATAAATGATGTCATTGGCGGAGAGGGTGGGATTCGAACCCACGGTAGGGGTTAACCTACAACGGTTTTCGAGACCGCCACCTTAAGCCGCTCGGCCACCTCTCCAGCGCGCGCGAGCTATAAAGCGTGGGCCCCATGGCTGCAACTTCTATGCGACGGCACGGCGCCTGACCTCTTCCAAGACGGACAAGCGGGCGTCCGTCGCATCCGTCGTGAACAGGCCGTCCACGCCGCTGTGCCGGGTTAGCCGGCCAACACGGCATCGGGCTGCCCGGCCATGAGCGCGTTGATCCAGGCGAGGCATAGATCGCGGCTGCGGTAGCGGCCCCATCGCGCGGTTTCTTCCCGCTCGACGATGGGAAAGGTCGAGTAGATATAGCGGATATCGTCCCGGCTGCGCGTGGGGTCGGCTGGATCGAAGACGCCGTAGAGGCAGAAGTAGAGCGCATCGAGTTTGGCGCGGAGTCGCAGGCGCCGGTCCTCGTCCCATACAAACGGCGGCAACACGGCGCCTGCCGCATCGACATAGCCCATGTCGCGCGCGAACGGGGCGAGGTCGTGGGCGGTGTAGCTGAGTTCGAGGACCGCTTCGCGGACGATAATGGCGGCTGACTTCTGGCCGAACTCGCGGGCATAAGCGGCGAGCGGCACGATGGGAAGTTGTTCGACGATATACCAGTTGAGGTGCGTGCTCTGGGCTTTCTGCCGAGCGACATAGTCGAGCACAATTCCGTTCAAGTTGGCTAAAAGGAGCGCTTGGTTCGACGCTGCGAGATTTAAGATTATCAGCGGTGCTGTGTTGCCTGCCGCACGGTTCGGGATCATCGATGCGATCAATGTCCGATTGTCAGTCGATCGGGCGATATCGCGAAATCCGATTGTTACTCCGTGGAGTGTGTCCTGATCTAAAAGCCAGTATTGAGAGGCTGGCAGGAATGATGGATCGGCTTTCATTGCGGCAGTCACGTCGCCACTTCGAGCGGGATTGTGCAGGTTGGCTGCGTTGACTAACACCGAGGCCGCGCGGTGATCAAATTGGTGAATCATGCGCCCCATATATAGTGGTACCCACTCGCCTGCGGCGGATTGGAACCGGTTGCCACCGACGGGCCATGCCCCTTCTTGCTCTTCCAGTTCTGCGCGTGTGCGAAACAAATGGCTATCGTTGGTCATGTGGAACATGGTGGCGTAGCGCACGGGCCAGGCAGCGACGGGATCGGGCCCGGAGCGGTCCACCAGCACCGGCAGCCGCGCGTAGATCGCCGTCGTCAGCGCCATGTCGCGGCGCGATCGGAAGATCGGCGCGGTGCCCGTGTTGGGGTTGACGCTCGCAAAATCCGCGGTGCCGATCGCGAATACGCGGCCGGGATCGGCCCGTTCCGTCGCCGCTTGCAAGAAGAACCCGCAGGTCGCCGCCGGAAATACCCGGCTCGGGCTGGAGATCATCGCGCAGAACTTGAAGCTGCAATGAACGTCGGTTGCAGCTTGATCCGGTCCCAGGGCGGGTTGCCGACCACGGCGTCGAACCCGCCCTCCCGGACTTTATGCGCCCAATTGTCCCAGACGCCCGGAAAGG
>JAYVOF010000135.1:0-29116 GCA_043758105.1 Rhodospirillales bacterium | reverse complement strand
GGCCGCGAACAAACGCCTGGCGGAGCGCAACGCCGCTGCAGCATTGCTGGAAATATTGAGCACATCATGACCGAAACCGACCCCCTCCCCCGCTGCGGATTCGTCGCCATCGTCGGCGCACCGAACGCGGGGAAAAGCACGCTGCTGAACCGCCTGACTGGCGCCAAGCTTTCGATCGTGACGCCAAAGGCGCAGACGACCCGGTTTCGTGTGCTGGGGATCCTCATGCGCGGGACCTCGCAAATCCTACTGGTGGATACGCCGGGCATTTTTGCGCCGAAACGCAAACTCGATCGCGCGATGGTCAAGGCGGCCTGGAGTGGCTCGGCCGACGCCGACATCACCATGCTGTTAGTCGATGCGCAAAAAGGCGCGACCGAGGCGGTGCTGGCGATCGCTCAGAAGATCGCCGATCAAAAGCGGCGAACCTGGCTCGTGCTCAACAAAATCGACCTGATCGCCGCCCACACCCTGCTGCCGCTCACTGCCACGCTCAGCGCCGTGTTGCCGTGCGAGGAGACGTTCATGGTCAGTGCGGCGACCGGCGGTGGTCTGGACCGAATGCTGGACGCGCTGGCGGCGGGCGTGCCGGCGGGGCCGCATCTGTATCCGGACGATGATCTGACGGACTTGCCGGACCGGATGCTGGCGGCCGAAATCGTTCGCGAGCAGATTTTCTTGCAAATCCAAGAGGAAATCCCGTTCGGCACCACGGTCGAAACCGAGAGTTGGCAAGAAAAACCGGACGGCTCCGTCCGGATCGAGGCGACGGTCTATGTCAGCCGCGCCGGCCACAAGGCGATCCTGATCGGGGCCCATGGCAGCCGAATCAAAGAGATCGGCGCCCGTGCCCGGCGTGAGCTATCCGGCCTGCTCGATCGCCCGGTGCATTTGTTCCTGAATGTCAAAGAACGCGCCGGCTGGGACGAGGAGAACGCCCGCCTGCGCGCCATCGGCCTCGACGACTCGGCGTGACGGGCGGTGCCTGATGCCGGAATGGGAGGCACCTTCCGTCATTCTCGCCGCGCGGCCCTATGGCGAGGGCGACGCGCTGGTGACGCTGTTGACCGAGGCGCATGGCACCCACCGGGGACTGGCCCGCGGCGGCGGGTCGCGGTCCCAGGCCTCGCTCTGGCAGCCCGGTAACCTGGTGCAGGCGCGATGGGTGGCCCGGCTCACGGATCAATTGGGCGCGTTTTCGGCGGAGTTGGTCCATCCCGGTGCGGCGCTGGCGATGGATGACGCCCTGGCGCTGGCCGTGCTGTCCTCCGCCTGCGCCGTCGCGGAGGGGGCCTTGCCCGAGCGGGAGCCTTACCCGGCGGTGTTCGGCGGCCTGGTGCAGCTGATCGCCGGGCTGGCGCAGGGGCCGTCCGCGGTGATGGATTTGATCCGGTGGGAGACCGTCCTACTGCAGGAACTGGGCTATGGGCTCGACGTGAGTTCATGTGCGATCACGGGGGCCACGACCGGCCTCACCTATTTGTCGCCGCGCACCGGACGGGCCGTATCAGCCGAAGCCGCTGGGCCTTGGCAGGATAAGCTATTGCGGTTGCCGGGTTTTTTGGTGGGTGCCGACCCATCCGGGCCGGCCGATTGGCGGGACGGGCTGAAGCTCACGGGCCATTTTCTGGCGCGCGATGCGTTTGGATCACAGCACCGCCCCATGCCCCCGGCCCGGCACATGCTGTATGATCGCGTTTTAGCGTTGTCTTGCCAGTGAGTTCCTGATATGTTCCTACATGCCTGACGACCTGGCCGGCCTGATCCAAGATACCAAGCTCGCCGATGCGCTCAGTGAGCGGTATCTCGCCTATGCGCTCAGCACGATCATGTCCCGCAGCCTGCCGGATGTGCGGGATGGGCTGAAGCCGGTACACCGGCGGCTCATCTACGCCATGCATTTGCTGAAGCTGGATCCGGCGGCCGGGTTCAAGAAATGCGCCCGCGTGGTCGGTGACGTGATCGGTAAATACCATCCGCATGGGGATACCTCCGTCTATGACGCGCTCGTCCGGCTCGCGCAGGATTTCGCTGCCCGCTACCCGCTGATCGAGGGTCAGGGCAATTTCGGCAGCATCGACGGCGATAACGCGGCCGCCATGCGATATACCGAGGCGCGGTTGACCGAGGTCGCGCAGGCCCTGTTGTCGGGCATCGACGAGGACGCGGTGGATTTCCGCGCCACCTACGATGGTGAGGAGAGTGAGCCGATCGTCCTGCCCGGCGGCTTCCCCAACCTGCTCGCCAACGGTGCCGCGGGCATCGCGGTCGGCATGGCCACCAGCATCCCGCCGCACAACGCCGGCGAAGTTCTGGCGGCGGCCATCCACCTGATTCAACACCCGGATGCATCGACGGCCGACCTGATGGTGCTGATGCCGGGTCCTGATTTTCCGACCGGCGGGACCATCGTCGAAGAGCCGGCATCCATGCTGCAGGCCTATGAAACCGGGCGCGGCGGGTTCCGCATCCGCGCGAAATGGGAGGTTGAGCGAGGTAAACACGGAATCTGGCAGATCGTCGTCACCGAAATTCCCTATCAGGTCCAAAAGAACCGCCTGATCGAACAGATCGCCGCCTTGCTGGAAGACAAGAAACTCCCCTTCCTCGCCGACATGCGCGATGAAAGTGCCGAGTTGGTGCGCATGGTGTTCGAGCCCCGCGCCCGCACGGTCGAGCCGGAGGTGTTGATGGAAACGCTGTTCCGCGCCACCGCGCTCGAGCAGCGGTTTCCGCTCAATATGAACGTATTGACGGCCGACCGTACACCCATGGTCATGGGCCTCCGCGGCGTTCTGCGCGCCTGGCTGGACCATCGGCTCGAGGTCCTGGAACGCCGGTCCCGCCATCGATTGGCGGCGATCGAACGCCGGATCGAGGTGTTGGACGGCTATCTCAAGGTCTATCTCAACCTCGACGAGGTCATCCGGATCATCCGCGAGGAGGACCATCCAAAGCCCGCGCTCATGGCCCGCTTTGACCTGACCGATACGCAGGCCGAGGCCGTGCTGAACATGCGCCTCCGCGCCTTGCGCCGGCTGGAGGAGATCGAGATCCAGAAGGAGCACCAGGCCCTCACCCGCGAGTTGGCGGCGCTATCGGCACTCCTCGCCGACCCGGCGCAACGCTGGAACAAGATCGCCGGCGAGCTCGGCGACCTGCGCGCCACATTCGCGGACGGCCCGCTCGGCACCCGGCGCACGGTTCTGGGACGCGCCCCGGACGGCGTCGAGGTGGATGAGGATTCGCTGATCGAGCGGGAGCCGATCACGGTCATTCTGTCCCTCAAAGGCTGGATCCGTGCCGTCCGTGGCCACCTGGCGGATGGGACCGAGCTGAAATTCAAAGAGGGTGATGCGCTGCTGCAACTCATCCCATGCCAGACCACCGACCGGCTCTGTCTGCTGGCCAGCAATGGCCGGGCCTTCACCCTCCGTGCCGGGGATCTGCCGCGCGGACGGGGCGACGGACAGCCGATTCGGGTCGTAGTGGAGATGAACCACGGCGATGAGGTGGCCGCTCTGTTCGTCTGGCGGCAGGGTGTGCGGTATTTGGTCGCGACCACCGCAAGCCGCGGATTCTTGGTCGAATCGGCTGACCTCGTGGCGGAGAAACGCACCGGTAAGCAGGTGCTGAACGTCCCGCCGGGCGAGGCGCTGCTGCTGTGCGTCGTGGCCGACGGCGATCATGTGGCCGTCATCGGCACCAATCGTAAGCTGCTGGTCTTTCCACTCGATCAGGTTCCGGTGTTCGGGCGGGGCGGCGGCGTACTGCTACAGAAACACAAGGACGGCAAGCTCGCCGACGCCAAGGTGTTTCGCCTGACCGACGGCCTGACCTGGCGTTTGGGCGAGAAGACGCGCACGGAATCTATGGCCGAATGGCTCGGCAGCCGGGGGCAGACGGGCCGGATGCCGCCGAACGGCTTTCCCCGCTCAGGCAGGTTCGCCGGCTGATGCGGCCCCGAGTCGCGCCAGCATGTCATCCGCATTCAACTGCAACAACGGGTGACGCCAACCGGGTGCCACGTCACGCAAGGGCCAGAGCACGAAAGTCCGGTCTTGCAACCGCGGATGCGGCAGAATGAGATCTGGCCCGCTCCGCACCAGCGCGTCCATCCCAATCAGGTCGAGGTCCAGCGTGCGTGCCGCATTGGCCAACCCCCGCGCCCGCCCCGCCTCGACCTCGATGGTGTGCAACGCGGCAAGCATCGCTTCGGGAGCGATCGCACCCTCCAAATGCACCACGCCGTTGATGTAATCCGGCTGATCGGCCGCCGGCACCGGGGCGGTCCGATACCACCGGGATAGGCCTCGCACCCGCAACCCCGGCAGGCCCCCGAGACGACCAATGGCCCAACGGCAGGTTTCAATCGCAGGCCGCCCGGACAGACTTGGTAGATTGGCACCGATCGCAATCAGAATCATATTTTGCTTTGCACTCAGAATTAGACTATACTTATAGTTATTGACAGATCGTTAATTTAAGCTGGAGTCCGCGATTTGGGTGTCTCCCATGCCTTCTGATCTGCTTGACCCTAGCGTGGCGATCGCGGCCCCCGCGCATGACTGCCCGCTATGCCCGCGTTTGGTTGAGTATCGGGCGTTGAACCAGGCCGCCAGCCCCGCCTGGTTCAACGCTCCGGTTCCCAGCTGGGGCCGCATCGATGTCCCGCTGTTGATCGTCGGCATGGCGCCGGGCGTCCGGGGTGCCAACCGCACCGGGCGGCCGTTTACCGGGGATCACGCTGGCATTCTGCTCTATGAAACGTTGCTCGCGACCGGCCTCGCCACCGGGTCCTATGATGCGGACCCCCTCGATTCCCTGACGCTGCGGCACTGCCGGGTGGTGAATGCGGTGCGCTGCGTCCCCCCCGCCAATTTGCCGCAGCCGGTCGAAATCCGGACGTGCAATCAATTCCTTTCGGCCGAACTGCGTGGCATGCCGTCGCTCCGGGCCGTGCTGGCGCTCGGAGTGCTGGCGCATGCCGCCGTCTTACAAGCCTGTGGTATTCCCGCGTCCCGCATCAAATTCCGCCACGGTGCCATCCATGAATTACCGGACGGCCTCCTGTTGGCCGACAGCTATCATGTGTCCCGCTACAACACGAATACCGGGGTGCTGACACGTGACATGTTCTTGGCGGCCGTGATGAACGTAATGCAACGTCTTAACCTGCAACCCTAATCAACAGCCACCATAACGCCTAATCCATCTACGAAGAATCATCATTGCGAGCCGCTCGGCGAAGCAATCCAGGGGGAAAATGGGCTCTCGTGACCCCTGGATTGCTTCGCCGCCAAGCGGCAGCTCGCAATGACAGGTGAAATATTATCACGTCACAGGGCGCGCCACCGCCGCGTCGATCGCAGACCGCAACGCCCCGCGATCTGGCTCGTCGTCCGAGCTAAAAGTATCGATGATCCGGCCGTCCCGCCCAATCAAAACCTTAAAGAAATTCCAGCGTGGTTCCCAGTGTCGTTCCGCCTTAACCCATTGATAAAATGGCACGGCCGAACCACCCCGCACATGGCTCAAGGCCGCCATCGGGAACTCGACACCATACGTCAGTTCGCAGAACGCCTTTACCTCGGCGTTGCTATCCTTCTCTTGACCAAAATCCTGACTCGGGATCCCGATCACCGATAGGCCTTTGGAAGACATATCACGATGTAACGCTTCAAGCTGTTTATACTGATAGGTATATCCACAATATGACGCCGTGTTCGCCACCAGCAAAACCTTGCCACGGTAATCGGCGAACCGCAGCACGCCCTCATCGATCGACGGCATCTCGAACTGCCACGCATCGACCGGCCCGGCCGCCATAGACCGGTGAGTGACCGCCGTTACGGCCGCTGCGGCGATGATGGCGCGTCTGCTGATGATCATGGCTGGTCCCCTACTACCTCCCGGAGATAGTCCGGTCTGCGAAGGACGCAAGAAGCCTTAGCCCTTGTCCCGCATCACCCGCGCCTTGTCCCGCGCCCAATCCCGCGCCGCGATCGCCTGCCGCTTGTCCTGTTTCTTCCGCCCCTCGCCGACCCCCAGCAGCACCTTCGCCATCCCCCGGTCGTTGAAATGGATCTGCAACGGCACGATCGTGAGCCCGTCCCGGTTGCTGGCCCCGATCAACTCGCCGATCTGTTTTTGCTTCAACAGCAGCTTGCGCGGCGCCCGGGGCTCGAAGCGGGACAGCACGCCGGCCTGGTATTCCGGAATATAGCAGTTGAACAGGAACATCTCCCCGTCCCGCTCCCCCGCCCACGCCTCAGTCAGGGTCGCCCGCCCATGCCGCAAGGACTTCACCTCGGGCCCCTTCAACACGAGCCCGGCCTCCATCGTCTGCTTGATCGTATAGTCAAACCGGGCCTTCCGGTTTTGTGCCGCGATCCCGTGCGAGATCAGGCCGGATTTCTTCTTGGTTTTGCTATCCGCCATTTAAGTGAGCAGCCCAGCCCCCTGCATCGCCGCCCGTACCTGCGCCCGTGTGCTGTCCATCAGCGGCGCCAGCGGCAGCCGGCAGCGGTCAGCCCCGTGCCCCAGCAGGCTCGCGCCATACTTCACCGGCGCAGGATTGCTTTCGACGAACAGCGCGTCATGCAGCGGCAGCAGCCGGTCCTGGATCCCCATCGCCCGCTCGATCAGCCCCTCCGCCCACGCCCGGTGCATCTCGCTGCACAGCCGCGGCGCCACGTTGGCCGTGACGCTGATGCAGCCCACACCGCCCGCCGCCAGGAACGGCAGCGCGGTATGGTCCTCCCCCGACATCTGCGCGAAATTCGGCCCGCACGCCGCCCGCGTATGCAGCGGACGCGCGAGATTCTGCGTCGAATCCTTGACCCCCACGATCATCGAATGCTTCGCCAGCCGCGCCATGGTGGCGACACTCATATCCACCACGCTGCGGGGCGGGATATTGTAGATCACGATCGGCAAATCAGCGGCGTCCGCCACCGCCATGTAGTGCAAATACAGCCCTTCCTGCGTCGGCTTGTTGTAATAGGGCGTGACCACCAGCGCCCCGTCCGCGCCGGCCGACTTAGCGTGCCGTGCCAACAGGACCGCCTCTTCCGTGCTGTTGGACCCGGCGCCGGCCAGCACCTTCACCCGCCCCGCCGACACCTTCACCGCGATCTCCACCACGCGCTTATGCTCGGCGTGGCTCAGCGTCGGGCTCTCCCCGGTGGTGCCGACCGGCACGATGCCGTCGGTGCCCTGGCCGATCTGCCACTCGACGAATGCCTCGAACGCGGCCTCATCCACCGCGCCATCCGGACGCATCGGCGTGATGAGCGCCACGTAACTGCCTTTGAACATGCTGCTTTCCAAGTCGAACGAAACGCGCAAGGTAAGCAGGCAGGGCATTCGCCGCAAGGCCGGGCTGCGCTAGGGTGCGGCATGCGCATTTTCCTGCTCTGTCTCAGCCTGCTGTACGCCGTTCCCGCCGTCGCTCAGGACGGGTCCCGCCTGCTCGCGGCGGTGCGCGCGGCGGATTGGACCGTCGCCGACAGCATCGCAGTCACCATGCCGGACAAGCTCGCCCGCAAGCTGGTGCTGTTCTATCGGCTGCAGACCCCCGGCACCGCTCGTGCGGCTGAGATCGCGGATTTCCTGGGTCAAAACCCGGAATGGCCCGCACAAACCCTGCTGTCTCGCCGGCTGCAGGACGCGCTGCCTACGGAACCGGACGATCAGGCGGTGCTCCGCATCTGCGCCGCCCGCCCCCAAACCGCGTCCCCTGCCCTGCTCCGCTGTGCCGACGCTATCGCCCGCGCCGGCCGGCCGGCGGACGCCAGCCTCGCTGCGCGGGACGCCTGGGTGCGCGGCGTCGATCCGGCCGCCGAGCCCGGCTTCCTCCGCCTATGGGGCCCGATGCTGACCCGGGACGACCAATGGCGCCGCTTCGACCGCCTCGCCTGGACAGATAACGGCGCACCGGGCGGCCTGGCATCCCGGCAATTGCAGCGGCTCGACCCGGCTGACCATCCGCTGGGCGAGGTGCGCCTGGCGCTGCGCCGGGACGATCCAGTCGCCCCCGCCTTGGTCGCCGCCCTCCCCAAACGCGATGACCCGGCGCTCATGCTGGACCTCGCCCGCTGGTATCGCCGGGCGGGGTTGGACCAGGACGCGGCGCAACTCTGGGCGGCGCAGGGCGTGACCGCCGAACAGGCTGCTCCCCCGGAGCGGCGTGGCGCATTTTGGGACGAGCGCGCGCAGCTCGGGCGCCGGCTGCTGCGCAGTGGGGCCATGGCGCTGGCGCTCAGCGTATTCAACACACCGGCCCAAACGGGCGAGCCGGCGCTCGATTCGGCGTTCCTGTCCGGCTGGACCGCGCTGCGTCTCGGCCAAAACGCGGCGGCGCTGCAGCATTTCAGCCGCCTGGCGACGTTGTCCCCCTCCGTCATCACGCAAGCCCGCGCGCAGTATTGGCGCGCCCGGGCCCTAGCCGCCGCCGGCAATCCCGAGGCCGCCCGGGCCTACGCCGCCGCCGCCGCGTGGCCGACGACCTATTACGGCCAACTCGCCGCGCGCACCCTGGGTCAGGACCAAACCGTGCAGGACCGCCTCCGCGCCGCGCGGGACCCGGCCTGGACCCGGCCGGACGCGCAGGCCTTCCTCAATCACGAGATCGCCCGCGCCGCGATCCTGCTGGCGGCATGGGGGGATCCCCGCCGTGCCCGGCCGTTCATCGTCCGCCTGGACGATCTCGGCCCGACCCCCGCGCAGCGGTCGATGCTGGCGCATTTGGCCGCGGGGCTCGGCCTGCCGGATCAGGCCGTGGCGCTGGCGCGGCGTGCCGGGCGGGACGGTTTCGTGCTGCCGGTTTCGGGCTGGCCCACGCCGGTCACGCCGCCGCCCGGCCCCGATCCCACGCTGATTTGGGCCTTGATGCGCCAGGAAAGCAGCTTCGACGACGCGATCATCAGCCCCGCCGGTGCCCGCGGCCTCATGCAGCTCATGCCCGGCACCGCCACCAGCGTCGCGCGCGGCCTGGCCATCCCGGTGAGCGTGCCCGCGCTCACCGCCGACCCGGACTACAACATGCGGCTGGGCACCACCTACCTGCAGGGATTGCTGGACCAGTTCGGCGCGCCGCCCCTCGCCTTCGCCGCCTACAATGCCGGGCCGCGACGGGTGACGGACTGGCTCACCGCCAATGGCGACCCGCGCACCGGGAACGTCGATATGATCGACTGGATCGAGCTGATCCCGTTCAACGAGACGCGAAACTATGTGCAGCGCGTGATGGAGAACGTCACAGTGTATCAGGCGCGCCGATGATGCGGCTGGTGGTGAGCGGATTGGGCCTCGGCTTCTTGCCCAAGGCTCCCGGTACTTGGGGTTCGGTGGGCGCGGCGGCGGTGGGATGCTTGTTGCTTCCCTGGCCCGGTGCGCTGCTGTTGGCGGCGGCGGCGGCGAGCTTGGCCGGCTTCTGGGCGATCCCGGGCGTCGTGCCGGACCGGGACGCAGACCCCAACTGGGTGGTGATCGACGAAGTGGCCGGGCAGTGGATCGCGATGCTAGGATTGGGGCAACTCAGCTGGTATGGCGTGGCGATTGCGTTTGCCGGGTTCCGTTTGCTGGACATCACCAAGCCCGGCCCCATCGGCTGGGCGGACCGGCAGCCGGGCGCGTTCGGGATCATGGCCGACGACATGCTAGCCGGCCTCGCTGTGGCGGCCGGCCTGATCGGCCTGCGTCTTTTGGGGGTAGCGCTATGACGATATTGGCGACCGATACGGTGGCCGCGCTCCGGGCCCGGGGATGGAAAGTGGCGACCGCCGAAAGCTGCACCGGCGGCGGCATCGCGGCGGCGCTGACCGATATCGCCGGTAGCTCCGACGTGGTGGACCGCGGCTTCATCACCTATTCCAACGCGGCCAAGACGGACATGCTGGGCGTGCCCGCACCGCTCATCATCAGCGACGGCGCGGTCAGCGAGCCGGTGGTACGGCGGATGGCCGAGGGCGCGCTGACCCGCTCGAACGCGCATCTGGTGGTGGCGGTCACCGGCGTTGCGGGACCGGGCGGCGGCACGGCGGACAAGCCAGTCGGCACCGTTTGGTTCGGGTTGGCGCAGCGGGACGGACTCACCGAAACCAGCTGCCAGCGCTTCCCCGGCGACCGCGCCGGGGTGAGGCACGCCACGGTTCAAGAGGCGTTGCGGCTGCTTCTCACAGCCGCAACGCGGTAAGGGCTAGTGCGCGGCGCGGCGGGCGGCGCGCTTGGCGCGGTTATAGGCGTGGATGTCGTCCATCGTGACGAAACCCTTATGAGTCACATCGATCTTGTCGTAGTTCTTCACGACCATCGGCCAGCCCATCGGTGCCGCGGCCTGCGCCTGCGCCAGCGTCAGGTGGCCGTCATGGGTCACGTTGGCCGCATCGAACTTGTCCTGCTGCGTGCGGTGACGGCCCGTGCGGGGGGCGTCGCCGGTGGCGGCGGGCATTCCTGCGGCCGGAGCCGTCGCCATCGGTGCCTGGTTCATCGGTGCCGGGGTCATCGGTGCGGCCGTGCCGGGGCCGGGGCTCTGGGCGGCGGTGCTCCCCGGCTGATTGCTCGGCACGGCGTTTTGCAGGCGGCTGCGCAGGCTTTGTCCCACGGCACCAGCAGCCGGGGCACCGGGCATCGGGGCCACGGGAGCCTGGGCATACGCCGGAGCGCTCAAACCAAGAATAAGACTGGCCATCAAAAATGCACGCATTTCGCTATTCTCCCAACTAAGCAACAACCGCGTCACGCAGTGCGCTAATGGCCTTTGCCACGCCGGAAGGATTCACGTCCAGATGCGTACACGCGCGCACGCGAAATCGTCCCATGACCGACACAAGCACGCCGGCCCGCCGCGCCCGTTCCTGCACCAAATCTGCCGTCAATCCGGTCTGCCCGGTGTCGATATAGACCAAATTCGTCTCCGGCATTTCGACAAGCAGACCTGGCACCTGCGCGAGCCCCCGAGCCAGAGCCCGCGCCGCGGCGTGGTCGTCCGCTAACCGGTCCACGTGATGGTCCAGCGCATAGAGGCAGGCGGCGGCGTTGATCCCACCCTGACGCAACGCCCCGCCCAGCCGCTGTTTCCACCGCCAGGCCGCGTCGATGAACGCGGATGAACCCGCCAAGACGGCCCCCAAGGGCGCACCGAGTCCCTTGGTGAAATCGAGCCACACCGTATCGAACCCCGCCGCCATGTCCGCCGCACTCACACCCGACGCCACGGACGCGTTCATCAGCCGTGCGCCGTCCATATGCGTGACCATGCCATGCGCATGGGCCAGGGCCGCCACCTCGTTCAACGCATCCAGGGGCCAGACGGTCCCGCCGCCGAGATTTGCGGTTTGTTCCACCAGCACCATGCGCTGCGTCGGCGAATACCGTGACACCGGGCGGATCGCGGCGGCGAGGGTCGCGGCGCCGAATTGCCCGCCCGGCCCCTCCAACGGCGACACCGCAACGCCAGCGAGGGCCCAGGGTGCCCCACCCTCCGCCGTGGCGATGTGCGAAGCCGGATGCGCCAAAATCTCGTCGCCGGCCCGGCACTGCGTCAGGATGGCGATCTCGTTGCACATCGTGCCGGACGGCAGGAACATCGCCGCCTCCTTCCCCAGCAGCGCCGCCATGCGGTCACACAGCAGATGGATCGCCGGATCGGCGCCGAGTTGCTCATCCCCGACTTCGGCTTGCATCATATAGGCGCGCATCGCCGCGGTCGGCCGGGTTTGCGTGTCGGAATAGAGGTTGACCGTGACCGGGATCCGAGTGTCGAACCGGGGTGGCGCGTAGGTCACCGGCTCTCGACCGGCGTGCGTGAGCCCGGCTGGATAACGGGCCGGATGACGGGCGGATGGACCTGAACGGTGGCCACGGGGACGCCATAGATATCCCGGGCGCGTTTTAAAAACGCGTTTACCATACGCCGCACGGCCTCATTGAACACGACGCCGATCGCCGATTGCAGCAAGCGGCTGCGGAACTCGAAATCCACGAAGAACCGCACCTCGCAACCGCGCGGATTGGGCTCGAAAGTCCATTGATTGTTCAGATAGCGGAACGGCCCGTTCTCATAGGCGACCTGGACCTGCCGGGGCCGGTCGAGCTTGACGCGGCTGGTGAAGCTCTCGCGGAAGGGGCCGAAACCGATCGTGAGGTCGGATACCAGCTCCGTTTCGGTATGAGACCGCACGCGGGCGCCCACGCACCAGGGCAGGAATTGCGGGTATTTGCCCACATCCGCCACCAGGTCGAACATCTGTTCGGCGGTGTACGGCAGGACCTTGCGTTCGGCGTGGGTCGGCATGCCTAGGCGGAGATCCGGGCCAAGCGGGCGGCCTTGAGCGCCGCGAAATCCGTGTCGGCATGGTAGGAGCTGCGCGTAAGTGGCGTGGCGCTGACCATCAAAAAGCCCTTTGCGCGTGCGGTGGTGGCATACTCGGCAAACTCATCCGGCGGCACGAACCGTTCGACCGCCGCGTGCTTGATTGTAGGCTGTAGGTATTGACCGAGCGTTAAGAAATCCACGTCGGCGATGCGTAAATCGTCCATCACCTGGCCGATCTCCGAACGCTCTTCGCCCAAGCCTACCATCAGGCCGGATTTGGTGAAAATCGTGGGGTCGACGGCTTTCACCCGGTCCAGCAACCGGAGCGATTGGTAATACCGGGCACCGGGCCGGATGGTGGGATAGAGACGGGGCACCGTCTCCAGATTATGGTTGAACACGTCCGGACGGGCGGCCGCGACCACCTCGACACCGCCGGGCTTGCGCAGGAAGTCGGGGGTTAGCACCTCGATCGTCGTCTCCGGCGCGGCGGCGCGGATGGCGTGGATCACCTGCGCGAAATGCTGCGCGCCGCCATCGGCCAGGTCATCGCGATCGACGCTCGTGATCACCACGTGCCGCAGCCCGAGCTTGGCCACCGCATCCGCCACGCGCGCCGGCTCATCGGCATCCAACGCGCCGGCCACGCCGGTGCGGACGTTGCAGAACGAGCACGCGCGGGTGCAGGTGTCACCCATGATCATCATGGTGGCGTGGCGCTGGGACCAGCACTCACCGATATTCGGGCATGCCGCTTCCTCGCAGACCGTGACCAGCCGGTTTTCGCGCATGAGGGCTTGCGTGGCGAAATAGGTCGGATGGCTGGGCGCACGCACGCGGATCCAATCCGGCTTGCGCTGGATGGGATTGTCCGGGCGGTGCGCCTTCTCCGGATGGCGGAGACGGTGATCAATTTCGACGCGTGTCATAGTTTCCAAGTGGCCGGGCGATGCGAGTGCGTCAATGGGTCTCTCTCAGCAGGGCAGTGCCTGTCATTTTTCAACACAGAGACACGGAGAGGCAAAGCCACCGAGACCGGCTGCTTCTCTGTGGCTTTACCTCTCCGTGTCTCTGTGTCGATTCTACGGCTTTTGGCTAAAAATGGATGGCCCGGCCATAGGCGTCCAGCACGGCTTCGTGCATCGTTTCGCTAACGGTCGGATGCGGGAAGACGGTGTGCATCAGCTCCACCTCGGTCGTTTCCAAGGTGCGGGCGATGGCGTAACCCTGAATGAGTTCAGTGACTTCCGCGCCGATCATGTGGGCGCCTAGTAGCTCACCGGACTTCGCGTCGAACACGGTTTTGACCATGCCCTCCGGCTCCCCCATCGCGATCGCCTTGCCGTTGCCGATGAACGGGAAGCGCCCCACCCGGATCTCATGCCCGGCCGCCTTGGCCGCCGCCTCCGTCATCCCCACGGACGCAATCTGCGGGCGGCTATAGGTGCAGCCCGGAATGTTGCCGACATCGAGCGGATGCACGTCGTTCAGTCCGGCGATCTTCTCCACGCAAATCACCCCCTCATGGCTGGCTTTATGCGCCAGCCACGGTGCCCCGGTGATGTCGCCGATGGCATACACGCCGGGTTCGGCAGTGCGGCAATACTCGTCGATCACGATATGGGTGCGCTCCACCACAATTTTGGTCGTCTCGAGGCCCATATCCTCGACATTACCAACAATGCCCACCGCAGAGATGATCCGGTCCACGACCAGTTCTTGCGTCTTACCGCCCACATCGCCCCCGACTTGGATCGTGGCGGTGATGCTATCCTTACCCTTGACCGCCTTGGTCACCTTGGCGCCGGTCATGATCTTGATACCCTGCTTCTCGAACGCTTTGCGGGCGAACGTGCCGATCTCCTCATCCTCGGCCGGCAGGATGCGGTCCACCATTTCGATCACCGTCACCTCCGCCCCCATGTTGCGGAAGAAGCTCGCGAACTCGATCCCGATGGCGCCCGAGCCGATCACCAGCAGCGATTTCGGCATCGTCTTCGGCACCATGGCGTCCCGATAGGTCCAGATCAGTTCGCCATCACCCTCGAGCCCCGGCAGTTGCCGCGCCCGGGCGCCGGTGGCGATGATGATATGCGGCGCGGTCAGCTGCGTGGTCTTACCGTCCTTACTCACATCGATGGTGTGCGGACCGGCGAACTTCGCTTGCCCATCGAACACCTTGACTTTGTTCTTCTTCAACAAGTGCCCCACACCGGACGCCAGCTGCTTCGCCACCGCCCGTGACCGCTTGACGATGGCCGGCAGGTCGAAGCGGATGTTATCGGCGGAAAACCCGTATTCGCCCAAATGATGCAGCAGATGGTTGATCTCGGACGACCGCAGCAGCGTCTTGGTGGGAATACAGCCCCAGTTGAGGCAAATTCCACCCAAACTCTCCCGCTCGACCACGGCCGCCTTCATGCCCAGCTGAGCCGCCCGAATGGCCGCCACATACCCGCCAGGGCCGCCGCCTAATACAACAAGATCAAACTGTTCCATCTGACTTCCTTCCCCCTCTCCCGCTGGCGGGAGAGGGCCGGGGTGAGGGTGGGGCCACAAGCACTCACAGCATCAAAGATAGCGGATCCTCGATAATCGCCTTAAACGCCGCCATCCACTGCGCGCCCGTGGCCCCGTCCGCGACCCGGTGATCCACCGACAGCGTGCAACTCATGACCGTCGCCACCGCCAGCGCCCCGTCCTTCACCACCGCCCGAGGCTCCCCGGCCCCCACGGCCAGGATCGCCGCCTGGGGCGGGTTGATGATGGCGGTGAACTCTTTCACACCAAACATGCCAAGGTTCGAAATCGAGAACCCACCCCCCTGGAACTCCTCCGGCTTCAGCTTGCCCGTCTTGGCCCGGGCCGCCAGGTCCTTCATGGCGGCGCTAATCGAAACCAGCCCCCTCTGATCCGCCTGCCGGATGATCGGCGTGATCAGACCGTCCGGGATCGATACCGCCACGCTAATATCGACGTCGGTATAGTGCGCGATCGCCTCCTCGGTCCACGAGGCATTCAGGCCGGGCACCCGGCGCAGTGCCACCGCGCATGCCTTGATGACCAAATCGTTAACCGACAGCTTGAAGCCACCCTCCTTCGGCGCCCGCCCATTCAAATCCGCCCGTAATTTCAACAGCGCGTCCAGCTCGATATCCATGGTGACATAAAACGTCGGCACCTGTTGGTGGCTCTCGGTCAGCCGCTTGGCGATCACCCGGCGCATCGTGCTGTTCGGCACCAGGGTATGCGGGGCGGTGATCGGCCCAGTGCTCGAAGGTCCCTTGGCCGGCAGTGCCATAACCGGCGCCGGCGCTGCAGCAGCTTTCGGTGCCGCCGCTTCGGTCGCCGGCCGATGGCCCTCGATGTCGGCGCGAACGATCCTGCCGTTCGGTCCTGTGCCATGCACCTTCGACAGATCGAGCCCGGCCTGCTGCGCCATACGCCGGGCCAGCGGCGAGGCGAACACGCGGTCGCCGGTATGTTCGGCCTTTGCCGCTACGGGCGCGGCCACGGGAGCCGGTGCGGGTGCCGGTGTGGGTGTCGGAGTGGCGGGCGCGGCCTCGGCCTTGGGTGCGGGCTTGGCCGCCGGCGCCTCGGACCCATCGCCGTCCATCACGCCGATCGGCTCGTTCACCTTCACGTTGGCCGTCCCGTCCGGCACGAGAATGCGGCTCAGAATGCCCTCATCGACCGCCTCCACCTCCATGGTGGCCTTATCGGTCTCGATCTCCGCCAGCACGTCGCCGGAGCGGACTTGGTCGCCCTCTTTTTTGAGCCACCGGGCCAGCGTCCCCTCCGTCATGGTCGGGGACAGCGCCGGCATCAGGATATTGGTCGCCATGGCGCGCTCCTCAGACGATCTTTTTCACGGCGGCCACGACCCAATCCGGCTGCGGCAACGCCAGTTTCTCGAGGTTCGCCGCATAGGGCAGCGGCACATCGAGCCCGGTGACCCGCACCGGCGGCGCGTCCAAATAATCGAACGCGTGCTCGATCACCTGCATCGCGATCTCGCAGCCGATGCCGGCATAGGGCCAGCCCTCCTCCACCGTCACCAGCCGGGACGTCTTCTTCACGCTGTCCACGATCGTCTGCGTGTCCAAAGGCCGCAGCGATCGTAAATTGATCACCTCCGCCTCGATCCCCTGCCCGGCCAGCACCTCCGCCGCCTTCAGCGCGACACCCACCATGACCGAATAGGCGACGATGGTGACCGTGCTGCCCACCCGCTCGACCTTGGCGCGGCCGATCGGCACGAGAAATTCCTCATCGGTCGGACACTCGAACGTCTGGCCATACAGGATCTCGTTCTCGAGAAAGATGATCGGGTTCGGGTCGCGGATAGCGGAGCGCAACAGTCCCTTGGCATCCGCCGATGACCACGGCGCTACCACCTTCAACCCCGGGCAATGCGCATACCAGCTGGCGTAATCCTGACTGTGCTGCGCACCCACGCGGGACGCTGCGCCGTTCGGGCCGCGGAACACGATCGGGCAGCCCATTTGGCCGCCGGACATATACAACGTCTTGGACGCAGAATTAATAATATGATCAATGGCTTGCATGGCGAAGTTGAACGTCATGAACTCGACGATCGGCCGCAGCCCATCCATCGCCGCGCCAACGGCCATGCCGGTGAAGCCATGCTCGGTGATGGGCGTGTCGATAATCCGCCGCGGCCCGAACTCGTCCAATAGGCCCTGGCTGATCTTATACGCGCCCTGATACTGCGCGACCTCTTCGCCGATCAGGAACACTCGGTCATCCCGGCGCAGCTCCATCGCCATCGCGTCCCGCAACGCCTCGCGGACGGTGGTGGGCTTGGTCGGCCCCCAATCCTTCTCGGCGGCTTGCGCCGTGGCCGGCACCATTGCGGTGCTTTTCTCCGCCACAACCCGCTCCGTCGGCTCGGCCGCCTTGGCCACCGGCGCCGCGGCCGTCTCGCTGCCATCCCCGTTCAATACTGCGATCACCGTGTTGACCGGTACACCATCCGTGCCCTCCGCCACCAAGATAGAGGACAGCGTGCCCTCGTCCACGGCCTCCACCTCCATGGTGGCCTTGTCCGTCTCGATCTCCGCGATCACGTCCCCGGATTTCACGTCCTCACCGATCTTCTTCAACCACCGGGCAAGCTTGCCCTCGGTCATGGTGGGGCTCAGGGCCGGCATCAGGATTTGCGTGGACATGGCTCAGCCTTCGACCAGAATATCGGTCCACAGCTCGCGCTCATCCGGCTCGGGGCTCGATTGCGCGAACTCCGCCGCCTCGGCCACGCGGGCCTTGATGTCGGTATCGATCTGCTTGAATTCATCGTCCGACACGTTCATCGCCGCCAGCCGGCCATGCGCCTGCTCGATACAATCCCGCTCTTCGCGCATCTTAGTCACCTCTTCCCGGGTGCGATATTTCGCCGGGTCGGACATGGAGTGGCCGCGGTAGCGATAGGTATTCACCTCCAGCAAATACGGCCCAGCGCCAGACCGGCAATGCGTGACGGCGATATCTGCCGCCGCCTTTACCGCGCCAACATCCATCCCATCCACCTTTACGCCGGGGATACCCCAGGGCGCGCCGTTCTGGCTGAGGTCATGCGAGCCGGACGCCCGCTCCACACTGGTGCCCATGCCGTATTTGTTATTTTCAATGACATAGATGCACGGCAGCTTCATCAGCGCGGCGATATTGAAGCTCTCGAACACCTGCCCCTGATTGCTGGCACCCTCACCGAAATACGTGGCGGACACCCGGTCACTGCCGCGATACCAGTTCGCCATCGCAAGCCCGGTGCCGAGGCTCACCTGCGCCCCCACGATCCCATGTCCGCCAAAGAACCGCTTTTCCTTGGAAAACATGTGCATGGAGCCGCCCTTGCCCTTGGAATAGCCGCCAGACCGCCCGGTTAGTTCCGCCATCACGCCGCGCGGCTCCATCCCGCAGGCTAGCATGTGGCCATGGTCGCGATAGGAGGTGATGACCTGATCGCCCTCCCCCAGCGCCGCCTGAATGCCGACGACCACGGCCTCCTGCCCGATATACAGATGACAAAACCCGCCAATCAGCCCCATGCCATACAGCTGCCCCGCCCGCTCCTCGAACCGCCGGATCAGCAGCATGGCACTGTACGCTGCCAACAGCTGCTCTTTGCTCATGGTATCGTCGCGCTGAGGAAGGGTGGCAGTGTCAGCCATGCGCGTCACTCCAGAGAAGGTCGGCCTCAGACCTAGCGCCCCCTCTTTCAGCCGACAAGGGTGGCGGGGGAAAAAGCCTTATGGTGCAGTGCGATACGAGGCGAGGGGGATCGGCGATTCCGTCGTTACCGAAGCCGGATCGGTTCTTAAAATCTACGGCGGACCGCTGGAGCAATAGTGCCATGCCGAGGGTTTCTCGTTTAATCGCCCATGTTCCTATAATTATTCGCCTGGAAAGAAACGGATTGATAATTGGTGAATCGTACATCATGGAACAAAGTGGACGGCAGACGCCGTCATTGAGAGCCGCTTAGCGAAGTAATACAGCCCGCCCGTAGGGTGGCGGCATGTATTAAGTCTGGACCAGCTTAGGTCTGGGCGAGCGGGTGATGCAGCGCCACGATCTCCCGCAACCGCTCTGCCAGCACGTGGGTGTAGATTTGCGTCGTCGCGATGTCGGCGTGCCCCAGCAGCATCTGCAACGCGCGCAGATCCGCCCCCCGGGCCAGCATGTGGCTGGCAAAACTATGCCGCAGCACGTGCGGGCTGACCCGCGCCGCGTCGAGCCCGGCATCGAGCGCCACAAGCTTCAGCATCAGGCCAAAGCCCTGCCGGGTCAGCGCCTGGCGCGGATCGCGTCCCGGAAACAGCCAGCGTCCCGGCCCGGTCGCCCGCATCAGCGCCGCCGCCGCGTCCCGGGCGCCGGTGCTCAACAACACCATCCGCTCCCGCCCGCCCTTGCCGCGCACGATCAGCGTGTCGTTCAGCCGCCCCTGCGGCAACCCCAGCAGTTCGGACACACGGAGCCCGGCGGCATAGAGAATTTCCAGCGCCGCCAACGCCATGAGGCCGGTCGTGCCCGGGCGCGCGGCGGCCGCGGCCAGCAGCGCATCGACCTCCGCCTCCGTCAAATGGCGCGGCAGGCTCGACGGTAGCCGGGGGCTTTCGGCCAGCATGCTCGGATCATCGTCCCGCACGCCCTCCTGCACCAAAAACCGGCAGAATCCGCGCAACGACGACAGTCGCCGCGCCGCCGTGCGGGCGGAGACGTCACCATGCAGACCGCGCATGTACAGTCCGACCGACTCCGCCGTCACCTCCGCCGGGCGCTGCCCCCTTGTGGCAGCAAACGCCGCAAACGCTTCCAAATCCGCGCGATACGCCAGCAGCGTGTTGCGCGCCGCCCCACGCTCGGCGGCCAGCATCTCGAGGAACGCCTCGACGTGCCGGTCCAGAATGGGCCGGTCCATATTACCGCGGCGCGAACTTGTCGTTCGGCAGCACGCGCTGCACCTGCTCCGTGCGCGGACCCGGCGGAAACGCGCCCAGCACGACCGTGCCCACCACCAGCACGATCGCGGCCACTCCCAGGACCACCAGCATCAAACGACCCATCGACCTCGCCCCTCAGACCGGCCGCGTATCCGACCGTGAGGCAGGTCCGTGGCCGTCGCATGTGGGCGTGTGCTAGCGTCGCACACCATGACACGCAACCACCCGCACGACCTGTCCGCGCTGGACGAGGCCGCCGCACTCCCCCCCGCCTGTATCGCCGGGCGCAGCATCGTGCTGGTCGGGTTGATGGGCGCGGGCAAGACCAGCATCGGCCGCCGCCTCGCCGCGCGCCTCGGCCTCCTGTTCCGCGACGCGGATGCGGAAATCGAGCTCGCGGCCGGCTGCAGCATCCCCGAACTGTTCGACCGCTATGGTGAGGCGGATTTCCGCGATGGTGAGCGCCGGGTCGTCCGCCGGTTATTGGCCGGCGACCCGATCGTGCTGGCGACCGGGGGCGGCGCCTATATGGACGCACAGACCCGCGCCACGATTCGCGAGGACGGCGTCGCGGTCTGGCTCCGGGTCGAGCTGTCAACGCTGGTGCGCCGGGTCGCGTCCCGCAACAACCGCCCCCTGCTGCGCGGCGGCAACCCGTCCGACATCCTGGCTGGCCTCATGGAGCGGCGTCACCCGGTCTATGCCGAGGCGGACATCGTAGTCGATTGCGGCGATGAGCATCCGGAGGCCACGACCAGCCGGGTGCTACGCGCGCTCGATAATTACAACCGACCCCGCCGGCTGCAGGTGGCGCTGGAACAGGCACCGTATGAGGTGGTGATCGGGGACACCGTGCTGGCCCGCGCCGGCGCATTGCTGGCCCCGGTGCTGCCGCAAAAACGCGTGGCGATCGTGACGGATGAGACGGTGGCCGCGCTGCACCTCCCGACGCTGTTGGCCAGCCTGCATGAAACCGGGGTGAAAACGCACGTGATCATCGTGCCGCCCGGTGAGGCGTCCAAGAGCATGGAGGGCTATCAGCGCGTGGTGGATGGCCTGCTGGATGTGGGCGTCGAGCGACGGACCACGGTGCTGGCCCTGGGCGGCGGCGTTGTGGGAGATTTGGCCGGGTTCGCGGCGGCCACCACGCTGCGCGGCCTGCCGTTCGTCCAGGTGCCGACCACGCTGCTGAGCCAGGTGGACAGCTCGGTGGGCGGTAAGACCGGGATCAACACCCGGCACGGTAAGAACCTGATCGGCGCGTTCCATCAGCCCCGCATGGTGCTGGCCGATACCGGCACGCTGGGCACGCTGCCGGTCCGGGAATTGCGCGCCGGCTATGCCGAGATCGCCAAGGCGGGGCTCATTGGTGACGCTGCGTTCTTCACCTGGTGCGAAGCGCACGGCCCGGCCATCGCCGCCGGGGATCGCGGCCTGCAGGCAGAGGCGGTGATGCGCGCCTGTGCGTTCAAGGCGTCGATCGTGGTGGAGGACGAGCGCGAGGAGCGGGCGAGCGGCGGCCGGGCCTTGCTGAATTTAGGCCACACGTTCGGCCACGCGCTCGAGGCGGAGGTGGGCTATGGCGGCGGTTTGTTGCATGGGGAGGCGGTGGCGATCGGCCTCGGCCTCGCGTTCCGGCTGTCGGCCCGGCTCGGCCATTGTGACCCGGCGGATGCGGCGCGGGTGGAGCGGCATCTGGCGCAGATGGGGTTACCGTCCGAGCCGTCCATGCTGAACCGCAGGTTTTCCGCGGGCAAGCTGGTCTCACAAATGCGACGGGACAAAAAGATGCGGGACGGGGCGCTGCATTTCGTGCTGGTCCACGGCATCGGCGAGGCATTCACGGCATCCGACGTGCCGGAGGCGACCGTCTTGGAACTGCTCAGATCCGAGGGCTGCGAAGCCTAAAATCATTACGCACGACGGCCCTTAATCTTCGTAGGGTGGGCTTCAGCCCACCAAGACCGGAACGGCCTAAAGCTCGTGGGGTGGGGTGCACTTCCGCACCCCACCATGTGACGGGAAAAAGTTCGGCCCCGGTTCATACCCAGGGTTTGCCAAAAATCGGTGCCGAACAGGCAACGACGGTTAAGGACAGCAGATCACTGACGACGCCACGGATATAATACCAACCGTCGTCCACGATGACTCTTAACCTTTGTAGGGTGGGCTTCAGCCCACCACGACCGGGACGGCCGAAAGCTTTGGGCTGAAGCCCACCCCACGATTTGCGCAAAGGTCAGACTGACTACGGCCGCTGGTATAAGACGGGCTAGACGCGTGACACCTTCATCAGGTCGCGGATCTCGATCAACGCCTGCTCGGTCGTGCTGAGCCCGGCCGGGGCCTCTTCGGCTTTCTTCTGGAAACGGGCCAGCGCCTTCACGATCATGAAGATCACGAAGCTGACGATGGGGAAGGAGATGACCGAGTTCAGGAACAGGCCGATGTTCATGGTCACCGCGCCCGCCTTCTGCGCGGCTTCGAGCGTCGTCTCGTGCGTGCCCTTCAGCGTGATGAACAGATTGCTGAAATCGACGCCGCCGGCCGCAACTCCAAGCACGGGGGTCAGCAAATCCTTCACCAGGCTCGTCACGATACTGGTAAACGCGGCGCCGATGACAATACCGACGGCGAGATCGACGACGTTGCCACGCATGATGAAGGCCTGGAACTCACTCACCCAGCCGGGTTTCTTAGGAATGGAAACCGGTAATGCCATGTCATTGCTCCGTTAATGCCGAACCCGTCCCGGATACGGAACGGCGCGCATAGCGGCAAATTGTGCCATTTTCATGTGCACTCAGTCAGAACGTTCAGTCTATTTACCGCCGTATATTCGGTTCCGGCCTGGCACAACATTTGCCTTCTTCACACCAGAAAGCCAAAGGCGGACCGTTTATGAAATTCCCGAACTCGCGTCAGCACTCCGCCCTATGCGGGTGCCGCACTCACGGCTTGGTCTGCGATAGGGCCGGGGATGGCGCGGCGCAGATCGTCCGGGCCGCGGCCGAACGGGCGGCGTTTGGCGGTGAAGCCGGGCGGCGGCGCGTGTTGAGTGTGCTGGGTGCCGCGACCGTGGCGGCTTCCATGGACCAGGTGGTGCCGATCTGGCGCATCCAGGAGGCGCTGGCCGACACCGCACCCGCGCCAGAAAGGAAAGATTTGAAGGTCGGCTTCATCGGCATCACCTGCGCCACCCCCATCATCCTCGCCGCGCCCATGGGCATCTACGCCAAGCACGGCCTAAACGTCGAAGTCGTGCGCACCGCCGGCTGGGCGGTGATCCGGGATAAGTCGCTGAACGGCGAATACGACGCGGCGCACATGCTGAGCCCGATGCCGCTCGCCATCAGCATGGGCGCCGGCTCCAACCCGGTGCCGTGGAGTGTGGCGGCGATCGAGAACGTGAACGGCCAGGCCATCACGCTCGCCACCAAGCACAAGGACCGCCGGGACCCGAAGGACTGGAAGGGTTTTAAGCTCGGCATCCCGTTCGACTATTCAATGCACAACTACCTGCTGCGCTATTACTTGGCAGAGGCCGGCCTCGATCCCGACAAGGATGTCCAATTGCGCGTGGTGCCGCCGCCCGAGATGGTGGCGAATCTCCGCGCCGAGAATATCGATGGCTTTCTGGGCCCCGACCCGTTCAACCAGCGCGCGGTCTATGACGGCGTGGGCTTCATCCATGTGCTCACCCGGCAACTCTGGGACGGCCATCCGTGCTGCGCGTTCGCGGTGTCGCGCGAGATGGTGACCAAGGCGCCGGGCACCTATCAGGCGCTGCTGAAATCGGTGATCGAAGCAGCGGCCTATGCCAACAAGGCTGAAAACCGCAGGGACGTCGCGGGCGTGGTCGCGGCGCAAAACTACCTGAACCAGCCGGTGACGGTGGTGGAGCAGGCGCTGACCGGCACCTACGCCGACGGGCTGGGCGGCGTGCAGCGGGTGCCGGACCGGGTGAGCTTCGAGCCGTTTCCCTACCAATCCATGGCGCTATGGATCATGACGCAGATGAAGCGCTGGGGGCAGGTCAAGGGCGACCTCGCCTGGCGGGACGTGGCCGAGCAAGTGTTCCTGGCGACCGGCGCCGGCGAGCAGATGCGGGCCGAGGGCCTGAGCGTACCGGCCAGCCCCTATAAATCCCACACCATCATGGGCAAAACCTTCGACCCGGCCGAGCCCGAAGCGTACGTCCAGTCCTTCGCCATCAAGCGATGAAAGCCCCAACTTGAAAGATCGGCTCCGCTCCTGGCTGTTGCTGGCCATCATCCTGACGGTCGGCTTGGGGTCCTGGCAGATCGCCGCGACCCCCGCCGCCCCCACCGGCCCGGCGCTCGACCCGGAATACGCGGCGCTGTTGGGCGCCGCCGCGCAGGTCGGGCAGAAAACGCCCATGCCCCGCCCGTCCGACATCGCGGTGCGCGCCTGGGCCTTGTTGAAAGACCCATTCTATATCCACGGCACCAACGACCAGGGCATCGGCATCCAGCTCGGCTGGTCCTTGCTGCGCGTGCTGCTTGGCTTTGGTCTGGCGGTCATCGTGGCCGTGCCGCTCGGCTTCCTGATCGGCATGAGCCCGGTGTTGAACGGCGCACTCGACCCGATCATCCAGGTGCTGCGGCCCGTAAGCCCGCTCGCCTGGATGCCGCTCGCTCTCTACACGATCAAGGACAGCTCGATCTCCGCCATCTTCGTCATCTTCATTTGCGCCATCTGGCCGATGCTGCTGAACACCGCGTTCGGCGTGGCGTCGGTGCGTAAAGAATGGCTGAACGTGGCCCGCACGCTGGAGGCCGGGCGCTGGCGGACGGCGTTCACCGTGATCCTGCCCGCGGCCGCCCCCACCATCATGACCGGCGCCCGCATCAGCATCGGCATCGCCTGGCTGGTGATCGTGGCCGCCGAGATGCTGGTCGGTGGCACCGGGATCGGGTATTTTGTCTGGAACCAATGGAACAATCTCAGCATCGCCGACATCGTGGTGGCCATCCTGATCATCGGCCTGGTGGGCATGCTGCTGGACCAGCTGCTCGGCCGCGCCCAGCGCGCCATCTCGTGGCGGGAATAGGGCGATGTCACGCGCTTGGCTGAGCGTCGAAGGCATCTCCCGCTCGTATGGCGCCCGCCCCGTGTTCCGGGACGTGTGGTTCGGGGTGGAGCGCGGCGAGTTCGTGGCGCTGATCGGCCACTCCGGCTGCGGCAAGACCACGATCCTGAATATCCTCGCCGGGCTGGAGGCGCCGGATTCCGGCACCATCGTCATGGACGGCCACGAAGTCAGCGGCCCGGCGCTCGACCGCGCGGTCATTTTCCAATCGCATGCCCTGCTGCCGTGGCTGACCGCACTGGGCAACGTGGCGTTTGCGGTCAAATCCCGGCATCCGAAGTGGAGCAGGACCCAGGTGCAGGACCATGCGCGCCAGGTGCTGCACCTGGTAGGCCTGGCCGACGCCGCCGACCGCAAGCCGGCCGAGCTGTCCGGCGGTATGAAACAACGGGTCGGCATCGCCCGCGCCTTGAGCATCGAGCCCGCGTTGCTGGTGATGGACGAGCCGTTCAGCGCCCTGGACGCCCTCACTCGCGGCACGCTGCAGGACGAGGTCCTGCGCCTGGTACTGGACGCGCAGCAGACGGCGTTCATGATCACCCATGACGTGGACGAGGCGATTTTGCTCGCCGACCGCATCCTGCTCATGACCAACGGCCCGGACGCAAGGGTGGCGGAGGTCGTGGTCAACACCCTGCCCCGCCCGCGCGACCGCCAGAGCATCCACCGCACGCCGGGTCACTATCGGTTGCGCAACCACATCGTCGATTTCCTGGTCACCCGGTCCCGCACCCTCGCCGGATCGCGCCCGGCGGATTGGGACGGCCGATCCGTGCCGGAAGTCCGGCCGGCAGATATTTTGGAGAATGTAGCGTGAACGATTCGAAGACTGCTCTCGGCCTAAAAATTCGCGCCCTCAAAAAGAAAAAGGGCTGGACCTGGGCCGAAGTGGCCGAAAAGCTGGGCCACGCCCCAGTCTGGACCGCCGCGGCATGCCTGGGTCAAATGAGCATGACCACGGAAACAGCCGAGAAAACCGGACTCTTATTCGACCTCACACCCGACGAAATCGAACTCCTGGCCGAAGCCCCCTACCGCGGCTCCCTCCCCACCGCGGTGCCGACCGACCCGCTGATCTACCGGTTCTACGAGCTGATCCAGGTCTATGGCACCACCTGGAAGGACATGATCCACGAGGAATTCGGCGACGGCATCATGAGTGCCATCGACTTCGACATGACGCTTGAGCGCCAACCGGACCAGAAGGGCGACCGGGTGAAGATGACAATGTCGGGTAAGTTCTTGTCTTATAAGCGATATTAAATTTGGACGAGTTGGGTTCGGTCATCATTTTCACTGTTTTTTGATAGGTGGTAGGTTACACTGCCGAAATGATCTGATCCTTTCGGCATAAAGGTCTGAAGGTGCTGTTTGAACAAGATGATCGTCCTAAGGTGCAGGCGACGCACTCAGATAAAATCGGGCGTGTGTTGACGGCTTTGGATGCCGCGACGGGTCCGGACGGCATGACCCTGCCTAGTTTCCGGCTTCATCCCCTAAAGGATGAGTTGACCGGGTGTTGGGCGGTGTCGATGTCCGGCAATTGGCGGATCGTTTGGCGGTTCGAGGGACCGGACGCCGTGGATGTGGACCTGATCGACTATCATTGAGGAGTGACCTATGCCGATGAAGAATCCGCCGCATCCGGGCCAGCTGGTCCGGTTGGATTGCCTAGAGCCGTTGGGCCTATCCGTGACGGAGGGCGCGAAGGCACTTGGCGTCAGCCGGAAGGCGCTGTCCGACCTTGTCAACGGACACGCTGGAATTTCCCCCGAAATGGCCATCCGGCTCGCGAAAGCATTCGGCAGCACACCGCATGTTTGGGCGCAAATGCAGCTGGCGTACGACATGGCCCGGGTCCTGTCACGCGCCGACACCATTGCCGTCGAGCGCGTGCCGCAACTGGCTGCGTTCCATGGCTAACGGCTACTCCCGCGAAGGCGCAGACGGCTTTATTAGTCCGGCCAACCGGCGTACACTCGCCCGGTGAGCAACATCTCCCGCATCGACCAAGACTTCTACGCCTGGACCATCGAGCAGGCCGCCCTGCTACGTGACGGTCGGGTCACCGAAGCCGATATCGATACCATTGCAGCGGAACTGCTCGACCTGGGCCGCAATGAAAAACGCGCGCTGGAATCCCGGGTTGATCGTCATTGCGAGCCCCGCTTGGGGCGCGGCAATCCAGGGGCAACAGGTGCGCTTGTGGTCCCTAGATCGTCACGCTGGCGACAAGCGATGCCGGGAAAAAAGGCTAATTGCCACCCTGTTTGAGGAAAAAATCATGCCCGCCTATTGGATCTCCACCTACCGCGCGATCACCAACCCAGAAGCCCTCGCCCGCTACGCCGCCCTCGCCGGTCCGGCTGTCACCGCGGGAGGTGGGCGCTTTTTGGCGCGTGGCGTGGCGGCGGCGTGGTTCGAGGGCGGGCTCGAGCAGCGCACCGTCCTCATCGAGTTCGACAGCGTCGAGCAGGCCACGGCGGTCTATCACAGCCCGGCCTACGCCGAAGCGCTCAAGCACATTCATGGTGCGGCCGAGCGCGACGTAAGGATCGTGCCCGGCGTTTAACCCCCCGCCACATACGCCTTCAAACTATCCACCTCCTGCGCCTGCTGCTCCATCCGCGCCTTCACGATGTCGCCGATGCTGACGATGCCGATCAGGCGGTCGCCGTCCATCACCGGCAGGTGGCGGAAGCGGCCATGGGTCATCATCTCCGTCGCCTCAACGACGGTCGTGGCCGGCGTCGCGATGTGCAGGTCGCGGGTCATCAGCTGGGCGGCAGTCATCTCCATCGTGCGGGCGCCGTTCTCTGCCAGGCTACAGACGATGTCCCGCTCGCTTACGATCCCCAGTAGCTGGTCGGCGTTGTCCAGCACCAGCACTGCGCCGATACGCCGGGCCGTGAGGCGCTGCGACACTTCGGCGATCGTCGCCGTCGGCGCCACGCGGGCGATCTCGTTGCCTTTGTGTCTCAGGATTGCACTCACTGTCATCGGTCGCCTCCTGGTTATACCCAAGCGTGGGAGTCCCAAGCTGCGCCTAACGAACCGGCCAATGCAACCGGTCGCTTCGCAGGTGCAGCATCTCAGGCCGCCTCCCGCGCCGTCTGCTTGATCGCCACCCGCGGCACCAGTGTGGCGGCGGCCAACGTCGCCACCGCCACCGCAAACACCGCCCAGAACGTCAAATGCAACGAGTGGCCAAGCGCCATCCGCGCCGCCGCCGCCCCCACCCCGCCCGGCTGATCCAGCAACTGCCGAATCTCATCGAAATCCACCGCCGGTCCCACAAGCGGATGCGCCAAACTGAGGTTCAGCACCACCCCCAGCACCGTCGCCCCCAACGTGCTGCCAAGGTTGCGCGAAAAAATGTTGGACGCCGTCGCCGACCCGCGATCCGACCAGCCCACGCTCTCTTGAATGATCACGATCGCCGCCGTGTTCAGAAACCCCATGCCGAGCCCCATCACCAACGACCCGGCCCCCGCCACCACCGCCGACCCACCCGGCGCCAACGCCAGGAACGCCAGCGCCCCCAACGGCAGCAACGCCGCCCCAAACAGCAGCGGCGTCCGCAACCCGAACCGCGGGAAACTCTTGGCGCACACCGTCGCCCCCACCGGCCAGCCCAGCACCATCATCGTCAGCGCAAACCCCGCCACCAGCGGCGTCTGCCCCAGCACGCTCTGCACATACATCGGCAGGAACGTCGTGAGCCCGATCACCGCCATCCCGCTCAGCGCCGTCGCCGCATTGGCGGTCGCGATCGGTCGCCGGGCCCACAGAGAGAAATTCACCATCGGCGCCGCCACCCGCCGCTCCTGCAAGACGAACAGCCCGATGCTCACGCCCGCAATCGCCACAGCAATCACCGCGCTATCGACCGACGACGTTCCGGCCTGCGTCAACGCGATCATGACGGCCGCCACCGACAGCGCGAACAGCCCGGCCCCCACGGTATCGACCGCCTGCCGCTCCCGCACCGCCGTCTCCTTCAGATAGGTGATGAACCCATACGCCGACGCGATCCCCACCGGAATATTGATCCAGAACACCCAAGCCCAGCTCAAATGCGCAATGATCAACCCACCCGCCAACGGCCCCAGCACCGACGACACCCCCCAAACGCTGGCAAGCCACCCCTGGATCTTCCCCCGCTCCTCCACGGAATAAAGGTCCCCCACCACCGTCAACGCCACCGGCTGAATCGCC
>JAYVOF010000134.1:0-4341 GCA_043758105.1 Rhodospirillales bacterium | reverse complement strand
GGGCGGCGGCGGCCCCGACAGCGACCAGCACGATCGGCGCGGTTTTGCGCGATGAGACCCTGTCCTGTGTCATTTCTGATATGTAAGCGTCAAAACGGCATTCCGCAATTAGGCCGTCTCATGCAGCAGGCGGGCGTCCTAAACGGACGGCGAGCCAGGTTACGGCCCAGACGAGGCCCGCGCCGGCGATGATGGCGGCGCCGGTCCGGGTCCGGGTGAGGTGCCGCAGCGGGCGGGAGGTGAGGAGCCTGGGCATGACCCAGGGCACCGACAGCGCGGCGAGGCAGGCGACATCCACCGGGTCCAGGATTCCACGCACCACCCTGCCCGCCCCCAGCGCCGCGGCGGCCGCGCCCACGCCGATCAGCATCGCCGGTGCCGGTCCCGAGGCCAGGAGCACCAGCGCCGAGAGGGACCAGGCCCAGGGTGCGCCGGCGATGATCAGGCCGCCGGCGAGCCCGGCCACCGCCGCCACCGCGCGCTCCCACCGGCCGGCGATCCCGCGATGCAGGAGCCACAGCACCAGCGCCGTTCCGGCCCACACCCGCCAGAACTCGCGATGGCCCGGCGGCATTCCGGCGATCCACCAGCTGATGAGGAACCCGAGCAGCACCGGGCTCCAGCGCACCCATCTGCGGCCGGGTTTCCCGCGCAGGGCGAATGCTGCATGGGCGGCCACGAGGATCGCGGGGAGTAGGAGGAAGTCGGTCAGTTGTGCCGGGCTGAGCACCGCGGCCCAAGGCGGACGGGCGGGGAAGCCGGGCCAGGCCAGCATCACCCAGCCCACCAGGATGGCCAGTGGGGCGACTGGAAGGGGACGGTGCAACGCGCGCGCGAGGCCGGCCCCGGCCAGCGTGACCGACGCCGTTAGGATCGGTGCGCGGTAGATCGGCCAGAGGGACGCGATGGTCGGCAGGAGTGACATCGCGCGGGCATGACCAGGCCGGGCATTTCCGTCAAGGCAGCGGCGGGATACAGTGGCGGGTGTCCAAGGAGCCTACGATCATGGTCCAGACCTCGCCGGTGCGCCGGCCCACCGGCCCGCCCGTTCCACGGGTGCCGCAGTTGCTGATGCGCGTTTGGGATGCGCCGACGCGGCTATTTCACTGGATGGTAGTGCTGCTGATTATCGTCAGCTTCGTCACGGCGAAGATGGAGTGGGTGACCGCGCATTTCATCTCTGGCTATACCATGATGACGCTGCTGATTTTTCGGATCGTCTGGGGGTTTGCCGGCAGTGAGACGTCCCGGTTCCGCCAATTCCTCCGAAGCCCGGCGGAGGCTGTGCGGCACCTGCGGAGCTTCGGCGGCCCGCGCCTGCCGGATACCGAGATCGGCCATAACGCGGCCGGCGGGTGGATGGTGATGGTTCTTCTGGCGGTGTTGGTGTTTCAGGTGACGACCGGACTGTTTGCCGGCGATGACACCGGGCCGCTGGGGCCGCTCGGGTATCATCTCAGCCGGGCGATGGGCGAGCGGGTGGCGACGCTGCATATCCGGTCGTTTTATGTTATCCTGGGACTTACGGTGCTGCATATCCTGGCGATCATCGCCTATGCCGTGGTGAAGCGGCATGACCTTGTGCGGGCGATGATTACGGGCAAGAAGCGCCTGCCGGCCACGGTCCGGCAACCCCGCTTCGTCAGCCCGGTTCTGGCGGTTTTGGTCCTGCTGTGCGCGGCCGCCACGGTCGCTGCGGTGATTCGTTTCGGCTAGCCGCGCGCACGATAGGCCCGGTGACAGGAGCCGCAGGCCTGGGTCGTGACGATGTATTGGGCGGCGAAGGCCTCCTTGTCGTTGGCGATGGCGAGGGCCCGGAGCTTTTCGGCTTGGGCGGCGAAATTGTTCGCGGATTTTTCGAACCCGGGGCGGTCGATCCAGATGGAGGGGAGCGCCTTGGTTTAATGGCCGGTTTGGGTGCCATCGGGGAACAGGCCCGGTATGGCGTGACCCCAGGAGGCCAGGCCGTTGGCGGCGTCTTCGAGGTTGGTCACGTCGAGCTTGGCCTCGATGACGGTTTTCATGGCGACGGCGGCACCCGCCTGTAGATCAAAGCCGGCCTGCCGGGTGGCGATCAATTGGTCTGGCGTGGGGCTGGATGGTTTGCTTTGTGCATAGATAATTCCGGCGGGCGTGAACAAGGCAATTACGAACACGGCAGCGGCGAGGACGGCGTAACGCATAGGTGGTCTCCGGAAGGACGGCGGAGCGTTGCACCCCGGGGCACGTTACGCCATGGGGGATTTCGGGTAGACTATACCTGGCAAGGGTATTTAGCGGGTTTGGGGGTGATCGATGCTGGTCGGCGAGATGCATTCTGTCGCGGTGTTCTGCGGCTCACGGTTTGGCAGCCACCCGGTCTATCGGGCGGCGGCGGCGGAACTCGGTGCCGGGATCGCCCGCGCCGGTTGGCGGCTGGTGTATGGCGGGGGCCGCGTCGGGCTGATGGGTGTCGTGGCGGACGCGGCGCTGGCGGAGGGCGGTGAGTTGCTGGGCATCATCCCCGAATTCCTGCAGCAGCGCGAGGTCGCGCATGGCGGTGTGGGCCGGATGGTGGTGACCGCCACGATGCACGACCGCAAGCGGCTGATGTTCGACGCGGCCAGCGCGTTCGTGACCATGCCGGGGGGCCTCGGCACGTTCGATGAGACGATCGAGATCACGACCTGGCGGCAGCTGGCGTTGCATGACAAGCCGATCCTGATTTGCGATGTCGCGGGTTGGGCGCAGCCGTATTTGCAGATGATCGAGGCGTCGATCGCCACGGGGTTCGCGGACCCGGACGCCGCGCGGCTGTATGAGGTCGTGCGGGATGTGCCGGCGGTGCTGGCGCGGCTGCACTCCATGCGTCCGGTGCTGACGGGGGCCATCGATAGCGTCACCGATCGTGCGTAGCTTGCGGCGCGGGTTGCGGCGCAGGTTGCAGCGCAGGGCTGGGGGGTCTATACGCCCCGTATCGTCGGGGCGTAGTACAGCCTGGTAGTACGCTTGCTTCGGGAGCAAGAGGCCGGAGGTTCGAATCCTCTCGCCCCGACCAGTCCAATCAGCGTTTATGCACCGACCAGAGCATGAGCCAGCGGACCGGGAATACCCAGACGATTCCGGCGATGAGCCAGTAGAGCGCCTCCAGCGTCCAATGCAGCCGGGTGAAGTAATCCGGTAGCGTGATGACGACGACGATGTAGATTAGCACGAACAGGATGCCGGCGAGCGACGCGATGGTGGATCTGGACATGCCCCCCGCGTAGCCGAGAGCGCCGTTCTGCGCCAGGGCGTTGCCGCATTTGCGTGCCGGCCTTATGAATCTCGCGACCCGTAACTGCGACCGGCCGCTTGGCGTGGTAATCCAGGAGTCACAAGAGCGCATTTAGCCCCTGGATTGCTTCGCCAAGGGGCTCGCAATGATACCGAGCCAGGACTGAGTTGATGGACCTTAAAGACCACATTCGCGGCGTGCCGGACTTTCCCAAGCCCGGCATTCTATTTTACGACATCTCCACGTTGCTGCGCCATGCCGATGCCTGGCAGGTCGCGATGGGCCGGATGGCGAGCCTGGTGCGCCGTTATCAGCCGGATGTGCTGGCGGGGGTCGAGTCACGCGGCTTTTTGCTGGCGGCACCGCTGGCGTTGAAGCTCGGCTGCGGGTTCGTGATGATCCGGAAGCGGGCGAAGCTGCCGGGTGCGGTGATCGGGCTGGATTACGCGCTGGAATACGGCACCGACCGGATCGAGATTCAGGCTGATGCGGTGAAGCCCGGGCAGCGGGTGGTATTGGTCGATGACCTGCTCGCGACCGGCGGGACCATGGCCGCGAGCGTTGCCCTATTGCGGCAAGTCGGCGCCGACGTGGTGGCGGCGGCCGCGCTGATCGAGCTTACGTTTCTCGGGGGACGCGCCCGGGTCGGTGTGCCGGTGGAGACGCTGGTGAGTTACGAAGACTAGCGACTCCACTGGCACCAGCCGCGTGGCACCCCCACATCGGTGACACGTGAGAATGGGGTGCCGCATGCGACTTTCGGTCCTGGACCAATCCACCACCGTCACCGGCCGGACGCCGGCCGAGAGCATCCGTGAAAGCCTCGTCCTCGCCCGGCATTGCGAGGCGGCGGGGTATCACCGGTACTGGCTGGCAGAACACCATAGCAGCGCCAGTCAGGCCGGGACCGCGCCCGAAATCTTGATGGCCGCCATTGCCGCCACCACGACGCGCATCCGCGTCGGCTCGGCCGGGGTCATGCTGCCGCATTACTCGGCGCTGAAGGTGGCAGAGGTGTTCCGCGTGCTGGACGCGATTGCGCCCGGACGGATCGATATGGGGCTGGGCCGCGCGCCGGGCTCGGA
>JAYVOF010000133.1:0-4362 GCA_043758105.1 Rhodospirillales bacterium | reverse complement strand
CTGGTCGAAGAGGCCGTCGAAATCCGGCCCGGCGCCACCGGCAAGGGACGCCGGGTCACGTTCGTGGGGCTGCAGGGGAGTGCCGCGCCGCCGCCGCGGGCCGTGGTGAATATTGCCGAGCTGGACCGTGTGCTGGGCGGGGGGTTCGTGCCGGCCTCCGTCGTGCTGGTGGGCGGCGACCCCGGCATCGGCAAATCCACCCTCATGCTGCAGGCCGCCGCCACGCTCGCCCGGCAAGACAAGCGGGCCATGTATATCTCCGGCGAGGAATCGATTGACCAAGTCCGCCTCCGCGCCCAGCGCCTTGGGCTCCAGGACGCCAAGCTGGAACTGGCGTCCGCCATCAACGTGCGGGATATCGCCGCCACGCTCGATGCCGAGCGGGACCTCACCCTCGTGGTGATCGATAGTATCCAGACCATGTGGCTCGACACGATCGAGAGCGCGCCCGGCACCGTGGCGCAGGTCCGTGCCACCAGCTTCGAGCTGATCCGGCTGGCCAAATCCCGTGGTTTTTCTCTCGTTCTGGTAGGGCATGTGACCAAGGAGGGCACGCTGGCGGGTCCCCGCGTGCTGGAGCACATGGTGGATGCGGTGTTGTATTTCGAAGGCGATCGGGGGCACCAGTTCCGCATCCTCCGCGCCGTGAAGAACCGGTTCGGCGCCACCGACGAGATCGGCGTGTTCGAGATGACCGACCGGGGCCTGGCGGAGGTGCCCAACCCCTCCGCCCTGTTCCTGGCGGAGCGGCGCGGCAATATCGCCGGGTCCGCCGTGTTCGCCGGGCTGGAGGGTACCCGCCCCGTGCTGGTGGAGGTGCAGGCGCTGCTGAGCCCCAACGGCAGCGGCTCGCCCCGGCGGTCGGTCGTCGGCTGGGATGGTGGGCGGCTGGGGATGCTGCTGGCGGTGCTGGAAACGCGGGCGGGGCTCAAGATGGGGAACACCGACGTGTATCTGAACATTGCTGGCGGGCTGCGCGTGCAGGAGCCGGCCGCGGACCTCGCCGTGGCCGCCGCCCTGGCCTCGGCTGCCACCGACACGCCGACCAGCGCCGGGATGGTATATTTCGGCGAGGTCGGGCTCAGCGGCGAGGTGCGGCAGGTGGCCCAGGCGGACGCCCGGCTGAAAGAGGCGGCCAAGCTCGGCTTCACCGGCGCCTGTTTGCCGCGCCGGGTCGCGCGCGGCGGACGGGCGGCCAGTGTGCCGGACGGGTTACGCTTGCAGGAAATCGGACATCTGACGGACCTGGTCACCCTGTTCACGGGTAAGAAGCCTCCGCTATAGACGGCCTATGAAAGACTGGGCATGAATTGGGTCGATATCGCCGTCGTGGCCGTCATCATCGTGTCCGGCCTGATCGGGCTGTTGCGGGGGCTCGTGCGGGAGACGCTCGGCATCGGCGCCTGGCTGGTCGCCGGCTTCGTCGCCAGTCCATTCGGCCTCTTGCCCCGCGTGCAGCCCTGGGTCCGCTCGCAGATTTTGGAGCCGGCGATTGCGGACGCCGTCGCGTTCGGGGCGGTGTTTCTCGTGGTCCTGGTGATCCTGCTGCTGATTGTGGGGGCCATCAGCCGGGCGGTGCGCGGCTCGGTCTTGGGCGGGCTCGACCGGTCACTCGGCCTCGTGTTCGGCGCAGCTCGGGGCACAATCCTCATTGTTATCATGTACATCGTGGTCGGCCTTGTGTTGCCGGTCGAGAATTGGCCGGTGCCGGTCAAGGAGGCACGCGCCCTGCCGCTGGTGTATCGCGGCGCAGAATGGGTGCGGAATAAATTGCCGGAGGGCTATCAACCGAAGATCGACATGCCCAATTTCGGCAAGACGGCGACCGCTGCAGACCTGCTCCGCGCCATGCCGGCGGGGCGCGCACTGGGCAGCCGGGTGGGACGGGAGTAGAAGGGCGTCATGGACCTGTCATATGAAGGCGATGACCGGCCGCACGAGGAGTGTGGCGTCTTCGGCGTCTGGAAGGTGTCGGACGCCGCGGCGGTGACCGCACTGGGCCTGCATGCGCTGCAGCATCGCGGCCAGGAAGCGACCGGCATCACGACGTATGACGGCACCCGTTTTCATTCGCACCGCGGACTGGGTCTGGTGGGCGACAATTTCGGTGAGGCGAAGGTCATCGCCGGGCTCCCGGGAGGCACGGCCGTGGGGCATAACCGCTATGCCACCACCGGCGACACCATTCTCCGCAACGTGCAGCCCTTGTATGCGGATTTCGAATTCGGCGGCTTTGCGGTGGCGCATAACGGCAACCTCACCAACGCCCACACCCTGCATCGCGCGCTGGTCCGCCGCGGCTGCCTGTTCCAGAGTACGACGGATAGTGAGGTCTTTGTACACCTGATCGCCATCAGCCTCTATTCAACGGTCGTGGACCGGCTGATCGACGCCTTGAAACAGGTGATCGGCGCGTATTCCCTGGTGGCGCTGTCCAACGAAGCGCTGTACGGCGTGCGCGACCCCATGGGCGTGCGTCCCCTGATCCTGGGCCGGATCGGCACCGAGGGCACGGGCGGTTGGGTGTTGGCCAGCGAAACGTGCGCGCTGGACATCGTCGGGGCCGAGTTCGTCCGCGACGTCGAACCCGGCGAAATCGTCGTCATCAACGACCAGGGCGTGCACAGCATCAAGCCGTTCGGCACCACCAAGGGCCGGTTCTGCGTGTTCGAATACATCTACTTCGCCCGCCCGGACTCGATCATGGAGGGCATGCCGGTCTATGACGCTAGGAAGCGCATCGGCGTGGAGCTGGCCCGCGAAAGCCCGGTTCCGGCCGACGTCATCGTCCCTGTCCCCGATAGCGGCGTCCCGTCCGCCATGGGCTACAGCGCCGAAAGCGGCATCCCGTTCGAGCTGGGCATCATCCGCAACCACTACGTCGGACGCACCTTCATCGAGCCGACGGACAGTATCCGCAATCTGGGCGTCAAGCTGAAACACTCGGCCAACCGCGCGGTATTGGCGGGCAAGCGGGTGATCCTGGTGGATGACAGCATCGTCCGCGGCACCACCAGCCGCAAGATCGTGGAGATGGTCCGCGCCGCGGGTGCTGCCGAGGTCCACATGCGCATCAGCTCACCCCCCACGACGCATTCCTGCTTCTATGGCATCGACACACCGGAGCGCAGCAAGCTGCTGGCGGCCCGGCACAGCGTGGACGAGATGGCCAACCTGATCGGTGCCGACAGCCTGGCCTTCGTGTCTTTAGACGGCCTCTACCGCGCACTGGGGAAGTCCGGGCGCGACACCGCGAAGCCGCATTATTGCGACGCATGCTTCACCGGCGAATACCCGATCCCCCTCCCCGATATGATCGACAACGCCGACCGCCAGCTCAGCCTGCTGACCGAAACCCGTTGAAGCCGCTGGCCGGCCCCCTCGCTGGTCAAGTGGCGCTGGTCACCGGCGCCAGCCGCGGCATCGGCGCTGCCACAGCCGTCGAGCTCGCCCGGCACGGGGCCCACGTGATCCTGCTGGCGCGCACCCAGGGCGGCCTAGAAGAAACCGACGACGCCATCCGCGCTCTGGGCGGCACTGCGACTTTGCTCCCCATGGACCTCATGGACGGCCTGGCGCTCGACCCGATCGGCCCCAGCATCGCCCAACGCTTCGGCCGCCTGGATATCCTGATCCACGCCGCCGCCACGCTGGGCAAACTCACCCCCGCCGGCCACATCCAGCCCGGCGATTGGGAGCAGGTGGTTGGCACTAACCTCACCGCCGCCTGGCGCCTGATCCGCACCACCGACCCCCTGTTGCGTGCGGCCCCCGCCGGGCGGGCGGTGTTCCTGACCGACTCGCTGGTGCATGCGCCGCGCGCCTATTGGGGGGCCTATGGCGCGACGAAGGCGGGGATGGAGCATTTGGCGCTGAGCTGGGCCGCTGAATGCGCCAATACGGATTTGCGCGTGCAGCTGTTCGATCCGGGCCCGGTCGCAACGCGGTTGCGGGCAAACGCGCTGCCAGGCGAAAACACAGGTCCTCTCCCCAAACCAAATGCAGCAGCAAAAGAATTATTGGAGCAACTACTTCCCCCTCTCCCTCCGGGAGAGGGTCGGGGTGAGGGAAGCAACATGAATGATACTCGCGGCATTGGTCCTTAATCACAACAACGCCCGCCCAGGAAACTATTCAGTCTGGTTCTTCACGCACCACTACTATGGCCCACCGCTGCATTCTACAGCCCTAATCGTCGACTTGCCCCAGCGGATCGCCCGTCCCAGTGATACTGAATGAAGCCATTCGCTCGCTCACCGTTTGGTAATTGCTCACCCCGGGCAGGCAACACTCCCACCGCCTAGCGCCGCGCGGATGGCGTCCAGCGCCGTTTGGCCATTCAGCTTCGCGGTGCTGACGACC
>JAYVOF010000132.1:0-4448 GCA_043758105.1 Rhodospirillales bacterium | reverse complement strand
GTTCGACACCTCCACCCCTAATTGGGCAGGCGCACCAAGGTGAAAAGGCCTAGCGGAGGCACGGAGGAAAATTGTGCCGCCGCTTGGTCGTCGGGCGCCAGCAAGGCGTCCCGGGCGAAGTCCGGATGCCAGCCCAGTTTTCGTGAGGCCGGTGCCAACGCCCGCTCCGCCCACCAACGCGGCCCACGCTCTGCCGCAAAGTGGTTCACGAACAATAAATGCCCGCCGGGCCGAACCACACGCCGCATCTCTCCGAGCAAGGCGCGCGGATTCGGCACGACCGAGGCCACGAACATCGCCACTGCGATATCGAACCGCCCCGCTTCGAATCCGGTATCCTCGGCATCTACCTCCAGAAGCGCATCCACGTTGGTCAGCCCGTCAACCACCACCCGCCGCCGCGCGCGGAGCAACATCTCGGCCGAAAGGTCGATCCCCGTGATCCGCTTCGCCTGCGTATAGTGTGGCAGCGCAAGCCCCGTGCCGACACCAACCTCCAGCACGTGAGAACCGGGCAACGCATTCACCGCCTCGACCGCGCGCCGGCGGCCAAACGCCGACACGCCGCCGAACACCATGTCATAGACGCCCGCCCATCGCCGATAGGCCGCGCGCACGGAATCCGCGTCCAGACTGTGGCGATCGCGGGTGAGGAGTGATTCAGATGGGATCATGGGTTGTCCTAGCGGCCTCATTACCCCAAATCAAGGTCATCATTAGTCAAGTGCCTGCACGATCTCGTCGGTCATCTTTTTCGCATCGCCGAATAGCATCATCGTGTTGGGGCGAAAGAACAGCTCATTATCCACACCGGCATAACCAGATGCCATGCTGCGTTTGACAAACAGCACGGTCTTCGCCTTATCCACATCGAGGATCGGCATGCCATAGATGGCCGATTTCGGATCGGTTTTGGCCGCAGGATTGGTGACGTCATTGGCACCAATCACATAGACGACGTCAGCCGTGCTGAACTCGCTGTTGATCTGCTCGAGCTCGAAGACCTCATCATACGGCACGTTGGCCTCCGCCAACAAAACGTTCATGTGACCCGGCATCCGCCCCGCAACCGGGTGAATGGCGTATTTGACCTCGACACCCTCTTTCTTCAGCGTGTCAGCCATCTCTCGCAACGAGTGCTGCCCCTGTGCCACCGCCATGCCGTAGCCGGGCACGATGATGATCTTGCTCGCGTTCTTCATAATGAACGCCGCGTCGTCCGCATTACCAGTCCGCACCGAGCGGTCGCCACCCGGACCCGCGACCGCGGCAGCGCCCCCGGTATCGGTGCCCCACCCGCCCAGCAGCACGTTCCAGATGCTCCGGTTCATCCCCTTACACATAATATAAGACAGGATCGCGCCGGACGCGCCGACCAAGGCACCTGTAATAATCAAGGCCAGGTTCTGAATGGTGAATCCGATGCCGCACGCCGCCCAGCCGGAATAGCTGTTCAACATCGACACCACGACCGGCATGTCCGCGCCACCGATCGGGATGATGATCAGGAACCCGAGGCCCAAGGCCACCAGGGCAATCAACCAGAACAGCGGCTGGCTGCTGCTCATCACAAAGAGCACCACCAACACCAGTAGCAAGATCCCGAGTAGCGCGTTGAGCTGATGCTGCCGCGGGAACTGAATCGGCGCCCCCTTCATGGTTCCTTGCAGTTTCGCGAACGCAATCAGCGAACCCGAGAAGGTGATCGCACCGATCACGAGGCCGAGTGACATCTCCACCAGGGATTGCTGGTGGATGTGCCCGGGCTCACCAATGCCGAACGCGTGCGGCGCATTCAACGCCGCGGCCGCCACGAACACGGCCGCCAGGCCGACCAGCGAATGGAACGCCGCCACCAATTGTGGCAGCGCGGTCATCTGGATCCGCCGGGCCACCACGACGCCGACGCTGCCGCCGATCGCGATCGCGACCGCGATCAAGGCGAAGCCGCTGCCGGACATACCATGCTGGGCCAGGGTCGCCAAAATGGCGATGCCCATGCCGATCATGCCAAACTGATTACCCTGGCGCGACGTCGTCGGATTGCTCAAGCCTCGCAACGCAAAGATAAACAGAACCGCGGAAACGAGATAGGCGAGTGAAGTTTGAGACGCGCTCATGTCAGTGCTTCGCCTTCACCGGTTTCTTATTGGTCTGGAACATCGCGAGCATGCGCTGGGTCACGGTAAAGCCGCCGAAGATATTCACACTCGCCAGCAAGACCGCCAAAAATCCAAAGGCACGCGCCCACAGTTCATCGGACAATCCCACCGCCAACATCGCCCCCACCACGATCACGGACGAAATGGCGTTGGTCACACCCATCAACGGTGAGTGCAATGCGGGCGTGACATTCCACACCACGTAATAGCCGACGAAGCACGCCATTAGGAAAATGGCGAGCAGGAAGATGAAGGGCTGCACCGTAGCCGCGACCGGCTCGATCGCCAGACCGGCAGAGACACTGGCGGCGCGCAGTTGATCGGCCAGTGCGGCCGCGCGCTCGGCAATGCGCACCGCCTCGTCCGCATAGAAATTCGGGTTCATATTCGGCTCCGTCTAGGCGGCTTGGGCGGGCTGGAAATTCGCGTGCACAACGTGCCCGCCGCGGGTCAGCATGACGCCCCGCACGATATCGTCCGTCTCCGGCAGGGCCGGGCGCTTGTTTTCCTTATCCCAAAAAGTGGTCAGGAATGTCAGCAGGTTCCGCGCATATAGCGCGCTGGCCGCGACCGGAATGCGCGCCGGCCAGTTACTCCAGCCAAGTATCTTCACGCCATTTGCGGTCGTCACGACCTGTCCGGGCACGGTCGCGGCGCAGTTGCCACCGTTCTCGGCCGCCAAATCAACGACGACGCTGCCGGATTTCATCGAATCGACCATCGCCTGCGTCACGATCACCGGGGCGCGGCGGCCCTGCACGAGCGCCGTGCAGATCACGAGGTCATTCTTCGCCACCGTCGTCGCCATCAATTCGGCCTGTTTTTGCCGGAATGCGTCGGACATTTCCTTCGCATACGCCCCCGTCTGCCCGGCGGTCTCGGCGTCCTCGACCCCGACATAGGCGGCACCGAGCGACTTGATCTCTTCCTTGGCCGCGGGGCGCACGTCGGTGGCCGAGACGATGGCGCCCAGGCGGCGGGCGGTCGCGATCGCCTGCAGCCCGGCGACGCCGGCCCCGATGACGAATACCCGGGCGGGCGGCACCGTGCCGGCCGCCGTCATCATCATCGGAAACCCGCGGTCAAATGCACCCGCGCCTTCGATCACAGCGCGGTAGCCGGCGAGGTTCGCCTGGCTGCTGAGGATATCCATGCTCTGTGCCCGGGTAATCCGCGGCAGCAACTCCATCGCCGCGACATCGATGCCCGCGGTTGCGAGCCCGGCGACGACATCCGCCTGACCCGTGGTGCTGCTGGTGCAAACCAGCAATGCGCCGCGGGGGATCATGGCCCGGATATCGTCCGGCGGCAGCCCCACCGCGAACACGATCCCGGCACCCGCGAGCGTCGCGCCCGCGTCAGGGGCAATTTCGGCCCCAGCCGCTACGAAATCGGCGTCCGACACCGCGCTGGTGGTTCCCGCCCCGCTCTCGACTGCGACGGTAAGGCCAAGGGCCAAGAGCTTCTTAACCGTATCCGGAGTCGCCGCCACCCGCGCCTCGGCGACGGCTCGTTCATTAAGCACCGCAAGGCGCATGCATCCAACTCCACAACTGTGCCACACAATGCGCGGGGGTCGCATAAGCGCGCAAGTGGGGATGACCGAAATTGGTCGCTTTCATGAAGCGTGCCGCGGCTACGCCGCGCCCGGCACTCGCGCCGCCGTCAAGGCCGCTGCCTGGCGCACCGCGACCTTTTCGGTGTCGAAGCCCTCGATCATTTCTTGGAACATCTGGCTCCAATTCAGCTCGGCACCCAAACGCAGGAATACGCTGCCCAGCCCGATCGCCGACCGGTCCATCAGCACAAACTCGCGCGGCGGCTTCACCCCGCCCGTCTGCTGCAGCCCGGCATGCACCTTTTCCACGACCGACCGTCCATACTGGCTATCGCCATTCTCCTGAATCTTGCGCACGCGGTCCGACAGCAACGGCTCATACACGAAGGCAGCCCATTGATTGAGGATCTCCATCTGCTCGTGCGACAGGTGGTCGAACCCCCAGCCTTCATAGGCGTGCCGGGCCTTCTCATTATCCTTGTCGCGGATTGCCTCATACAGGCTGATGACCCCGCCGACGAACCGCGGCGGGAAGACGCGGATGGCACCGAAATCAAGCAGGTTCAGGCCGAAATCCTCGCGCACCTGATAATTGCCCATATGCGGATCACCGTGGATCACGCCGTATTGGTAGAATGGCACATACCAGGCATGGAATAGCGCACGCGCGATGCGGTTGCGGATTTCGAGCGACGGCTTCTCGTCGATCAGGCTTTGCAATGACCGGC
>JAYVOF010000131.1:0-12632 GCA_043758105.1 Rhodospirillales bacterium | reverse complement strand
GGCCAACCCCCCCCCGCCCCCACGCCTGCTCCGCCTGTCGGCGCGCCTCCCGCCGGGTGAGGCCGCGGCGGCGCAGCACGTCCGTCAGTTGCGTGCCGATTGTAAACAGCGGGTTGAGCGCGGTGGCGGGATCCTGAAAGATCATCGCGATCTTCCGGCCCCGCCACGCCGCCATCGCCGGCTCGCTCAATGCCAGCAGCTCGGTCTCGTCCATGGTGATACGCCCGCCGAGGGTGACGCCGGGCAACAGACGCAGCAGGGCCAGCGCCAGCGTACTTTTGCCGGAGCCGCTTTCGCCGACCACGCCCAGGATGCGGCCCGATTCGATCCGCAGATCGACCCCGCGCAGGATGTGCGCGCGTCCGGCGGTGGCGGTGAGGCTCTGGATCTGGATCACTGCCGTGGGTCCACCGCGTCCCGCAAGGCCTCGCCGAACAACGTAAATCCGAGGGTCGCGATCGCCAGCGCCAAGGACGCGACCAATACAGGCCAGGTGCTGTCCGACAAATAGGCGTATCCGTCATAGATCAGCGTGCCCCAGCTCGCGAGCGGCGGACGGATGCCGAGGCCGATGAAGCTGAGCCCGGCCTCGATCGTGATGGCGGCGGGGATTTCCATGCAGGCCAGCACGATCAACGGCCCGGCGATGTTGGGCGCCACGTGGTGCACCATAATACGGAGGGGACTGGCGCCCAGAATACGCTCCGCCTCGATGAAGGGGGCCTGTGCCACGCCCCGCGTCTGCGCCCGCGCGACTCGTCCGAATTGCGGTGCGAGGGTGAGGGCGACGATGCCCACGAGATAGGTATTGCTCGGCCCGAATACGGCGACGACGGCCAGCGCCAGGATGAGCGACGGGAAGGCGGCGACGATATCGAACAGCACCAGGATCAACCGCTCCCACCCGCCGCCGAGCCATCCGGCCACGACGCCCAACGCCGTGCCGGAGGCGAGTGCCAGCACGATCGCGCTGGCCGAGATGGTCATCGCTACCCGCGCGCCATGCAACAGGCGGCTGAGCAAATCCCGTCCGAGCTGATCGGTGCCGAGCCAATGGAGGGTGAAGGGCGGTGCGAAGCGGTGCGCGATGTCGAGCGCGTCGGGGTCATAGGGGGCGAGCCACGGCGCGAACACGGCCATGATCAGGATCACCGCCACGATCCCCACGCCGGCCCGTCCGCCCGCGGAGCGCAGCACCTAGCGCAACCGTGGGTCGATAGCGGCATAGAGCAGATCGACCACGAGGTTGGTGAGCACGAACAGCACGACCACGACGAGGACGGCACCCTGCAGCACCGGATAGTTGCGGGCGTTGATCGCGTCCAGCACGAGGCGGCCGAGGCCGGGGCGTCCGAACACGATCTCGATCAGCACCGCGCCGCCCAGCAGCCGTCCGACGCCGAGGCCCAGCACCGCGAGGGGGGCGATCAGCGCGTTTTTGAGCGCGTATTTCAGGATGATGGTGCGGCCGCTCAGGCCATAGGCGCGGGCAGTGCGGATGTAGGGCTCGGCCAAAACCTCCAGCATGGCGGTGCGGACGAGGCGGGCGAGGAAGCCGATCCAGCCGACGGCCAGCGCCACGGTGGGGAGGATGAGGCGGCGTGCCTGGTCGGCAATGTCCGTGGTGTTTCCGGCGCCCAGCACCGGCAACCAGTCGAGCCAGACGGAAAACACCAGCAATAACAGGATGGCGATCACGAAATTAGGGATCGCGATCAGCGCCACCGACAGCCCGGCCAGCGCGCTGTCGGCCACCGAACCCGGGTGCAGCGCGGCAAAGATGCCGAGCGGGACGCCCACCAGGATGGACAGCGCCATGCCCGTCGCAGTCAGCACGAGGGTGTAGGGCAGCACGGCGCGGATCACGCTCACGACGCTGCGGCCACTCAGGATGTCCGTGCCGAGGTCGCCCATCGCGAGGTGGGCCACGAAGCGGGCGAAGCGGACCGGGACGGGTTGGTCGAGCCCCATCTCGATCACGAAGCGCCGCGCCGCCTCCGGGCTCGCCTCCGGGCCGAGCAGCGTGCTGGCCGGGTCACCGGGGACGAGCACGGTGAGCAAGAACAACAGGCCCATGGCGCCGAAGATCACCAGCAGCGTGGTGGCGACGCGGAGCGCGATTCGGCTGCGCATCAGGTGGGGGCGAAGCGGTCCAGCGCCCAGTCGATGCCGGTCGGCAACAGCGCGGGGGTGAGCCAGGCATGATAGGCGAACACCGACACATCATAGGTGAGCCAGACGAAGGCGGCGCTGTCGTGCATCAGTTTTTGCGCGTCCACGAACAGGGCGGCGCGCTTGGTGTCGTCCAGTTCGGACGAGGCTTGGTCGAGTAGGGCGTCGAACCGCGGCTCGGACCAGCGCTGCCAGTTCCAGGTGCCGATCTGGCTCGTGGTAAACCATTGCGCCAGGAAATTGGGGTCGAGTTTGCCGTTGAAGCGGATCATGAACAGCTCGAGCTTTTGCCCGGCGTCGCCCTTGCCGGAGGAGAAGAAGCTGCCGCCATCCTGCGCGTCCACCTCGAGCGTGATGCCGATTTCGGCCAGTTGCGCGCGGGCGACGAGGGCCATGGTTTGATAGACGGGCTGGTTTTGGATGGTGACCCGGGTGCGGAACCCGGACGCATGCCCGGCATCGGCGAGTAGTTTCTTTGCCGCCGCCACATCCCGTTTGGTCACCGGCGCGTCCGGCCAGTATCCCACGACCTGCTTCATGATCACGGCGTTGGCGCGGGGAGCGAGGCCGTTATAACCGGCTAATAACATCTGATCGACATCGAGTGCCAGGTGGATGGCTTGGCGCACCCGGATGTCGTTGAAGGGCGGCTTTTCTACGTTCATGCCGAGCCAGACATTGGCGATGCCGGGTTGGTCTTTGACGGTAAGGGTCGAGATTTTGCGCAACGGTTCAGCCACTTGCGGCGGCAGGGCTGAAAAATCGATGTCGGTGCCGCGCAGGCCCAACTCCGTCGTGCGCGGATCGGGGACGTAGCGGATGGTGACCTCTTCGAACCCCGAGGGCGGCCCGGCATAGGCCGGGTTACGGCGCAGCACGATTTGTCGTTGTTTTTCAAAGCTCGTGACCATCATCGGGCCGGAGCCGACGGGCCGGGTGTTGTGCTCGATGCCGCGCTCGGTCACCGCGCGGCGGGACAGGACGCTGCCGGCGACGTCCCCCAATGCGATGGTGAACAGCCCGGCGCGCGGACGCTCCATGGTGATGGTGCCGGTATATTTTCCGGTAACGTCCACTGATTTCAGGTTCGCCCACTCACCTTTGTAAGGGGATTCTTTACCATTTTGGCCTAAGATAAAGCGCTCATAGGAGAATTTGACGTCATCGGCGGTCATCTCGCCGTAGCCATCGCTGAACATCTGGCCGGGTTTCAGCACGAAATCGACTGTGGTCGGGGAAGTTTGCGTGACACTTTCCGCGGCATCGAGCGTGAGGCCGGCCCCGTTATAGCCGGTGCCGATCAGCCGCTGCGTGATGGCACGGACGGTGTTGCCGTCCTGTAGGCCGGTGCGGAAGGCTGGGTCCAGCACCTCGAAATCCCGGTCCACCCGGACGGTAATCGCGGCGCGTGGGGCGGCGGCGCGGGCGGGGTGGGTCCAAAGGGCTGCAACGGTGGCGGCCCCCAGCAACTCGCGGCGGGTGTGCGTCATGCTCATCCTTTACTTCCCTGCCGCACCCAAACCCAGTATGGCCGGTAGGAGCGCCGCGGTTCGGTCCGGTGCGGAGAAGTCTATCTATGTCGATCATCGGTTGGATCGTATTCGGCGTCATAGCGGGCTTCATCGCCAGCAAGATCGTCAGTAAGCAGGATGATGGCATCGTTGTCGATATGGTGCTCGGGATCATCGGTGCCGTGGTCGGCGGCTTTCTGTTCAACGTGTTTGGCGCGCTGGGCGTCGGCGGGTTCAACGTTTACAGCATGTTCATAGCCGTGCTGGGTGCGGTCTTGGTTTTGGCGGCGTATCATGCGTTCGCACGGCGGCATACAAACATCTAAGTCATCTCACGGTAGGAGCACGGTTCATGGGCCTTCTCGACTCGGTCATCGGCGGCCTTCTGGGCGGCAACAACACGAATAATCAGCAGGGCCAGCAGGGTCAGTCCCCGCTGAGCGGCATTCTGGGTCAATTGCTCGGCGGGGCCGGCGGTGTCAACTCCCCGCTCGCGGGCGTGCTGGGCGGCTTGCTCGGCGGGCAGCAGGCGCAGGCGCAGGGTGGGATAGCGGGCAACATCGCCGGGGCGCTGGCGGGGATGGGCGGCATCGGCGGGCTGCTCGCACAATTCCAGCAGGCCGGGCTTGGCCACATCGCCGAATCGTGGGTCGGCGGCGGACCGAACCAGCCCGTCAGCCCAGACCAGTTGAACCAGGTACTCGGCTCCAGCCGGGTGCACGACATCGCGCAGCAGGCCGGCATGAACCCGGGCGATCTGCTGTCCCAGCTCTCCCACCTATTGCCGCACGCAGTCGATCAGCTCACCCCGAACGGCGTCGTCCCGGCCCCCGGCCACAGCCCGTTCGACGAGGCCGGTCAGAACCTCTAACCTCCTTCCCCCTCTCCCGCTGGCGGGAGAGGGCCGGGGTGAGGGCGGCAACCCGCCCTCAGAAGAGCAGCCCCTTCTTCAACATCCCATGCACCCCTTTCTCGCCATTCACGGTCTGGGTCACCCGGAAATCCACCGCCAGCGAGCAAAACTGATACGCTTGCGCCGCCGACAGCGTGGAGCGCGCGGTGATGAACGCGATCATCTCCCGCAGCGCCTGCTTCATAGCCAAGTCGAGGTCCTCGTTCAAACCCATTGAAATGTAATGCGAGGCTGTCTCTCCGCGCGGAAACACCAGGCCCGGCCCCTTATGCAATACGAGCGTGAATGTCCCGTTCAGCGCCATCTCCAGCGCGTTAATACACACCTCGCCATCGCCCTGTACGCCATGCCCGTCGCCGGCCGAGAAATTAGCGCCCTCGGTCCACACCGGCAGAAACAGTACCGACCCGGCCCCCAACTCCTTATTGTCCAAATTCCCGCCATGCTCGCGCGGCTCCTTCGTACTGAGCACGCCATACTCCGGCTTGGGCGCCACCCCCATCACGCCGAAGAACGGCGATAGCGGGATGGTGCCGCCCCATGGCGGGCTGCAGGTCCGGGCCGCGCGATCGAGCGGGATGTAGCTCACATGATTATACGGGAAATCCTCGGGGAGGGTGCCACCGAGCGGCCGGAAAGCGGTAAAGCCCCAATCGGCCCCGAACTCGACCGCATCGATCCGCACCTCCAGGACATCGCCGGGCATCGCACCCGCCACCGCCACCGGCCCGGTCAGAATATGCGCGCCCAATTTGGGTGAATGCACGGCGTGAATGGCAGGAAGCGCGGGGGGAATCGTGAGCCCGAGCGCGGCCGGCGGCATCATGCCCGGCGCGCCCGACACACATTCGAGGGTGACGCTGTCGCCACTTTGCACCGTCAGCACCGGCTTATGCGCCGCACTAAAGGTCCCCCAATGGATCGTCTCAGGGGTGGCGGCGACGCGATGGTGGGCCATGGGCGGGTGATCTCCGGTGTTGGCCCGATCCTCCCCGCCCCGGTTTTTCAGTCAAGCCCTAGCTGGGACGAGTTACCGTCTCATGCACTGTACCGGCGTTTATTCCGGGCGCAGAAATAGAGCCGGCCGGACGCTCGGCCGTGGCCTCCATGGATGCATCCGGCTCATCGGCCATGTTCTTTTTGAACGACTTGATCCCCTTGGCGAAATCGCCCATCAGGCTGCTGACCTTACCGCCGCCGAACAGCAGCAGCACGACCAGCAACACCACCATCCAGTGCCAAATGCTGAAGCTACCCATACCGATTCTCCTTGGCCCGGCTCACGCCACCGGTTCCGACGGGGCAGACATGGCGCGGTTAGCAAGGGACTGCAAGCGTCACGATGGGCCGACGAATCCATAGGCCGGGTAGGTGGTGGCGCCGAGCGCCTGACTCGGGGGCCACCAGACCCGGACGGCGGACCAATCGCCCTGTTCGGACACGTCCATGACGGCGTCATCTTGGCCCAGTCGATGGTATACCCAATTGGCCTGCGTCACCCGGATTTCCCGCCGGGACAGCACGCGAGAGACGACGGAAACGTGGCCGAACGGCAGCCGGTCCGAGCGGCGGAACACGAGTATGGCGCCGGCACTCGGGCGCGTGCTGCGGGCATAGCGCCCCTCCGCCTGATCCCACCATTCGGCGGCGTCGCCATAGAGTTGCACGCCCGAAACCTGTCTTGCATAGGGCGCGCATTCTAGGGACGAGCTCTTGCCGAGGGTCGGCGCCCGCCGGCCGCCGCAGCCGGCGAGGGCGAGCAGGCTAAGGAAATAGGCCGCGAAGCTTCTTGCCGGCACGCACTTTCTCCACCCCGATGGCCATGGCGGCGGTGCGCATGGCGATTTTCTCCCGCGCCGCGCGCTTGGTCACCTGCATGAACGCGCCTTCCAGCAATCGCTCCAACCGATCGTTCACTTCGGCTTCGGACCAGAACAGGCGCTGTAGATCTTGCACCCATTCGAAATAACTGACGATCACGCCGCCCGAGTTGCACAGGATATCGGGGATTACGAACACCTCGTCCCGGCGCTGGTCGAGGATTTCGTCCGCGTCCGGCGTGACCGGGCCGTTGGCACCCTCCGCCAAGATGCGGCATTTCAGCTGCCCGGCGTTGGCGGCGGTGATGACGCGCTCCACCGCGCAGGGGGCCAGGATGTCGCAGTGCTGCAGAAGCAATTCATCCGCACCGATGCCAGCCTGATTGCTGAACCCGGCCAGGACGCCGTGCCGGGTGACGTGCCGTTCGATGGCGTCGAGCGGCAGGCCTGCCGGGTCGTAAAGGGCAGCGGTATGGTCGCTGACGCCGGTGATCCGCACGCCGTGACGCCGGGCGAGGGTGTAGGCGGTGACCGAGCCGACATTGCCGAAGCCCTGCACGACGGCGGTACAGTTTTGTGATTTGAGGCCGATCAGGTCGCAGGCGCGTCCGACCAGATAGGCGACGCCGCGTCCGGTGGCCTCCCGCCGGCCCTCGGTGCCGCCCAAACTCACGGGCTTGCCGGTCACGATCTCGCTGACGGCGTGGCCCTGGTGCATCGAATAGGTGTCCATGAACCACGCCATGACCTGTTCATTGGTGCCCATGTCCGGTGCCATCACGTCCGTTTGTGGGCTCACGAACGGGATCATCTCCTGCATGTAGCGGCGGCTCACGGCCTCCAGCTCCCGGCGGGACAGGGCCGGGGGGTCGCACGCCACACCGCCCTTGGCGCCCCCATACGGCAATCCCGCGAGCGCGCATTTCCAGCTCATCCAGATCGCCAGCGCCGCCACTTCGCCGATGTCCAGGCTGAGCGAAAACCGGGTGCCCCCCTTGGTGGGGCCGAGCGTCAAATGATGCTGCACGCGATAGCCCTGGAACAGCTGGGTGCGGCCGTCGTCCATGTGCACGGGGATCGAAACGGTGATGGCGCGCTTGGGGTAAAGCAACCGGGCGCGCTCATCCTCGGGGATGTCCAAATGGTCGGCGATGAGGCCGAATTGGGTGCGGGCCATTTCGAAGACCGGGCCGGTGTAGATCGTCACGCGCGTCTCTCCTATGCGGCCTGCACGGCCCGTTCTCGTTGGACGGTCGCGATCCCGCCGCGGGCGATTAGCGCCGCACCACAGGGCAGGGCGTACCAGCCGGCCCGCTCATCGTCGATCGGTTCGCTGACCAATAACAAGCCGCCGGGACGCTCCTTATAATAGAGCGTGGGCGGTTTTTGGTCGCACGACCAGCGGAACGCCCAGAGCGTGTCGCCGTCGGTGATCGCGGCCGTGAAACGCAGCGGTTCCGCGATGCCCGCCGCGAGCATGATGCGCTTCACCCGGTCCAGCACATCCCGGAGCGCCCCGGCCGGATCCTGCTCGAGCCCGGCGCCCAGGGCGGCTAGGAAAATCGCTTCACTATCGGAGGTGCCGGCGCGCGCGGCGTACACATCGTCCGGGATCAGCGCCTCCACCTGGCGGCGCACCTGGGCCCAGCCGCCGACCTGGCCGTTATGCATGAACATCCAGCGGCCATGCACGAAGGGGTGGCAGTTGGCCCGGCTGGTCGCCGTCCCGGTCGCCGCGCGGACATGGGCGAAGAACGCGCCACTCCGCACCTGCCCGGCGATGGACCGCAAATTCTCATCCGACCACGCCGGACGCAGCTCCCGATACAAACCAGGCTCGGCCCGTTCGCCGTACCAGCCGAGGCCGAACCCGTCCCCATTGGTTTCGGTCTTGGCCTCGGTCGCGTGCTGCGATTGGTGGATTAGGCTGTGGCTCGGCACCGAAACCAGCGTGTCCACGAAGACAGGACTGCCCTGATAGGCGAGGAAGCGGCACATTCAGGTGTAAAGCCGGCGGGGCACGACGATCCGCCCATGCTGCGCCACGATGCTCACCGCCACGACCAGCGGCATGACGGCGTGACCGGTTGTCTGACCTCGTCATTGCGAGCCGCTTGGCGAAGCAATCCAGGGGCGACAGGCGCGAATGTTGCCCCTGGATCGCGGCACCTCAAGCGGGGCTTGCGATGACGAGTCACTCTCTCTAGCCGCTGGTATAACATGAAATATTCCGCATAACTCTCACCGCCCGCCTCCGGATGCTGGGTGAATGACACACGAATGATCTGCTCCCTCTGTAAGGCGGAATGATGACGGTCCTGGCTGCAACGTGATTGCGATTACCGGCTCAGTATGACGTGAATTGATTAAGATTCAGCTAAAAACGAAGCTTTTGTGGCCTGGCAGTGTTGTCATGGTCGTCGCCCTAAGCCCAGCGTCACGCTGCCGTAATCGGGGTGCGTCGCGTTCGGTCCCGGCCCGGACACCGCCGCACCCGGCGGCAGGCTATTCAATGGCTGTGGCTCGCTCTTCGAACCTTGGCCGGGTGGCGTCATCGCCGACACCAAGGGTGGCCCGTCTGGCGCGAGGCATCCGGTCAGAGCCATTAGAAAGGGCCACATCACATATTTCATTAACCGCTCCATTACTCTGCACCAGCCGCGCCCCAGTCACCTCCGCTCCCCGCAACCCGGGACGCGCGCCGGTGTTGACCCTGCTTGAACCAGGAGACCGCGATGGCTGACGTATTGAAACCCGGTGACACTGTGACGTGGGAGACGCCTCAAGGCCAGACCCAGGGTGTGGTTGAAAAGAAAGTGACCGCGCCCGTCACAATCAAAACCCACACCGCCCAGGCCAGCAAGGAGAACCCAGAATACCTCGTAAAATCCACCAAAACAGGCAAAAAAGCCGTGCACCGGCCGGGTGGGTTGACCAAAAAGTGAATCTCGCCGCGGGTTAAACTGCCGCGGTCGATGACACTGGACGGGCCTTCCGATGCCGCGCCAACTCCCTTACACGGAGCCAAACTCCGGAGCGTCCGTGTTGTCATCGATTTGGAACATTCTCACCGCCCATACCGGCCTAAAAGCGGTCGGTGCCCCGGCCCAACCCTGGCTCACGGGTCCCGACCTGCTTCTGCTCGCCACCCAGACGCAGGCTAGGTTGAACGGGGCCGGCATCGGCCGTGGCGACCGGGTCGGCATCGTGGTCCCGAACGGCCCGCAGATGGCCACCGCGTTCGTCTCCATCGCCGCACTCTGCACCGCCGCCCCGCTCAACCCGGCGTATAAAGCGGAGGAGTTCGAGTTCTATCTGACCGATCTGAAACCCCGCGCCATCGTGCTGCAACACGGCGACGATACCCCGGCCCGTGCGGTCGCACACAAGCTCGGCGTGCCGTTGATCGACTTGCATCCCACGAACGAGTCCGGCGGCTTCCGGCTCGAAACCACGCTGACCGGCACCGCCTCCCGGCCCGGCCCGGCGGAACCGGGTGATATGGCGCTCGTGCTGCACACCTCCGGCACCACGGCGCGGCCCAAGATCGTTCCGCTGACCAACGGGAACCTCGCGGCGTCGGCCCGGCATATCGCCACCAGCCTCGCGCTCACGCCGGACGACATTTGCCTGAACGTCATGCCGTTGTTCCACATCCACGGCCTGATCGCCGCCGTGCTCAGCTCACTCCACGCCGGTGCCGGCGTCAGTTGCACGCCGGGCTTCAACGCGTTCAAGTTTGCCGAGTGGGTGGAGGCCGTGCACCCGACCTGGTACACCGCCGTCCCGACCATGCATCAGGCCATCCTGATGCGTGCCCGCAGCAACAAGCCGCGCGCCCAGGCGATGAAATTTCGCCTGATCCGCTCGAGTTCGGCGTCACTGCCGCCGCAAGTCATGCTGGAGATGGAGGAGGTGTTCGGCTCCCCCGTCATCGAGGCCTATGGCATGACCGAGGCCGCGCATCAGATGTGCGCCAACCCGTTGCCGCCGCGCGCCCGCAAGCCCGGCGCGGTGGGCGTGGCGGCCGGGCCGGAAATCGCCGTGATGGACGATGCCGGCACCCTGCTGGCCCAGGGCGAAATAGGCGAGGTGGTGATCCGCGGGCCGAACGTTACGCCGGGCTATGACAACAATGCGGATGCGAATGCAAAGGCGTTCACCGCCGGCTGGTTCCGCACCGGCGATCAGGGGCGGATTGACGACGAGGGTTATCTGTTCCTCACCGGACGTTTGAAGGAGCAGATCAACCGTGGCGGCGAGAAGATCAGCCCGTTGGAGATCGACACCGTCCTGCTGGATCACCCGGCGCTCGCCCAGGTCGTGACCTTCGCCATCCCGCACGATAAATTGGGTGAGGAGGTCGGCGCCGTCGTGGTCTGCCGCCCTGGCGCAACGGTGACGGAGCAGGAAATCCGCGATTTCGCCGCCGGTCGCCTGGCCGCGTTCAAGGTGCCGCGCCGGGTGCTGGTGATGGACGACGTGCCGAAGGGGGCCACTGGCAAGGTGCAGCGCATTGGTCTTGCGCAGAAATTGGGGTTGGTGCCGTGACGACGCCGGGGACGGTCTGCGTCTTCGGCGCGGGTGCGATCGGCGGCTTTCTTGCGGCGCGCCTGGAACTGGCCGGCACGCGCGTGAATGTCGTCGCCCGCGGCCCGCATGGCGCGGCCATCGCCAAGGACGGCCTGGTGCTGGAAAGCGGCGGCGGGCGGCACGTCACCCACCCCCACATCACCAACGACCCGGCGGCGCTAGGCCCGCAGGATTACCTGTTCCTGACGCTCAAGGCCCACTCACTCGAACCCGCGCTGCAGCAGCTCCGCCCCCTGATCGGCCCTGACACGACCATCGTCGCCGCCATCAACGGCATTCCCTGGTGGTATTGCTACGGCCTGCCGGAGCCGTTCACCGACCGCCCGGTCCGCAGCGTGGACCCCGCGGGCCACCTCTGGACCAGGTTGCCGCCCGCGCAAACGCTGGGCTGCATCGTCTATCCCGCCGCGGAAATCGTGGCACCCGGCGTGGTGTCCCACACCTATGGCGACCGTTTTAGCCTGGGCGAACCAGACGGCAGCCGCAGCCCGCGCGCCGAAACCCTATCGAAAATGATGATCGCCGCGGGATTGAAGGCCCCGGTCCGCCCCAAGCTCCGTGACGAGATGTGGGTGAAGCTCTGGGGCAACATGGCGTTCAACCCGTTATCCGCGCTGACCCTGGCGACCCTGGACGTCATCACCGGGGACGCCGGCACCCGCGCCACCGCCCGCACGATGATGCTGGAGGGCCAAGCCGTCGCCGAACGCCTCGGCATCCGGTTCGCGATCGACGTGGACAAACGCATCGACGGCGCCGCCGAAGTCGGCCACCACCGCACCAGCATGCTGCAGGACCTGGAACTGGGCCGGCCGTTGGAGATCGAGGCGCTGTTGGGCGCCGTCGTGGAGCTGGCCGGCTGGGTGGACGTGCCGATGCCGGTGAGCAGCGCGGTGCTGGCCTTGGTGCGGCAGCGGGCGGCGATGCGGACCGTCTAGACAATGCTTAAAAATGGTGTGCCATTGGCCCATGCCTTATGCGAACGGCACTAAAGTTTGATTGGCCACCCAACATTGCGAGCCGGTTGGCGAAGTAAACCAGGGGCGACAAGCGCGCGTGTTGCCCCTGGATTTCTTCGCCGCCAAGGGGCGTCTCGCAATGACGGTAACGTGTTACGGCAGCTGGTATAGGTCCCGTGCCGTTTGCCGTCACGCGCTTGCCGTTTTGCGCTGACGTTTTGGCGCGGGCCCCGCCATCGCCCGTCCTGCGCGCTGATCCAGCCGGAACCGGTCGGTGAGCCATACGAGTTCCTCTGACTCGCCGGCGAGCATATGCGCGATGGCGGTGCTCTCCTCCGCCATTGCCGCGTTCTGCTGAGTGACCACGTCCATCTGATGCATCGAGACGTTGATCTGCTCGATACTCACCGCCTGTTCGCGCGCCGAGTTGGCGATGCTGCCGACCAATCCGCCGATCTGGCCGAAATGCGCCACGACAGATTGCAACACGATAGCGGTCTGCTTCACGAGCTGCGCCCCGGCTTCCACCTGGTCGGCCGAGACGGAGATGAGCCGGCGAACCTCTTTGGCGGCTTCGACCGACGGGAACGAGAGCGCGCGCACTTCCTGCGCGACGACGGCAAAGCCGCGGCCCGCGTCGCCGGCGCGTGCGGCTTCGACCCGG
>JAYVOF010000130.1:0-12686 GCA_043758105.1 Rhodospirillales bacterium | reverse complement strand
CGGCTCCTGACCGAGGTTTCGGACGCCCGCGCGCCGCCCACCCGCGCCGCGATCATCCTACCATGGGAGAAACCCCGGCATGGCGACGCCTCCCGCGCAGCCGAGGCGCAGGTGGCGGAGGCGATCGGACTCGCCGCCTCCATCGGCCTTGTTGTGGTGCATACCGCCATCCTGCCGCTCCGGACCCGGCGCTCGGCCACGCTCATGGGGGAGGGGCAGGTGGCGACGGTCGGGGAGGCGCTGACGGCGGAGGCCGTGACCGTCGCCGTCGTGGACGCGCAGTTGAGCCCGGTGCAGCAGCGCAACCTAGAGCGCGTCTGGGGTTGTAAGGTCATCGACCGCACCGGCCTCATCCTCGATATCTTCGGCGAACGCGCGCGGACCAAGGAGGGGGCGATGCAGGTGGAGCTCGCCCACCTCGAATACCAGCGCAGCCGGCTTGTCCGCTCCTGGACCCATCTGGAGCGGCAGCGCGGCGGATTCGGCTTCCTCGGTGGCCCCGGCGAGACGCAGATCGAGGCGGACCGGCGGCTGATCGGCGACCGGATCGTGCGCGTGAAAAAGGATTTGGAGCAGGTTCGCCGCACCCGCGGCCTGCATCGTACCGCGCGGGCCCGGGTGCCGCATCCGGTGGTGGCGCTGGTGGGCTATACGAACGCCGGAAAATCGACCCTGTTCAACGCGCTGACCGGGGCGGACGTGCACGCGCAGGATCAGCTGTTTGCGACGCTGGACCCGACCATGCGCGGCCTCCGGCTGCCCTCGAGCCGCCGGGTCATCCTGTCGGACACGGTGGGGTTCATTAGCCAGCTGCCGACCGAATTGGTGGAGGCGTTCCGCGCCACGCTGGAAGAGGTGTCGGAGGCGGACGTGATCCTGCATGTCCGCGACGTGGCGCATCCGGACACGGTGGCGCAACGGGCGGATGTGGTGGCCGTGTTGGATGGCATGGTGAAGGACGGTGCCCTCGACGCCGATTGGCGGTCGCGCACGATCGAGGTGCTGAACAAGGCGGATTTGCTGGGCGGTTTAGACCACGTGCCATTGCGCGATGACGCGGTGGCGGTGTCGGCGCTCACGGGGGACGGCCTGCCCGCGCTGTTGGCCGCGATCGATCTGCGGATTTCGGCGGGGATGGAGCAGGTCGAATATCTGCTGCCCCCGTCGGACGGCGCACGGCTCGCGTGGCTGTATCAGCATGGCGAGGTGCTGGACCGGAAGGACGCCGAGGATGGTGTGCGGATCCGGGTGCGGATGCTACCGGCGGACCGGGCCCGGTTCGAACGGCCCACGGCCGAGATTTAAGGTGAGGCGGGGGTGGATTTGCGTCCTTAACCGTCATTGCGAGCCGCTTGGCGAAGCAATCCAGGGGCTTCAAGAGCGCTCGTGGCCCCTGGATTGCTTCGCCGCCAAGCGGCTCTCGCAATGACGAGTTACAGTGTACCGCTGCCCGTACTACCGCTTATCGAGTGCCACGAAATCGCGTTGCGGCGCGCCGGTGTAGATCTGCCGCGGACGGCCGATGCGCTGGGACGGGTCTTCGATCATCTCCTTCCACTGGCTGATCCAGCCGACCGTGCGGGCGACGGCGAAAAGCACGGTGAACATGCTGGTCGGGAAGCCCATAGCCTTTAGGATAATGCCCGAATAGAAATCGACGTTCGGATAGAGCTTCTTGCTAATAAAGTACTCGTCATGCAGCGCAATGCGCTCAAGCTCGACCGCCATATCCAGTAACGGATCGTCCTTGATGCCGAGTTCATTCAGCACTTCATGGCAGGTCTGCTCCATGATCTTGGCGCGCGGGTCGTAATTTTTGTAAACTCGATGGCCGAAGCCCATCAGCCGGACGCCGCTGTTCTTATCCTTTACCTTCTCGATAAAGGCCGGAATGTTGTCCTTGTGGCCGATTTCGGCCAACATCTTCAACACCGCCTCATTGGCACCGCCATGCGCCGGGCCCCACAACCCGGCGATCCCCGCCGCGATGCAGGCGAACGGGTTGGCCCCGGTCGAACCCGCGAGGCGGACCACGCTGGTGCTGGCATTCTGCTCATGGTCGGCATGCAGGATGAAGATCCGGTCCATCGCCCGGGCCAGCACCGGATTGATCTTATATTCCTCGGCCGGCACCGCGTTGATCATATACAAGAAATTTTCGGCATACCCGAGGTCATTGCGCGGATACATGAACGGCTGGCCGATGGTGTATTTATACGCCCAGGCTGCGATCGTCGGCAGCTTCGCGATCAGGCGGAACGCACTGATCCGGCGATGCTCGTCATTCGTGATGTCCAGGCTGTCATGATAGAACGCACTGAGCGCGCCTACGACGCCGCACAGCACCGCCATCGGATGCGCGTCGCGGCGGAAGCCGTCGTAGAACCGGCGCAGCTGCTCATGCAGCATCGTGTGCCGCATCACCCCATGCTCGAAGGTGGTCCGTTCGGCGGCTGTGGGCAACTCGCCGTTCAGCAGCAAATAGGCGACCTCGAGAAACGTCGAATTTTCCGCCAGCTGATCGATCGGATAGCCGCGATGCAGCAGGATGCCTGCGTCGCCGTCGATATAGGTGATCTTACTATCGCACGACGCCGTCGCGCCAAATCCAGGGTCATAGGTGAAAATGCCCAGCGTCGCATACAGCTTGCTGATATCGGCGACAGACGGGCCGATCGTTCCATCACGCAGCGGCATCGTCAGCGATTCGTTCGATCCGCTGAGGGTCATGGTGACAGACCCGTTTTTAGTGCCGCTCATGCGCAGATACCCCAATTGGCTGGGAGGTCACGTGATGCACTCACGCAACCACCACAGGAATGACGCGATGTCCGGTCACCCGGCCACGCTTGCTGTCAAAGTAAGGGCGAGCGGGCTCAGTGCGCAACCTTCGCAATTGCAGCAATTTTTAGCCGGACCGTCACCGCGCCGCCGGAACCCAGTCGGAGGTCCACACATGGGTGGACATCGCCAGCGCCACATCCATGCCGTTCGCGTCGCAATCCACCACGGGACGCCCTTGATCATCCCGGCTTTGCGTCACGCACTGCACTTGCCGGTCCCGCACGATCGCCGCCAGCGCGAGCGTCGCCTCCGTCCCACAATCCCCGGCCTGGCAGCGATCCTGCCGGCGCGGGGCCTGCACACCGCGTAACCGAACCACAAGACCGGCGAGGCGCAGCGTATCGCCGTCGATGACCGACACCGCGCCGGGTGCTGCGATCAATGTTTCCGGCGCCGCCTTTATGCCCGCCAGCCCGGTCCCCGTGTGCCCCGCCAGGTCAACCGGCACGCTGGTCAAAATCGCGGCGGTCACGATGGCGAGCCCACCCCAAAAAACGGTTCGGGCAAACGCGCGAGGCACCGTAGAGCTTGATCGGAAGATACGTCGCGGCTCTCTCATGGCGGCAAGACCTAGCGAATTGGCGCGTGTCAAGCAACAGCGAACCGCGCCCGCGTTCACGAAAACGTTATGGCAGCCAAAATGGGGTCTGCTGGCGGAACGACTTCCAGCGGCCGGCAATCGCCGACCGGCTGTGCGACGCGCCGGCCGCGACGAACCCCTGCACCAGGCCCGCGGCATAGCTCCGCTCCGCACGGCCCAAATGCGCCATCAGGCCGGAAGCGGCCGCGGCATCGTTGAGCATGCCCAGCTCCTCCTGTAGGGCCGCCAGATGCTTGATAAACCGGCGGGCCGTCTTGTGCGGATACAACGGTTCGAAGAACTCGGCCGCGTAGCGCAGCCGCTTGCAGTCCTTGCGCAACTCATGCAGCGCGGGCACCGACAGCGCAGACATCCCGCGTCCCGCCCGCCGAACTTGGCGCCACCGCCGGGTGAGCACGCCCACGGCAAACGGGGCGGCGTCCTGGTGCAAAACCTGTCGCACCTCCTCCACTCCGATGTGCTCCCACGGACGCAGCGACGCGGCACAGCCGAGCGCCACCTGCAGCACCCGGAAATCCGGGCTGGTCACATACTCTCGCAACTCGCCATACGCCGCTTCGCGTTTCCGGCCGGCCGCGGCCAGTAGCGCCTTGATCCGGCGGTCGGGCGGAAAGGCCGCCTGCATGCTGGCACCGGTGCCAGCCAGGAACACGTCCCAATCCCGCGCCGCCCCTAACCGGGCGGCCAGCTCCTTCAGTGCCGGGCTCAGCGGCAGGATTTCCGCGCACGGCGTCACCGGCTTGAAGATCGACAGCGCGGAGCGGAGCCGCCGTGTCGCTACCCGCATTTGATGCACCGGCACTTCGGTCTCACCCGCCCCGGCCGGCCCCGACCAATGCAGGATGACGTCCAATAACTGACCCATGATCAGCGCGATCGTGTCCGACAATGTCAGACCCGGCGAAATCTCCGGCGCGCCCACATGCCGGGCTGCGACGGCCTGCCCGCGTGCAACCGCCATCGCCTCGGCCGCCAGCCCCGCATGCGGCACGCTCACCAATCGCTGCCGCGCCAGCGCCGCCGAAACCCGGCCCAGCGCCTCCGCCGGCCCGTGCAAATGGATCCGGCAGATTCCGAGGGACGCCGCGACCCCGCGCAGCTCCCCCTCCAGCAGCGTGACGGCCACCGCCGCGGAATCGTTCGCCGGATCGTAAGCGAGGTGGAACCGGCTCCGCCGTCCAGACAGGGCGGCCACGGGAGCCAGAGGCGCCGTCCCGTGCAGCGCCAGGGCCTGAAGACTCGTGCCCTCGGCCCATACCGGTGCCGGCGATAGCGGCGGCCAGGCCCGCTCACGATGCGGGCCGAGCTGTTCGAGCCGCCACCGTCCCGCGGTTTCGGCCACCAACCGGTTCGATTGTGCGAGGTCGCCGCCCGGCGTGTCATACCAGAGCGTCTGGACCGAAACCGTCCGTCCGGCCCGCTTCAGTCCCGGAAAACGCAGCAGCGCCTTAATGTTCTCGGGCGCTACACACAGCTCGATCGACAGTTGATCTCGCCTGTCGGGCGTCTCAGATTTCAGTATTTCGGATTCCGGTATGTCGGATTCCGGTATGTCGGATCCCGATCGTTCAGACGGGGACATTTGGCAGGTCGCGCGGACAGAGGAACCGCACCAGCCGGCCGCCGCCGTCGCTCAGCGTGCCCCACGGCCCGGCCAGGCTGAATTCCGCCAGCGCACCGGACGGGTAGCTGGCGCGCAGCCGGGCCAGGTCCGTCGTATCCGCGGTGTCCGCCCCCGCCAGCCGGACGGCAGCCTCATGCAGGCCCGGGTTATGGCCGATCAGCAACACGCTGCGCACGGTTTCGGGCGTCGTGCGCAGCACCGTCAGAATGCCCTCGGCGTTGGTGAGGTAGAGCGAGTCCAGCGGCTCGACCAGCGGAGTGTCCGCCCAGGGCTCCAGCTCCTGCATGGTCTGCAGCGTGCGGCGGGAGGTGGACACCAGGATGAGGTCGGGTGCCAAGCCCAGGCCCTCCATCGCCAGCCGCATGGACTGCGCCGCCAGCCGCCCCCGGCGGTTGAGCGGGCGGGAGTGATCCGAAAGCGCCGGGTCATCCCAGGAGGATTTGGCATGGCGAAGCATGAGAAGTTGACGCATGGCGATGAGACTGCCCCCGCCGGGCGGCGGGAGCAACCTCACGCGCCGATCTTGTGCGCTTCCGCATCCGCGCCACACTTGGGAAGTGATGAGGAGAGTGGGGATGGCAGCACCGGTCGTGGTGGTGGGCGCAACGGGCGCGATCGGCAGCGCGATCGCCCGGCGGGTGGCGGCGCGGGGCGATGCGGTGCATCTGGTGGGCCGGGACGCGGCCCGGCTCGGCGCGCTGGCGGCGGAACTGGGTGCCACGTTCGCCGTGGCCGATGTGTTGGACGAGGCGGCGCTGGCGGCGGCGATCCAGGCGGGTGGGGCGATACTGGGGGGGCTCGCGTTCTGCGTGGGCTCCATCGTGATGAAGCCGCTGCGCCGGGCGACTGCGGCGGATTTCATCGAGGCCTTCCGGTTGAATGCGGTGTCGGCGGCGCTGGCCGTGGCGGCCGCGGCGGATGGGTTGCGCGCGTGTCCGGGATCCGGCGTGGTGTTGTTCAGCACGGTGGCGGTCCGCTCCGGCTTCGCCAATCACGCGGTGATCTCGGCGGCGAAGGGCGCGGTGGAGGGGCTGACGGTGGCGCTGGCGGCGGAGTTGGCGCCGCATGTGCGGGTGAACTGCATCGCCCCCAGCCTGACCCGATCCGGCATCGCGGCGTCCATGACGGATAACGAGGCGATGGCCAAGGCGATCGCGGCGCAGCACCCCATCCCGCGGCTGGGGGAGGGAGACGATGCGGGGGCGCTGGCGGCGTTCCTGCTATCGGCCGATGCCGGGTGGATCACCGGGCAGGTGTTCAACGTGGATGGCGGACGCTCATCGCTCCGCACCAAGGGGTGAGCACGCTCCGGATCGTGCTGGGCGATCAGTGCAGCGCCGGGCTGTCGGCGCTGGAGGATCTGGTGCCCGGCGATGTGGTGCTGATGTCCGAGGTGATGGGGGAGTGCACCTATGTGCCGCACCATCCGAAGAAGATCGTGCTGGTTCTGTCCGCCATGCGCCATTTTGCCCGGGCGTTGCGGGCGCGGGGGGTCAAGGTCGATTACATCCGCCTCGATGACCCGGAAAATACCGGCACGCTGCGGGGCGAGATGCTGCGGGCGGTCGAGCGGCACCACCCCGCCCGCGTGGTCGCGACCGAGCCCGGCGAATATCGCCTCAGTGAGGACATGCGCCATTGGCAGGAGTTGTCCGGCGTCGAGACCGATATCCGGGATGACAGGCGGTTCCTGTGCCGCATCCAGGATTTCCGCGCCTGGGCCCGCGACAAGGACCCGCGCGGCGGCAGCTTTCGCATGGAATTCTTCTATCGCGACATGCGCCGCAAGTATGCGTTGTTGATGGAGGACGGCAAACCTGCCGGGGGCCGCTGGAATTACGACGCCGAGAACCGCAAGCCGCCGCCCAAGGACCTGCGTGGCCCGCCGACCCCGCAATTTCCGCCGGATGCGATCACGCAGGAGGTGATGGCGCTGGTCGCCGAGCGCTTTTTCACGCATTTCGGCGCCGTGGACGGCTTCGCGCTGCCGGTCACGCACCAGGACGCCCGGGCCGCCCTCGACGACTTCATCCAGCACCGCCTGCCGCTATTCGGCGATTGGCAGGACACGATGAAGATGGGGGAGAGCACGCTGTATCACGCGCTGATTTCCACCTCGATGAACACTGGCCTGCTGTCGCCGTTGGAGGCGTGCGAGGCGGCGGAGGCGGCGTGGCGGGCCGGGCGCGTGCCGCTCAATGCCGCGGAGGGCTTCATCCGCCAAATCATCGGCTGGCGCGAGTTCGTCCGCGGCGTGTATTGGCTCGGCATGCCCGACTATGGCCGGCTGAACGGCTTGGACGCGCACCGTACGCTGCCAGCGTTCTATTGGTCCGGCGACACGGCCATGAACTGCCTGCACCACGCCGTCACCGACACGAAGCGGCACGCCTATGCCCACCATATCCAGCGTTTGATGGTGACCGGTAATTTTGCATTATTGGCCGGGCTCGATCCGGACGAAGTCGATGAGTGGTATCTGGTGGTGTATGCGGACGCCTATGAATGGGTAGAACTGCCCAACGTCCGTGGCATGGCGCTGCACGCGGATGGTGGGATCATGGGCTCCAAGCCCTATGCCTCGTCCGGCGCCTACATCAACCGCATGAGCGATTACTGCAAAGGCTGCGCGTATGACGTGAAGGAGGCGGTGGGGCAGGGCGCGTGTCCGTTCAACGCCCTCTATTGGGACTTCATCGCCCGGCACCGCGACCGATTCGCGCAAAACAACCGGATGGCGATGCCGGTGCGGACGTTCGATCGCATGGACCCGGCGCGCGTGACGGCGATCCGGGGACAAGCGGCGGCGTTTTTGGCCCGGATGGATGCCGGGCATCCGGTCTAACATCCGTATGGCGGCGTGGGGCGGGTCAGCGCTGGTTCTTGGACAGCACCGGGGCATTCACGAGGCTGGATAGCGGTGCCGGGTTTTGGCTCAACACCTTGACGCCCAACAACGATGACAGCGGGGCCGCGTTGCGGGATAGTGTCGGCAGCTGCGTCAGGGCCGACAGCGGCGCGGCGCGGTTCGAAAGCAGCGTGGTCTTCGACCGCTGCCGCCGGCTGAGGATTGGCAGGCCGAACAGGGACGATAGCGGGGCCGGGTTGCGGGACAGCAGCGGCCAGTCGAGCGCGCTGGACAGCGGCGCGGCCTTCGCCAGCCGCGCGTGTTCGGTGGAGGTGTGAACCGCGCCGGAATCGACCGCGTTTACCACGCCGGTATCGCCGGGTCGCGGCCGCTGCAGGATTTGCGTGACGCGGCCGGCAGTCCCGAACGGCGCATCGGCCGTCACCACCGTGCCGGACGCGCCGGGCGCGACGCTCACGCCGACGGTGCCATAGCCGAACTGACGCAGCTCGGCCACGGCGGAGGCGGCGTCGTCGGCAGTGTTGAAGATGCGGGTGATGGGCATGGGTGCTCTCCAGATCAGGCGTGAACGGCGATGCGGCGAACCAACGGCAGCATGGTGACGACCGTCACCAGCAGCAGGGCGATCTCGATGGCATAGACGAATTCATATCCGGTGGCGGCACCCAGCGGGGCCGGCGGCAGCAGCCGGTCGGCCGCGTCCCGCAGCAGACCCCCCAGGGCAATGGCGACGCCCGCGGCGGACGCCTGCACCGCGCCCCACGCCCCCAGCGCCAAGCCGGCCTGCTGCGCCGACGCCAGCCGCATCGTGGCCGTGAGGGTGCCATGGCCGAACAGCCCGGCGCCGAAGCCGATCAATAAGGTGCCGCACGCGAACAGCGGCGGTGAGGCGGCGGGGGCGGCCGCGATCACGAGTGCAAAGGCCGGAATGCCCACTAGGGCCCCGTAGCACGCCAGCCGAAACGGGTCGGTGCCCCGGCTCAGCACCCGGGATGCGAGGCCAAAGCCCAGCAGCCCGCCGACCGCGAGTGTCGCCGTGAGCTTCGTCGTGTCACCGACCGACAGATGCAGGATCTGCCCGCCATAGGGTTCCAGCAACACGTCCTCCATACTGAACGCCATGGTCCCCAGGCCCACCGCCCAGAGACGGCGGAGGGCATGCGCACCCTGGGTAAACCGGGCCCAAGCGGCCATGAAGTCGGGTGCATTGCGCGGCTGTTTCGCCTGAAACCGGTTGCGGCTCTCCTGTTTCCAGACCGCCGTGAGGTTGAGCATAAGGGTGATCACGGCCGCCGCCTGGATGACCTGGATCAGCCGTCCCGGGGTGAAATCGGCCAGGAACGCGCCGAACAGCAGCGCGCTCGCCATCATCGAGACCAGCAGCATGACATACATGAGGCCCACGACCTGCGGCTGCGACCCGGACGGCGCCAGATCGGTCGCGAGGGCGAGGCCCACCGTCTGCGTCATATGCAGCCCGGCGCCCACCAGCAGGAACGCGCCGCCCGCGCCCAGGGTGCCGATCCAGGCCGGCGACTCAGCGGCATTGCCGGCACCCGACAGCACGAGGATGGCGAACGGCATGATCGCCAGCCCGCCGAATTGCAGCATCGTGCCGCGGAAGATGAACGGTGCCCGCTTCCAGCCAAGGGCCGAGCGGTGCTGATCGGAGCGGAATCCGATCAGTGCGCGAAATGGCGCGCAGATCAGCGGCAGCGAGATCATGACGCCGACGACCGACGCTGGCACCCCGAGCTCCACGATCATGACCCGGTTCAGCGTGCCCACGAGCAAGACGAGCGCCATCCCGACCGAGACCTGAAACAGCGACAGCCGCAAGAGCCGCGAGAGGGGCAGGTCAGGGCTGGCGGCGTCGGCAAACGGCAGGAACCGCGGACCCAAGCCGATCCACGTGCTCATGACCTTCTGGCTTACCCGGTTCATGGCATGCCCCGAAAACCTACCACTTGCCCTATCACTGGCCCTACCACCGGCCCGACCACCGGCCGGTTTCCGAAGACACCGGCCGGGGACGGAGGCTAGAGAGCAAAGGCCTACTCCACACTCGCCGAGCGTATGGAGGCCGGTGGCGGCGAAACCGCCGATGGCGTGACGTTGATCGTAAACGTGGCCGGGGTCGCGGCGTCCACGGCGGCGACCGGGGTCACCGTGATGGAGAAGCCCGCGGCGGCGAGCGGGGCCACCGTCACCGGCGGCGTTGCGTCCGTCACGCGGGTCCGGGCGGCGCCCATCCAGTAACTTCCCATCCACGTCGTGTGGGTCATCACCGCCGTATGCACCGCCAACGACGTCAGCGCGACGCTGCCGAGCAGGAGCGGGAGGCCGATGGTGGGGTTAACCACACACCAAATTCTACCCTGATTCATGGTTCAATCTCCCTTTAATGCAGCCAGGGTGAGTAGATATAGGCCAGAAAATGCGCGAACAGCGAGATCACGAAGAACACTCGTGCGCCATCGATGACGTGACGGTGCAGTTCTTCGGATTCGACGATCGTGAGACCGGTCGGCCAGACCCGGGTCGGGTCATCGAGACCCGGGTTACCTGTTTGACTCATAGACATGACTTTCCTCCTTGATGAATGCGTGGGTTCGATCCGCGCCTTATCAGGCGTGGCTGCGGTCTAGGTCCTCGGGTCGCCTCAGCCGCGTCTGTCAATACCTCCTGACACAATTATCTGTCAGCAAGACGTTACAGTGACCCGAACGAGTGTCAAGCCTTTGTCGCATGCTCATGCGTTGCCCCGCTTGCCGCGCCGTGGCCTTAGTGCGAAATCTCCGTCAAAACCGGGGAGGATACGATGCGCCATTCACTGATGCGCCATTCACAGAGGCGTCATTCACTGATGCGCCATTCATTGGGCATAGCGGCGCTGCTGTTGGCATCACTGCAGGGGGCAGAGGCGCAGCCGAAATGGGTCACCTCCTGGGCCGCCTCCGTCCAAGGTCCCTACCCGATCGGCAACGCCACCGCGCAACCCGTGCTGCGCTTCGCGTTCCCCGAGCCACAGGCCAAGGACCAGACGTTCCGGCTGGTGTTTAAACCATCGCTCTGGGCCACGCGCATGCGGCTTCGCTTCAGCAACGCGTTCGGCACCAAGCCGGTGACGCTGGATGGCGCGTATCTCGGCCTGCAATCCAGCGGCGCCACCCTCATGCCCGGCAGCAACCGTCCGGTAACCTTCGCCGGTAAGAAGAGCACGACCATGGCGCCGGGCGCGCAAATCTGGTCGGACCCGGTGACGCTCCCCTGGATCGCCGACCCGGCCGCACCGGTGTGGCTCGGGCGCAAACTGGCCGCGAGTTTCCATGTCGTGGGTGAGAGCGGGCCGATGACGTGGCATGCGAAGGGCCTGCAGACGAGCTACGTGACGGCGCCGGGTGCCGGGTCGTTGGGGGAGCTGGAGCACGAAGCCGCCTATCCTAACAGCACCACCAGCTGGTATTTCCTGGACGCGCTCGATGTCATGGCGCCGGCGGATACCCGAGTCGTGGTCTGCTTTGGCGACAGCATCACCGACGGCACCAGCAGCACGCTGAACGGCGACGACCGCTGGCCTGACATACTGATGCGCCGGCTGCAAGTGGCACATCAGGGAGAGCATGTGGCGGTGGTCAATGCCGGGATCGGCGGAAACCAGGTGGTGGGTCCGCCCGAGTATGGCCCGGACAAGCCGTTTCCGGGTGGTCCCTCCGCGCTGTCCCGGCTGGACCGGGACGTGTTGAGCCTGTCGGGCGTCACCCACGTGATATGGCTCGAAGGCATCAACGATTTCGGCACCGCTGGCAACGCCACGCCCGACGCGGTCGGGCGCGGCATGAGTGAGGGTGTGAAGCGCATGCGGGACAAACTGCATGGGGTGATGGTGCTGGGGGCGACGCTGACGAGCATCGTCAACACGACGAGCGAAGCGCACAGCCCGCCGCAGGTAGAGCAGAACCGCCGCACGATGAATGCGACGATCCGGAAGAATGACGGCCTGTTCGATGCGGTGATCGATTTCGACCGCGCCACCATGGACCCGCAGACGCTGGCGATGCGGCCCGAATTCATTCCCGGCAGCACCATCGGCGGCCCGGGCGAGGGGCTGCATCCGAACCGTGCCGGGTATCTGGCGATGGGCGACGCGATCGACCTCCGGCTGCTATCCGCCTCCCCGCGCCGGCGGGCTGCGGCGAATTGAGCGAGACCGAAACCCGGCATGACGTAATCGGCCGTCCGATGCTGGCGGCCATGGCGGCGACGCTGGGCGTGAAGGTGCCGGAGATTTTGCCGCCGCTGTGGCACTGGACACTGTTCCAGGAATGGCTGCCGCCGGAGGGGCTGGGCCCGGACGGGCACCCCCGCCGGGGCGGGTTCCTGCCGGCACTGCCGGAGCTGGGCCGGCGGATGTGGGCGGGCGGGAGGGTCCGTTTCCTCTGTCCGCTACGGGCCGGAGACGCGGTGACGCGTATGAGCACTGTTACCTCCATCGACGAAAAAATCGGCCGCAGCGGGCGGCTGGTGTTCGTCACCGTCCACCACACCATCAGCGGCCCGTCCGGCCCGGCGATCAGTGAGGACCAGGATCTGGTTTATCGGGGTCCGGACGGTCCGGCGGTGGCGCCCGGTGAGGCGATGCCGAACGCGCTGTATCGGCCGCGCGGCGAGGTCAACTCACAACCCAACGCCTCTGCTATTCGCCGCAGACTGTTAAGCGTAATGGTGTCGTCTGCCTCGGAAGTTTC
>JAYVOF010000129.1:0-4503 GCA_043758105.1 Rhodospirillales bacterium | reverse complement strand
AGCCCGACGGGTTCAAGCCGCGTGAATTCTACACCGGCGGCGGCCCGAGCCAGTATCAGCGGATCACCGGTAGCGTCACCGCGATCGACGTCACCACGGGCAAAGTGGCTGGCAAGGCCGAGACGCCGTTCCCGCAGCTCGGTGGGTTGCTCGCGACGCCCGACCTCGTGTTCGCCAGCCAGCCATCGGGAGAGGTGATGGCCTATGACGCGCGCACCTTGGACAAGCTGTGGGAGTTCAACACCGGCGGTGGCGTGAACGCACCCCCCGTCACCTTCACCGTGGACGGCAAGCAATATGTGGCCATCCTCGTCGGCCTCGGTGGCGCGTGGGACAAGTGGTTCATCGAATCCACGCCTGAGCTGAAGAAGATCCAGACCGGCTCGATGCTCTACGTCTTCGCACTCTGATCCAACCGCGTATGCACCAGGTCCCGCCATCACGCGGGCCTGGTGCAGGGGAAGCTAAGACCAGCATGCGCCTGACGCTCGTCATTTTTGCCATGGGAGCTGCCGCGATCGGCGCCGCCTTTGCCCCGGCGCTGGTCCGTGCCCAGGAGACCCCGCCGCCGGGGCAGGCCGCGCTAGGAAAGCGCGTGTTTCAGCAGGCGAATTGTGTCGGCTGTCATAAATGGCATGGCGGCGGCGGCGGCGGCTATGGCGGCGACGCGCTCTCGCTCCGCGCCACCCAGCTCGATCGGGAGCAGATCGTCGAAACCGTGACGTGTGGCCGGCCCGGCACGGGGATGCCGTACTTCCGCCGCGGCGTCTACGAGGGGGACGAACACCCGTGCTACGGCGTTGGCAGGCAGGAACTGGGCAAAGACATGCCCGTGGAGGCCGGCATCTTCCTGCGCCCCGCCGAGGTCGCGGCCGTGACCGATTACGTCCTCGCCGACATCAAGGGGAAAGGCGAGCCGAGCTACGCTGACTGCGCGGCTTTCTTCGGCGACGCAGCGCGCGTTTGCAACGTTTACAAAACGGTCGAGCCTGCGTCAGGGCGCGCGCCGGAAGAAAAGCGGGGCGGCTGAGAGTGCATTTTATCCGAGCCATTTCGGCCTTCGCCTGCGCCGCCATCGCAGCCCTTTCGGTCGTCGCGCCGGCACGCGCCGATGAGAACGATTTGCGCGAGTTCCGGGTGGGCATGGCGGTTGGCGAGCTGCCGCAGTCGGGATATCTTGGCTTGTCTTGCGCCGACGGCCCCGGCCAGGCGCTACATCGCTGGCAGGAGTACCGGCAGTGCCCGCTCCAGGCATCGGGCGTGTACGCCGTCCGTTTTCAATACGACGAGGCGGCCAATCCCCTGGCGAAGGTCAATGGCGTCTATGAGGGCACCAAGGTCGGCGGCCATCCCGTGCGGTTGACACTCCTGATCGGCGACAATGACCGGGTGAGGGGGCTGGTGATCGAGACCGATCCCAACACCCGCCTGTATTTGCGCAAGAAAGCGTTTCTGTTTGGCGAACAGGCCAAGGCCCGCTACGGCGATGATGGCTGGATCTGCGTCAACCAGGATTTGGCGGCGAACGAGCAGCCGGTCGGGGGTGTCTCCATCAAGGAACACTGTGAGAAAACGACCGCCACCCGGCACTTCGTCCTTGACCGCGCGCTGTTCCGCCGCAGCGGGGAGGCGTTGAAGGATTTCGTGAGCCAATCCAGGCTGGAGATACGCGGCGTGGAGTAGGATACGGCCGAACCCTATCCCAGAACGAGTGCCCGGCTGCACGCGATCCGGCCGGACTCGGGCCCCCGCCCACCGCCTGATGCGTCCTGTATCATTTGTCACATCATGGACGCGGACCTCGCCCTATGAGTATTGTTACGGCAGTGGCGGAAATGCTCGGCGCCGCGGGAGACGACCATGTCAGGATCAGCAGGGGGCGGCGCGGAAGGGGTCAAGCTCCTGTCCCTGACCACGGCGTTGCCCGCCGGCACGCTCCGCCCGGTCGCGTTCCAGGCCGAGGAGGCCATCAGCCAGCCGTTCAGCCTTCGGGTCGAAATGGTTTCGACCGAGCGGTCGATCGACCCGGACACCCTGTTATACAAGCCCGCCTGCCTCACGGTGCATCATCAGCACGCCGGCGACCGCTGGTTCCACGGCCTGATCCGCAGCTTCGCCGCATCCGGTGAGCCGTCGCGCGGATCGTGGTCCTATACCGCGGAGATCGTGCCCCGCCTGTGGTTCCTCGGCCAAACCAGTGATTGCCGCATCTTCCAGGGCCGCAAGGTGGTGGACATCCTCACCGACCTGTGTGGCGAGGTCGGGCAGGCGCTAACGGTCAAGCTGTTCGGCGACAAGACGGTGCGCGAATACCTCACGCAATATAACGAGACCGACCTGTCGTTCATCACCCGGCTGTTGGAGGGGGAGGGCTATCATTTCCACTTCCTGCACAATTCCGCCAACCACACGTTGGTGGTGACCGACCAGAACCAGGGCTTTCCCGCCAGCCCCAAACCCTCGCTCCACGTCCTGCATGAGGGCGGCGGCCCGGACGTGCTGACGGAGTGGCGGCGGGCGCAGGGCACGGCGCATGGCAAGGTCCGCCTGCTGGATTACGACCCGGCGCAGCCCGGAACCAAGCCCACGGGGCAGCAGGCGACGACGCTGGGGGCCGGTGGCACCGGGCTGCGCGACGTGTTCCAGTGGCCGGCGCTGCATCTGGCGTCCGGCGACGTGACGGCCCGGGCCCGCATCATGATGGAGGCGGCGGAGGCCGGGTCCCTCCTGCGGGAGAGCGGCGGCGAGAATAATCTGTTTACCGCCGGCAGCCGCTTCCTGCTGGCGAAGGATCCATTCAGCGGGGCCGCCGGGGTCGAATACGTGATCCGCCGCATCAGCCATTACGGGCGGGACGAGAGCTGGATCACCGGCGCGGACACCGCCGAGTACCGCAATCAACTGACCGCGTTCCCGGTTACGACCGCCTGGCGCCAGCCGATGGCGACGCCCCGCCCGGCCATGGCCGGCGTCTATGCCGGCATCGTGCTCGGCCCGGACGGGACGGAGATCCATTCCGACTCGCTCGGACGGGTGAAGGTGCAGCTGTTCTTCGACCACCGGGCGGAGACGAGCGCGGACAAGGCGGTGTGGGCGCGCGTGATGCAGCCCTGGGCCGGCAACACCTGGGGCTGGCAGCACCTGCCGCGGGTCGGGACCGAGGTCGCGGTCGGGTTCATGGACGGCGACCCGGACCGCCCGGTCGTGCTGGGCGGCCTGTATAATGGCGAGATGAAGCCGGTCTTCCCGATCCCGGCCGAGCAGACCAAGAGCGGCCTGCGCACCCGTTCCAGCAAGAACGGCGGCACCGATACGTTTTCCGAGCTGAGTTTCGACGACAAGAAGGGCACCGAGCGGGTGTTCTTCCACGCCGAGCGGGACATGGATGTGGAGGTGGAACACGACCAGACGCTCCTGGTTACGAACGACCGCACCCATACGGTGAAGCAAAAAGAGACGACCGAAATCGGCGATAGCCAGACCAACACCATCAAGAACGGACGCACCACCACGGTGAACGCCGCCGGTGACAAGCTGACGGTGAAGGCCGGCGATCTGGCGATCCAAACCAGCACCGGCGCCATTACGATGGAGGCGATGACCTCCATCACGCTGAAGGTCGGCCAGAGCAGCATCACCATCGACCAAAAGGGCGTCGCCATCGCCGGCATGGTGGTGACGGTCGAGGGTCAGATGAAGACCTCCATCAAAGGCCTCATGACGGATGTCGGCGGGGATGCCATGCTGACCGTCAAGGGTGCCATCACGATGATCAATTAGCGCGATGCCAGAGAACTCAACGAAGCTTGGGAACGCCACGAAGCTTGGGAACGCGACCAAGCTGAACGAAGATCTGCCGGCCCTGCTGCCGAAGGCGGGGTTGCCGCCGGCGGCCGCGCAGTGCGTCGCCGGCCTGTCGGGTACCGCGGCGGCGCTGGCGGCGCTCGAAAGTGCCGCGCTGCTGGCCGAGGCCACCCGGCTTATCGCCCACGCGCTCCCCCGGCGGGAGGCGGTCTGGTGGGCCTGCATGTGCGCGCGCCATACCGCACCGGCCACCCTTGCGGAGGCCGACGCGGCCGCGATCCTGGCCGCCGAGCTTTGGGTCCGCACCCAGACCGATACCGATCGCCGCACCGCGTTCGGCCACGCGCAAACGGCCGGGTTCGCCACGCCCGAGGCCTGGGCCGCGGTCGGCGCGTTCTGGAGCGGCGACAGCCTGGCGCCTTTGGGACAGGCCCCGGTCGCGCCGCCCGCCCATGTCGCCGCCGCCGCCGTGGCCGGTGCCGTGGCGCTCGCCTCCGTTCGCGATGACCCGGCGCGGCGGGACGACCGGCTGCGCCATTTCCTCGCCAGCGCGCGGGAGATCGGCGCCGGCGGGGTCGGCCGCCTGCCGCCGGAGCGCGGCTGATGGGTCAGCCCGCCGCCCGGATGACCGACCTGCATGTCTGTCCGATGGTGACCGGAATCGTGCCGCATGTCGGCGGCCCGATCATGTTGGGGCAC
>JAYVOF010000128.1:0-4518 GCA_043758105.1 Rhodospirillales bacterium | reverse complement strand
ATTCGGTGCACCGCTTGGTGCCGGCACGGTGCGTCACGGCACGGACCGCGTCGCCGGGCTGGAGTGCACCGAGTGGGAAACCGGTGACACCGCCGGGCAGCCCACGCTGGCCTGCTTCACGGCGGACGGCGTCATGCTGCGCGCGCGCCGTGGTGACGCGGTGCTGGTGGAGGCGGACCGCGTCGCGTACGGCCCGCTGGATGACGCGCTGTTTGTGGTGCCCGCCTCGTATCACCGCGGCGGGCGGCCATGAGCACCCGGACCGCGCCGGTATCCACCCTGGCCCGGCTGGCCCCCTGGACCGATAAGAAGGGGCGGCTCGACCCCCTGCGGGCCACGGTTTTCATCTTCGTGTTGCTGCCCGGCCTGTGGCTCGCGCTGCGCTGGAGCGTGTGGGGCCTGGGTGCCAAGCCGGTCACGGTGGCGATCCACAGCACCGGGTATTGGACGATCTGGCTGCTGTTGGCGTCCTTGGTCGTGTCGCCCTGGAAAGCCGTGGCGGGGATGCCCGGCGTGGTCGTGTTGCGGCGGATGGTGGGCGTGGCGGCGCTGGCCTATGGCCTGATCCACATCACGCTCTATGCCACCGATCAGAGCTGGCGGCTGCTGACGATCGGCTCCGAGATCATCCACCGCTTTTATTTGGTTTTAGGTGCCGTGGCGCTGAGCGGCCTGATCGTGCTGGGCGTCACCTCGACGGACGGGGCGGTCGGCCGGCTGGGGGCACGATGGAAGCGGCTGCACCGCATCGTGTTCGGCGTGGCCGTGCTGGGCGGGCTGCATTATTACATCCAATCCAAGGCCGACGTGTCGCAGGCGGTGGTCGCCTCCGGCGTGCTAGCCTGGCTGCTGCTGTGGCGGGTGCTGCCGGCGGGGCGGGACCGGTCTTGGGCGCCGCTGCTGGGCTTGGCGTTCGCCGCGGCGTTGCTGGCCCTGGGCTTTGAGTTCGCATGGTATCGCTTCGGCACCCACGTGAATGCGCTCCGGGTGCTGAAGGCAGAGGCGGATATCGGCTACGGTCTCCACCCGGCGGCGCTCGTGCTGGCATTCGGCCTTATCGTGGTAGCGGTGGCCGAGTTGCGGCGCGTGTCGCAAACCGCGTTCGGACAAAGCCTGGGTTTCACCATGCTCCTGTTCGCCGCCGGCGCGTTCGTGGACGATCTAGGCCGCTTCATGTTCAACCTGGTGCCGGATGATCTGCCGGACGGGGTGAGCGGGTTTCCACTCAATTACGGCGCGGCGCTGGCCTTCGCCCTGCTCGGCCTGGCCCGGTATCGAGTGCGCGCGCTGTGGCAACGCCACGCGGTCGATGCGCTCTGGGCCGTGGCGTGCCTCTATCCCTTGTGGCTGGTGGGGGAGGTCGCCGACGATCAACGCACCGTCCTCGCGATCACCGCGCTGCTGGGGTCGTGCACACTGGTGCTGTCCCAGCGCCTATGGACGATCTCCCGCGGCGCGGCCGTCATGCTGGTGCCGCTCATGGCTTGGCTGACGTTCGAGGCGGCTAGTTTTTACGCCCTGTGACACGTGAGGGCTAGACATCGATATAATGTGCTATCCATCGGTGTCGTTGGGTAGCCAACTTTCTTCTTGTGACAGGTAGGGCGGAAGAGCATATTCGATCTGCTCAACGAGGGAGAACCCGGTGCCGCGCACCGAGCAGCAGAGCTTTGTCAGGAAGCCATTGACATGGATTCTGGGAAACAACGCCAACCTCGGTGTCATGCGTGAGCTGTGCCTGCATGGTCAGGAGATGTCGCGACCGCATCTAGCGGAGAAAACTGGCCTTGCAGCGTCCAGCGTCCGGGACGCGCTCTTTGCCCTTGAGGAGGCCGGCGTTGTGGAGCAGATCGGGTTTCAGAAGTCCCGGCTTTATCGATTGAGCAAGGTGTATCCGCTGCTCAGCGCCATCGAGATGCTTTTTAGGGCCGAGGAAGACCGTTTTGGACTGATTCGCACCTCAATATCGAAAGCCGCGCGCCAGATCAGGGGCGTCCGAGCCGTTTGGATTTACGGAAGCGTCGCCCGATCTGAAGACGCCCCAAGAAGCGACCTCGATCTTGCGATCGTCACCACTGCATCGGTCGCGCGCCTGACAGAATCGTTTCGGGATGCCCTGTCGCCGGAAGCAAAACGGCTAGAATTCAGCCCGTCAGTCGTCGGCCTGAGGCTAACGGACATCGAGATGTTGATTGTGAATGACGATCCCTGGTGGCATGACGTCCTGCGCGACGGAATACCCGTCTATGGACCGCCTCCGAGGGTGGTGTTGCGAGACCTCCAAGCCGCGGCGGCGATACCGGCGTGACGCGAAAGGGTCCGACGAAGACCGTAGATACAGCTTATGGGCAGGGGCGATTGGCCACCGCCCGCGACTATCTCGATGCAGCACGGAGGGAAGTCGAAGGAAACAAAGCCCTGGGCGGCAACCCTGCCATCTCCCTGATGGTTCACGCAGCGATCGCGTTCACCGACGCCGTGACCGCGACGCACAAGGGGCAGGTCAACCAACAAGATCACGCCAACGCCGTGAACGTGCTCCGGGATGCATTGGGGAGCCGCCTTCCCAAGGATCAGGTCAATAAGCTCACCCGGATTCTAGCCGAGAAGGATGCGGCCGAGTACAGTCCCCGCCGTCTCTCGATGGACGAAGCGCGGAAGCTTCTGGTCCATTTGGAGTCGTATGCTGATTGGGCGGAATCGATGACGATATAAAAAGTGGTATTGAAACCTTTTTACGGTCCGTCTGCATAGACTTCAAGCAAGCAGTGTCCATAGGGTGAGGGCCGCGGCTGACCTTGGACCTGCTGGAGCGCCGGGGTCAGGTGGTCTTCTTTGCAATCCTGGTGCGCGGGGCGTTGCGCCGATTGGCGATGCGGCCCAAGGCGATCCTGAGGGGGAACTCGTCGATCTCCTTGGGGTTCCAGCCTTCCAGGTATTCGGCGATCTCGGCGTGGTCGGGGTGCTCGGGGTCGGCGAGGGCATCGAGCGTGTTGTAGTAGCCGGGGATGCCGCCGCAGTCCTCGGGCGGGCAGTCCCATTCGCCGCCAACGTAGTGGGGGTAGGAGACGCTGGGCAGGCCGGGGCGGATTTTGGTGACGGTGATGCGATGTTCCCAGCTGTCGCCGAAGTCGTAGGTGTAGTCGATCACCGTCTTGCGCGGCCTCAGCACGTCGCGCAGGCGGACCTTGATCGCATCGGTCGGGGGAGCGGCGCCCCAGTTGTCGTCCATCGGCAGCCCGTAGCTCTTCTTGTCGATCGTGAACTCCCACAGATGCTGGTCGAGCCAGCCCATGGTGATCTGGACGATGTCGTGCAGCACCTTGAGCGTGATGGAGGTCGGCACCTCCACCTCGCGCCAGATCAGCGGGTCGGTGTCCCGCAGCTCGATCCGGACCGTGCAGATCTGGTTGAAGCTGTCGGCGGCGGACGCGTCATTGGTGGGCGTTTTTCCGGTCGGGCTCATGCCGCCAATTTGGCAGCCTGCTTCGTGCAGGTCCAGGGCAGCAGGTCGTCGAGCCGCCATGCAGGGTGGTCGGCGATGCGGCGCAGCACGGACGGCGCTCGAAAGAACGCCCGTAAGATCAAAGACCATCCCGTGAGCACGGAAGGTGGCCGTCACCGGATGGATACAGCAAGCAAAGCCCTACCGTGTCACGTCGGTGGCGCTGCATGACGGCCTCTACCGGACTGGTCTCGATGAACCAGGTCCGATTATTGTAGAGACGGACAGATGTGAAGGTGAGTCTTCCGTCCTAAGCCGGTCAACCTGCCGACAATCTCGCAAGGCTACCTCTCATCGCCGAGCTTTGGTTTTCCAGATACCGAAACCATTTGCAATCCGAGACGGTTTCTTTTTAGATCGCGCGGCTTGCATGAGGAGACAGCATGGACTCCCTGGTGTCGATCGTCTCGAAGCCGAAGAACCGGCAGATTCTTTCGTGGATCGGTGGTGGCGTCATCGCTGTAGCCGCCGGGGGGTTTGCGCTGGTGACGTATCTTTGGCCCGCGCATGACAGCAAGGGCGGCACCAACTGCGCGGAGAACGCGAGCATTGCGACACAGGGCGATGTCAGCCATGTCACGATCAACGCCAATGGTGCCACGCTCAGGGCAAGTGGGACGGCAGATTGCGGTAATCCGGCGACGGCGAAGCATTGAACATGCGCGCAATCATGATCCTGCTGGCGGCTATACTGACCGCGGGCGGATATTCGTGTGGTGCGGCGGCACAAACGTCCAACACCGCTCAAAACTGTGCCATCGCGACCGGGGGCGGGAGTGCCCGGGAGAATACACTGAATTGCGGCTACACCGCCGTCGAGGTTGAACGGTTGATTGCGGCGGAGCGCGCTGGCGATCGGCAGCAGATTGCGGCACAGAACGACGCGATCCGTAAGCTCAGCGAAGAGATTGGCTTGACCCAGGGCGCTGTCCGCGCAGTTCTCGTTTCACTGGGTAAGGACCAGGCTACGATCCCGCGGGAACGACTGGCCGACGCGCTGTTCGCCGAGATCG
>JAYVOF010000127.1:0-60134 GCA_043758105.1 Rhodospirillales bacterium | reverse complement strand
AAGCCGCGGGTCTCCAGGGCGAAGCTGTGCGTGCTGCCGCTCTCGAACCACACGTCCACGATGTCCATGACCTGTTCGAATTGCGCCGGGTCATGATTGCCGAGAAAGCGGGCGGGCGGGGAGGCATACCAGGCGTCGGCCCCTTCGGCGGCGAACACCTCGACCACGCGGGCGAGTACCGCCGGATCGCGCAGCGGCTCGCCCGTGCGCCGATCGACGAAGACCGGGATTGGCACGCCCCAGGCGCGTTGCCGGCTGATGCACCAATCGGGGCGGCTGGCGACCATCGAGGCGAGGCGGGTGCGTCCGGCTTCCGGAATGAACCGCGTCTTGGCGATCTCGGCCAATGCACGGTCGCGAATGTGTTCCGGGCCGTCCATGCGGATGAACCATTGCGGGGTGGCGCGGTAGATCACCGGTGCTTTGCTGCGCCAGGAATGCGGGTAGGAGTGCAGCAACTTGCCGCGCGCCAGCAGGCCGCCCGCAGCCTCCAAAGCTGCGGCGACGGGGGCGGCGGCCTTGAACACGTGGAGACCCGCAAACAGCGGCATCCACTCGGCGTAGGTGCCGTCATCCAGGACCGCCTCCGGTACCTCGATCCCATGTTGGCGGCTGAGCGCGAAATCCTCCTCGCCATGCGCAGGCGCGATGTGGACGAAGCCGGTGCCCTGGTCGGTCGTGACATAATCTGCGGCCAGTAGCGGCGCGTCATGGTCGAAGCCTTGCCCCCGCAGCGGATGGCGGCAAATCGTCCCGGCCAGCTCGGCCCCGTTATAGACGTGCACGATATGGTGCGTCGTGATCCCGGCGGCGGCGCAGACCTGTGGCACCAACGCCAACGCAATCAGGATGCGCTCGCCGGCCCGCGCCAGCGAGCCATCGGCCACGCTGCCGACCTGCACCAGCGCGTAGGCGATCTCCGGCCCATAGGCCAAGGCGCGGTTGGCGGGCAGGGTCCAGACCGTGGTGGTCCAGATCACCACCGAGGCGTCAGTCACCGGACCGCTTAGGATGGGGAAGCGGACGAATACTGTGTCGCTGGTGCGGTCATGGTATTCGATCTCGGCCTCGGCCAGCGCGGTCTTTTCTACGGGCGACCACATGACCGGGCGCAGGCCGCGGTAGAGTGCGCCATTCATCAGGAATTTACCGATCTCCGCCGCGATCGCGGCTTCGGACGCGAAATCCATGGTGGCGTAGCGGCCGGCCCAGTCGCCGGTGACACCCAGGCGCTTGAACTCGGCGGTCTGCACCTCCAGCCAATGTGCCGAATAGCGCCGGCATTCGTCGCGGAAATCCAGCACCGGGACCGCGTCCTTGTCCCGCCCGGTCTTGCGGTATTCCTCCTCCACCTTCCACTCGATCGGCAGGCCGTGCGTGTCCCAGCCGGGGATGTAGCCCACGTGCTGCCCGGCCATGCGGTGCGCGCGCATGACCACGTCCTTTAGGATGCGGTTCAGCGCGTGGCCGATGTGCAGATGGCCATTGGAATAGATCGGCCCGTCATGCAGCACCCATTCCGGCCGCCCAGCCTCCTGTTCTTGCGTGCGGTCCCACAGGCCGATCCGCTCCCAGCGTTCCAGCATTTCGGGCTCGCGAATGGGCAAATCGCCCCGCATGGGAAACGGGGTTTGCGGCAGGAAGACGGTGTTCTTGTAGTCGGTCATACCCATGAGTTTATGAGATTTACCGCGTCTCGTCGAGCAGCCGCACATCCTCGGACGCGGCCTGGCCGTCCCGGTCCAGGACGGTGATGTGGGACGTGCCGGGCCCGGCTGCGGTCCAGGTTGGCCGCGCGCCGAGCGGGCGGCCGTCGATCAGCCAGGCATAGGGCGGGCGACCGCCGGCGGCGCGGAGGTCGATCGGTGCGGCCGGGTCATAGGCGAGCGTCACGTCACCGGGCGGGAACAGGATGCGGAGCGGGGCGGCATGGGCGCGCCGGCTGAGGGCGGGGGCCAGCACGGCGACCAGTGCCGCATCGTCGATCGCAGGCTCGGGTGGCAGCAGGGCGAACAGGCGGAACAGCAATGGCGCCGCACCGTCCCGGCCGGTGATTCCGGGCTGTGGTGAGCCGTCGCGCCGCCCGGTCCAGACCACCACCGTGTAGCCCGGCGTGAATCCCGCAGCCCAGGCGTCCCGGAAGCCGTACGACGTGCCGGTCTTCCAGGCGATCGGGTGATCGGTGGCGATGCCGGGCGGGGGTGGCTGGGCGCGGAGGATCGTGGCGATCTGCTTCGCCGCGTTCGGTGAGCAGATCGGGGTGGCCGGCCCGTGCTCGTCGCCATAGAGCGTCAATGGTCCGGCTTGGCCGTCCTTTGCCAGCGCGGTGTAGAGCGTGGCGAGGCCCCATGGGCTGATCCCGGCCCCGCCCAGTGCCAGCGCGGCCGAGGGGGTGGCGCCGCGCGGCAGCACGAGGGGAGTGCCTGCGGCCGAGAGACTCGCCGCGAATTTCTGCGGCCCTAGGGCGGCCAGCAGGAGCACCGCGGGGCGGTTCACGGAGCGGCGAAGGGCATCGGCGGCGGTGAGGCCGCCGTGTTCCTCGTGGTCGAAGTTGCGCGGGGCGTAGGTGCCGAGGCGCATGGGGGCGTCGGTGAGCCAGGTGTTGGGGGCGGCGAGGCCGGCATCGAAGGCTCGGGCGTAAATGAACGGTTTTAGGGTGGAGCCGGGGGAGCGGATTGCGCGGATTCTATCCACCATGCCGCGGGGTTCGAAGAAATGGGTGCCGCCTAGATAGGCTTGGACCGTGCGGTCTTGGTTGCGGATGATGATCGCGGCGATGTCGGTGTCTGGGCCGAGGTAGGGGGATTCTCTTTGCGCTAGGGCTTCGGTTTGGGCTTGGAGGATGGGGTCGATGGTGGTGGGGCCGGGGCGGTTTTGGGCGAGGTGGCGGGCTAGGGACGGGAGGAGGTGGCGCATTATCTCGGCGTTGGCTGGTTCTGTGACCCCACCCTCACCCCGGCCCTCTCCCGCCAGCGGGAGAGGGGGAAGGATTCTTCTTGCCGCATTTTGGGCGGCTTGGGGGTGGCGGTCGGGGCGTAGGCGGGTGGGGCTTTGCGGGAGGGCGACCAATAGAGCGGCTTGGCGCCGGGTGAGGTGGGCGGGTTCTTGGGCGTAGTAGAGTAGGGCGGCGGCGCGGAAGCCCTCGATGTTACCGCCCATCGGGGCCAGGGTCAGGTAGGTTTGCAGCACCCAGGGGCGCCCGTGATGCAGCGTGAGCTGCAGCGCCCGCAGCGTGTCATGCAGCTTGCCGGCCAGGCTGCGCGGATGCGGCTCCAACAACCGCGCCACCTGCATCGCCAGCGTAGAACCGCCGGAGATGATCCTGCCATGCGTCACGAATTGTCCGGCGGCGCGGGTCAATGCCAGCGGATCGACGCCCGGATGCCACCAGAACCGTCTATCTTCGCGCGCCAATAACAAAGGCACGATGTCGTCCCCCATCGCGCCCGCCGCCAGCCGGACCGCGCCGTCCGGGGTGGTGCGGATGCTCAGCACCGCGCCCCCGGCCCCCCGCAACTCCGGCGACAGCGCCTCGATGCGCGATAGATCGGGCGGGAATGCCCAGTCCGCGAGGGCGATCAGGACCAGGAACGCGAGAATGAGCTTTAGCGTGGCACCACCACCGTCCGGCCGGACCCCGTGCGCGCCATCACGTCCGGGCGATACATGTCCTGCACCACCGCCTCCGGCCGCACGAACTGACCCGGGGTCACCGCCCGCGCCACATACGCCACCCGGAACTCCTGCGCCGTCAGCGGGCCCGGCTTGGTGTCATCTACCTCGTGGAAATCTTCCTCCCCCAGATCGAGCGCGGCCACGAACCGGTCATCCCGCTCCTCATGCGCCCGCAACGCCGTGAGCTGACCCAGGAATGGATACGCGTCCGGCTTCACCAGCGACTCGATCTCCCAGCCTGCCGGCATCGGATCGACCAGGATGGTCCGCCGCAGGCCCGGCGTGTCGCTGCTGCCGGTCAGCACCACGATGAACCGGTCCGCCTGATGCAGCGTCCCCGCGGCCAGCGGCTCCCCGTTCAAAGTCAGCACTTTGCGGCCGAGCCGATAGCCATCCGCGAGCGCCGGCGGGGCCTTGATCGGCGCGCCGCGGAGCGTCAGCGTGCGGAACACCGGCTGCGTGTCGGTCAGGGTGATTTTGACCCCGCGACTGATATCCTCGGATGACGGTGACAACGCGTAGGGCAGCGTCACCGCCGTGGCCGGCGCAGCCCCCAGCGCCAGCATCCGCGTGCTCCCTCGCTTATTGAGTGCGTGTGCAGTCGCGAGCAGGGCGGCCTTTTCCTGCGTGTTCATCCGCTCCGGATCCACCCGGTCGCGCCTAATGCGGTCCAGCAGCGGGGCCAGAATGTCGTCATGCCCCGTCTCCGCCGCGATGTCGGCCACGCCCGCCAGGTCGCGATAGGCGGACCAGTAATAGAAATCGTACCAGCTCCGCGGCGGGTCACGCCGATCCACCGCCGCCAGCGCCGCCTTGAACAGCGTGGTGGACCCGGACGCGTCCCCCATCAGCGACGTGGCGCCCGCCAGGTGCGCGAGCGACAGCGCCGCCGCGTTATCCCCGCCGCGCCAGCTCACGAGCGACCCGCCGCCCAGCACGTCGAGCCCGCTACGCAGCGCCCGCAGCCGGGACGGATCCACCCGGCTGCTGCGGGCCATCACCCAGGCGGCGTAGGCGCGCGTCGGCCCCGGGGCCTCGGCATACCCGCCTCGATCCTCCGTCAAACCGGATTGCAGCTGTTGCTCGATCCACGTGCTGGCCGCCGCCGTCACCCGCGCCGGCACGTCGTATCCCGCCTCCCGCGCGCGCAGCAGGAAGTCCAGCGCATAGACGTTGAGCCAGACCGAGCCCTGCCGGTCGTTGACCCGCCACAGGCCGAACCGCCCGCTCGCGTCCTGCCGGTCCTCGATGGTGCCGATCGCGTCCTGCACCCGGCGATGCACCGCGCCGGGCTTTAGCCGATGGCCCAGCAGCTTGGTGTCGTCGGTGACATACAGCAGGGGGGAGGCGGTGGACGACAGCTGCTCCGTGCAGCCATACGGATAGGCATACAGCGATTGCAGCAGCGCCGGCACGTCGATCCCGGCCAGCTGCGAATAGCCGATCGTCACCTGCACGCTGCCGGGCACGAAGGGCTGCAGCAGCGCCGGGTCCAGGGTGAAGGCGGTGCCCGGGGCCTGACTGTCGGTCTGGCTCAGCACCAAATCCGGGTGGGGTGTGCGGACCGCGATGTCCCAGCTGCGCTCGAGTGCGAGGCCGGGGCCGGTGATGCTGGCGACGATGTGGCCGGTGCCGATGCCGGTGGCGCGGAGCGTGACCGGGGCCTCCTGCCGCTGAGTGGCGGCCAAATGCACGGCCAGGACCGGCCCGCGCTCGATCTTCACGGCGCCCGTCGCGGTCAGCGTCATGCGGTAGTCGCCGGCCGGGCCGTCCGTGTTGTGGAGCGACGATGTAAGCTCCGCCACATCATCGGGGGCGAGGAACCGCGGCAGCGTCACATCCGCCACCACGGGGTCCCGCACCGTCAGCGCGGCGTCGGCGTGCCCGGCGGCGGCGGCGTCATAGGCCACGGCCATCAACCGCAATTCGCCGGCGAAATCCGGGATATCCAGCGTGACGGCGGCGTCCCCGTTGCCATCGAGCGGCACCGGGCCGTGGAACAGCGCCACGGTGCGGTGCGTGGTGACGGCCAGGCCCGCGCCGCCCAGCGAGTCCCCGCCATCGCCGCCCTCATGGATCACCCCGGTTTCAGCCTCCCCGGTGAGCAGCCGGCCATATTCGTCCCGCATGTCGATGCCGAGCCGCGGCCGGGCCAGGAGGGCGCCCAGCGGGTCGGGGCTGGTGAATTTGGTAAGCTGCAGGATGCCTTCATCGACCGCCGCGAGGGTCACGAACGCGGCCCCGTGTGCGCCGGATACGTGCAGGGGCACGGTCACGGTCTGCCGCGGTGTGACCAGCCGGGTGCCGCCGATGCTGACGGCCAGCGTGTGCGGCGCCGGATCGGCCGCAGTCCACGCCAACCCCACGGCCCGCACCGGATCATGCGTGCGGCCCGGTTGGGCCAGCGGACGATAGGCGGTCACCAGCACATGCGCGCCGGTGCCCCAGTCCGGGCCGGCGGCCAGCGTCACCGTGGCGCCAGTGGCCGGTAGATCGATCTGGCGTGTCTCTATAATGCGACCCGCGGCGGCGACCATGATCTGTGCCTGACCGGCGAACGGACCTTGGATGTGCACACGGACCTGGCCGTCCGCCGGGATGGTGGCGTCGGCCGAGACGTCGAGCTTGTCCGGCACGTCACTCAGTTCGGTCACGGCGCCCCAGCCGGCCTGAAAGCGCACGCTGCTGATGGCGTGGGTGGCCGGGTCGGAGACGATCAGGCGGTAGCTGCCCCACTCGTCCATCACCTGGCTGAACGGCATATCCGCGGCCTGTTGCAGCGTGCCGTACGCCACCTCATGGTCGGTCACGTGGAAATGGTAGGTCCAGGAGCGATCGGCGCGGAACCAGTCCCAGTTTCGCACCTCACGCACCAGCTGCCAGTCCAGCCGCGTGGGCACGGGGCCGAAGGCGCGGATGCTGAAGGTGGCGGGGTTGCCGATCTCCACCCGGTCCGCGAACCCGGGCTTGATGCCGATCAGCGTGCCCCGGGCGTGGATCGGCAAGGACAGGGTTTGTTTCACCGCGCGCCCGCCGGGTTCGGTCAGGCCCGCCACCAGCACGGCCCGAAGCGGCGACAGGACGCCGTCCGGCACTTTCACCACCGTATCGATCGTGACCCGGCCCGCCGCGTCGGCGTCCGCGAGTTCGAGCGGCTGCACCGGGTCGGCCACCGTCTCATCCACCAGACCGAACCGATACCCCGGCGCGTCCGGCACCGGGTTCTCGTCCCGCACCAGCCGGATTTCCCCCTCCGCATGCAATCCGGCGGCGGGCGGGCCATAGAGGAACCGCCCGTCCAGCGCCGCGACCAGGTGGCCGTCCGGCTCGACCGCGCCGGTCGCGCTGGTGAGCGCCACCTTCAATTGTTGCGGCACGAAGTCTTGCACCGCGACGGTCACGCGGCCGATGGCGGGGAGCGTCGGGTCCAGATACGCCTCGATCGTCCAACTGCCCTGCGCCGCCGTGGCGCTGAGGGCGACCGCCTGTTGGAACCCGGCGGCCGGCTGTGGCGGCAGGGTGTAGCGCCGCGCCTCCAGCCCATCCGGGCGGCGGAGAACGAGGGTGAGCGGCGCATCCACCGCGGCCAGCGCGTGGTCACGGATCAGCGCCATGACCTGCACCGTCTCACCCGGGCGGTAGATGCCGCGGTCGGTATAGACATACGCCTCGGCCGGGCCATGCAGCACGCGGCCGGACGGGCCGGGCTGTTGCGCGGACAGGTCGAGCGCCGGACCGGTCAGGTCCTGCGCCGCGAAATCATCGCCGCGCGCCGCCGTGAGCACGGCCGGCGCAGCCCCGCGGAGACCGCGCATGAGGCCGGGCGCGATCAATGCCTGCCCGGCGGCGTCCGTCACGGTTTCCGCCAGCGTATCCTGCGCCGCCGACAGCAGACGGAGCCGGGTGCCGGGCAGAGGCTCGGCGCTGCCGAGGGCGCGGACGGTTACGTGCAGCCCGTCCTCCGCACTCCAGCTGGACACGCCGAGATCGGTGCTGAGCACCCAGCGGCCCGCCACCGTGTCATCGCTGGTATTGTCGTCGGACGGCACCGGCCGGTCGCCGTTCTCCGCCGCGACGAAGTAGGCGCCGGGCTTGGCGGGATCGATCAGGCCGGCCAGCGGAAACGCCGTCTCCACCGCCACATTCCGCCCCGGCGCCGTGTCCAGCCGGCCGGACCAGATCAGCGTGGCGCCGTCCCCGGCTACGGTGCGCAATTCGTAGGATTCCCAGGACTGCTTGCTGCGATCCAGGCGGCTATACGGTCCGGTGCCCGGCAGTGCGGCGGTCAAGGCACGCTCCGCCATGCGCCAGACGCGGATGCGGACATGCGGCGTGTTGACCGTCTGAATGGTCAGCCCGGTGGCGCCCTGGCCCGGACGCGGCAGCACCCAGCCGCGTCCGCCGATGGCGATCAACGGATCGCGGTCCGGAATGGCCAGCGTCACGGCCTCATCCGCGGCCTGTCGCACGCCGTCCTTAAACGGAAAACCGGGGCGCAGATGCACGGTCGCGGTGCTGCCGAAGGCGAGGCCGGAGACGCATAGATCTTTGTCGGTGAGGGCCACGGCCTTACCGGGCTCGACAGTCACGAAGTCGGCGGCATTATCCGCCGGCGGCCGGATCAGTTTTAGGCAAACCGCCGGGGTGTCGCCGCTGACATCGACGGTGGTGCCGGTGACGGCGCGGGTCGTCTCGGCTTGAGCCGCACCGAGCCACAGGCAGAGTCCAAGCAGTGCCAAGCGTAGTGACATCGTTGCGCTCCCGTAGGTGCCGCGTTCCTAGCATGCTCAACGGGAACCGTCATTGCGAACCACCACTTGGCGCACGCCCATCGGCTTCCCCCTCTCCCGCTGGCGGGAGAGGGCCGGGGTGAGGGTGGGGCCACCGGAGCCGGCCATCGTCGCTGGATGGCTTTCGCTAAGTGGCTTGCAGTGAGCAGGTAAGCCGAGCCTGGCGGGCATCCAGATCGATCTGGACCCGCAGCTCATCGAACGAGCCGAATTTCTTCTCCGCCCGCAGGAACGCCAGCAGCGCCACGGCCACATCCTGTCCGTACAAATCCTCGTCGAAATCGAACAGATGCGCCTCCACCCGGCTTTCCTGGCCGTCATTGACCGTGGGGCGCCGCCCGATATTGGCCACGCCCGGCACGACCCGCCCATCCGCCAGCCGGACCTGCACCGCATAGACGCCCCGCGCCGGCTCCAGATGCTGGCCGAGCGGGATGTTGGCGGTGGGAAAGCCGATGGTGCGGCCGCGCTTATCGCCATGCGCAACGGTGCCGCGGATGGTCCAGGGACGGCCGAGATCGAGTGCCGCACGCTCCGGATAGCCGTCCTGCAACAGGCGGCGGATGCGGGTGGAACTGATGGGCCCCTGCGCGTCCACTAATTTCGGAACGAGGGTCATGCCGATACCCAGCGCCTCTGCCCGGGTCGCCAACAACGCCGCGTCGCCGCCCCGGCGATGGCCGAACGCGAAATCCGCACCGCACGCCAGATGCGCCGCCCCCACGCCCTGATGCAGCACGCCGGTGATGAATTGCTCGGCGGTCAGCGCGGAGAAGGCCGGGTCGAACGGCAATTCATACAGAAGCTCCACATTCAACGCCGCCAATGCTGCCGCGCGCTCATGGGCCAGCGTCAGGCGGAACGGCGGGTCATCCGCGCGGAAGAGCTCGCGCGGGTGCGGCTCGAAGCTGAGCACGGCCAAGGGCGCGCCGGGCCGGGCGGCGTGGGCGGTGCGCAGCAAATGGGCGTGACCCAGATGCACACCGTCGAAATTTCCTAGCGCCACCGTGGCACCGCGCGCCGCGGCGGGGACGGCCCGCCACTCTCGGATGATCTGCATTACGGCCGCGGCATCACCGTCGCCTCACCGGTGATGACGGCCTTGCCATCGACGGTGCAGGTGGTCTTGAGCGTCGCGTGCTTCTTCACCGGGTCGAGGGCGGTGATTTCGGCCGTCGCCGTCACCGTGTCACCGATCTTCACCGGGCGGCGGAATTGGAGGGTCTGGCCGAGGTAGATGGTGCCCGGCCCAGGCAATTTCGTGCCCAGCACCGCGCTGATGAGCGCGGCCGACAGCATGCCGTGCGCGATGCGCTCCTTGAACGGGCTGAGCGCCGCGATTTCGGCGTTGAAATGCACCGGGTTGGTGTCGAGGCTGACGGCGCCGAATAGCAGGATATCCGCCTCCGTAATGGTTTTGCCGAGCGATGCGGTTTGCCCCACCGTCAGTTGATCGAACGCGAAACCATCCATGCCGCACCCCTCGTTGGTGGGTTGGACAAGGCATGGAGCGGGTGCGATCGTCAATACAGGGGGACCACGATGGACCGACATGATGACGCCGCGCGCCTGTTGTTGAATGCGCGGCGCAACCCGGCGCAGAAGCTGCGGTCATTGCCCGAAACGATGCGCCCGCAGACGGAGAAACAGGCCTATCTGATCCAGCGCGGCGTGATGGCGGAGCTGGGCGAGATCGGCGGCTGGAAGGTCGGCTCCCCCCGCCCGGACGGCCCGATCAATTGCTCGCCGTTGCCCCGGTCCGGCATCCAGCCGAGCCCGGGCCGCGCCAGCAATGAGCCGATCCGCGCGGTCGAGGCCGAGATCGGCGTGCGCCTGTCACAAGACCTTGCGGCCCGGGATGCGCCGTACACGGCGGCCGACATGCGGGACGCGATCGACACCGCCCACCCGATCATCGAAATCCTGACCGGGCGGTTCGTGGACCCGGACGCCGTGGACGCCCTCTCCGGCCTGGCCGATAGCGGCGCCCATGGCGGCCTGATCGTCGGTCCGGCGATCCCGGACTGGATGTCGGTCGATTTGGCGGCGGAGACGGCGCGGCTCGTGGTGAACGGGGCGGAGGTCAAAACGCGCACCGGCAACCCCGGCGGGGAGATGATGCGGCTGCTGCTGTGGGTGGCCAATACCGGTGCACGCTGGGCGGGGGGATTGCGCGCCGGGCAGGTGATCACGACGGGGTCTTGGACGGGCAAGGATGTGGTGGTGGAGGGGAGTGACGTGCGGGTCGAGTTTGCGCAGTGCGGCGAGGTTCGCCTGCGGTTTGGTTGAGCAGGTCAGTGTCCTCCTCTCCCTCCTGGAGAGGGCCGGGGTGAGGGAAGCAACAGGAACGCGCCTTGATCCGTTCGTGAAGCTTGTACCAGCGGCATCAACCAAAGACTCGTCATTGCGAGCCCCGCTTGGAGCGCGGCAATCCAGGGGCAACCGGTGGTCTGGCTGCTCCTGGATCGCTTCGGCAAGCGGCTCGTAATGACGAGGTCAGAGAACCGGTCAAGCATTCATGCCGCTGGTATTAAAGGCCGCGAAGGTCCCCGCCTGCCGTTTCCCTCACCCTGGCCCTCTCCCGGAGGGAGAGGGGGAGGGAAGACAAACTTATATCGGCCGTATGAACTGCTTGAGACAGTGGATCGGCACCGGACAATGGAATAGCAGTTGTTTCAAACCAACTGATCTCGTCATCTCGTCTCCAGCAAGTTCACGATCCGCGCGCCTCGATCCTGCGGCGTCCACACTTGGAACGCCTGTGCGCAGCCGATGCGGTCTGCGCTACAGGCAGCGAAGCCCGCCAGCAGCGTGCCGTCGGGGCGTTGCACCAGCAATAAAGGTGTCCGGTTGCCCCATGCGCCCTGAAATACCACAGTGGCCGACGGCAGCCCGAGTTCACCGACCCAGCGCGAGCCGGACTCGGACCGGCCCAGAGCCGAACGTTCGAGGCCCGCGATGGCGCAGCTGTGGCCGAAACAAATTTCGCCCGGCTTACCGCTGATGCGTTGCCCCGCGGCGGGCAGGGCGGCTGTTTTGCTGGCGGTCGTGAGGGTGGCGTCATCATACCCGGCCTCACCCGGCAACTGCACGAACCCGCCGGCGATCCAGTTGCCGTGAAGCTGCCAGGGCGTGACGTCGGCGAGCAGGTCCGGGCCGGACGGCGTGATGCGTGAGAGCAAGGCGTCCAACTGCGCTTGGCGGGCGTCGTAGGCGGCGGTGAGACAGGCCGGGACGGCACTTGCACAATGTCGGTTGCGGTCCCGAAGCCATGCACGCTGCTGCGCCACGAACGCGGTGCGGACCACGCCGGCCGTGTGCTCGCGAAGCTGGTCGAAGGCGTTGGCCATTTTTCCGTCCGCCTCCCGCAATCCGGGATCCTGGCACAAGGTCCGGTCGATGGGTCCCGCCGCGTGGTTGCATGGGCCGGGTGTCGCGCGAGCATGCGCGCTAAGCAGGCCGGTAATCACGATAAGGGCCAGCGGCCAAACGCTCATTTGACGGGTGCGGCCGGCAAGGCTGCCGGGACCTCGGCGCGGAGCAGGGCGGCTTCGGCCTTCAAGCGTTCTGCATACTGGCTGAAGCTGCCCTGGCTGCTGTACCTGTCGAACGAGGTCATGGCCGCGTTCCAATCACCCTTCAGCGCCAAATCCAAGAAAATCTTACCCGGTGCCGCCGTCGCAAACCGCGGGCCTTGCTGAAAGAATCGCGACATGATTACGGTCTGCCATCCGCCGGGCAGCTGTGTGAACGAGGGCACGCTTTTGCCGGAGCGTTTATCCCAATCCGTTTGGGCACCCTGTAAGATCTGATAATGCGTGGCGGCATCCACCTGATCGGCCTCGGACTTCGTAAGCTCCGGCACGGGTGCCGTGTCGGCGACGATTTTAGCCACGGCCATCTTCGTCATATTCTTGAAATTGCCGGTGGGTGGCACGGCCCGCGTGATGGCCGGCTTGCCACCGATCTGGGCGGCTGGCGGCGCACTGGTGAACGTCTCGTCGCCACGCTGAGTAAACAGCTTCAGCTTGTCGGCGATGACCGGTGTCAGCTTCAAGGTATCCGTAAGGTCATCGGCGGCCCACTGGCCGATGTCGAACCCCGTGGCGATCGTCATGCCGCTCGCGCCGACAACACGGCCCGTGGCCCGCCTGATCGGCACATAACCCCGGCGCCACTGCCCGCCTTCATACTTACCCAAAAATGCAAAATCAACCTTGGTTCCGAGCTTGGTATTGACCTGAGCCAGCACGGCCGGGTCCGCGTTGCCCACCCAGGGATTTGCGTCGTGCACGACGGGGATCACCCAAGCCGTGCCGGTCACCAACAGCGGTGCTACTCGGCTTAAGAGCTCATCTTCTTTGTCCTTGGCCGATTTCTTCGGTGGGATCACCTTATGCGCTGGTGCATTCGCCGACGACCCGTTCCGTCCAAGTAACGAGGGTGGAGCGGGAGGCGGCGTCTTGGGTGCAGGAGCGGGTCCGGCAACCGCAGCCAGGACGATAAGCGTGGAAGGATTCATCCGCAATTGATCGAGATAGGATGTCGCCTCAGCGGCTGTTTTGAAGGGGATCGCTTTGTTTCGCCATGCCTGCGGGAGCGCCGGGTCGGTGGCGAGGGCGAAGCTTTTTCCATGCTGCGACCAAATCCGATGGGCCTTCAACCAGTGGAAGATGGCGTCGTTTTCGACGTCCGCTTTGACATCGAGGATCGTGACATGATCGTCGGCCGCTGCAATGGTGGTGCTCAAAGTTTGCGAGGACGGAGCGTGGGCCATGTCGGTCATCTCATGTAAATAACGTTTCATCACCCTATCGGGTTGGGATTGTCCTTGGCAAACGGGACCGCCGGCTTGCTCATCCCGCCGCCGCCAGTTTCGCTATTTGCATAAACACCGGCACCGCCTGGCTCAGCGCGGTCAACGATATGTGTTCGCGGGGTGTGTGGGCCACGGCGATGCTGCCGGGGCCCATGATCACGCAGGGGGCCATCGCCTGCAGCACCACCGCGTCCGTGCCGTAGGGGGCGGTGCCGGCGCGGTGGCGGCTGAGCTTTTCCGCCATTTGCACCAGCTTGTGATCCGATGCGAGTTCGGGTGGACGGCCCTCCGGCTGTTCGATCAGATGCAGCCCGGCCTTGGCCGCGGCCCGGCGGACGAGGGCCAGGATCGGTCGTGGGTCCAGGCTCGCGCTGTGGCGGAATTTGATGCGGGCGGTGGCGCGGGGGACGCTGACGTTGACCGCGGTGCCTTGATTGTCCAGCACGAGGTTGAAATCGGCATGCGGCGGGTCGTAGGCCGGATCTTGCCACAGGGGCTCGGTGCGGAGGCGGTCCTGCAGCGCGTGCATGTCGGCCAGGAACGGGATCAGCGCCCAGTTCGCGTTCCGCCCGCGGCCCGTGCTGCTATGCGCCTGCACGCCGGTGGCGATCGCCGTGATGCCGATGCTGGCGCGGTGGCCGCGGACGGGGATCATGCCGGTGGGCTCGGCGATCAGGATGGCCCGCGGGCGGAAGCGCCGGGCGAGCTCGCTGGTGAGCAGCACGCGGGCGCCCTGCTTGGTGGTTTCCTCGTCCGTGGTGAGGAATAGTGCGACCGGCATGCGGGGCGGGAGCGCGCGTAACGCCACCACCAGTGCTGCGACGGGGCCCTTCATGTCCGCCGCACCCAAGCCGTGCAGCGTGTCCCCCTCGATCCGCGCGTCCCACGGATGGGCGGTCCAGCCGGTGTCGGGCACGGTATCCATGTGGCCGCAGAATGCGAGGCCGGACCAGCCGCGGGCCGCGACCAGCACGTGCTTGGTGACGCCTGCCGGGTCCGTGTAGTCGAGGCGCTCGACCTCGAAATGCTTCAGTTCCGCCTGTAGCCGGTCGGCGATGCCACCGTTGGAGAGGTGGCTGCGGCTGTCGATCCGGATCAAATCTTGTGCAAGGCGGGTGGTCGCGGCCCGGAACTCCGTCGCGGCCGTCGCGTCCGGGGCCGCGATCATTCAGTGGCGCAGCTTGGCCGCCGCCTCCGCCACGCGGGCACCGAACAGCTTCGCGGTCGCGAGGTCGCCGGGCCAGGGGCCTTCGTCCGGCGTGCTGTCGGACGGGCTCTGCGCCATGAGGCCGCTGGCCGAGCCCAGATAGTTGATGTCATCCCGCGTCGCCGCCTTGCTGTTGGCCGGCAAAAGCCCAGTGCGGAGCCAGATCATGCCGTGCTGCATCGCCAGGTGAAACATGTAATCGAGTGTCCCGTTCTTGTCGCCGGTCATGCTGGCCGAATTGGTGAACCCAGCCGCCACCTTGTCCTTCCGCGCCGGCCACGGCGATCTGGGTCATGCTGGGTCCCTATCGGAAACGATGCGGGGGCTAACACAGCTGGTTCAACGGGTGCTGTTACGTGTGCGGTTAAGGTCGCAGATAGGTCCAGCCCTGCTCCTGAAGCTCACTCAACCGCACCACGCCGGCCGGCACGGCCATGGCCTCGGGCAGGATCGCGACCTCTTTGCCCTCCGCCTGGCTCATGGCCCGGCGCGAGTTCTCGCAGGCGGAGAGCACCAGGCCCGGGTGCTCCGCCTTCATCGTCTTGATCCGGTCTTTGACCGGCGAGATGTCATCCCGCAACATCGCAAGTCCGGGGCCGAACGCGACCAGCTCGATGTCCACGACCTCGTTCCGGGCGTGATAGTAGCTGTAAATATTGAGGATATTGTTCAGCACCATGTTCATCACACCCGTATCCGGGCCATCGACCTGGATCGAAATGTGATGGGTTTTACCCGAATCCGCCGCCCAGACGGGAGCGGACGCGAATAGGAGGGCGACGGCGATCGCTCGGATCTGAGCACGTAGGGCCATGGTTGTACTCCGGCGAGAACGTAACGGTACGCAACTTGGAGGCTGTTCGCAATGTGCGCGATCACCCTCGTCATTGCGAGCTGATTGGCGAAGCAATCCAGATACGACAGGCGCGCTGGTCGCCCTGGGATTGCTTCACCGCCAAGCGGCGGCGCGCAATGACGGGTTTCTACGCCGTTTTATCGATACCCATTCCCAACGCCGCCTGCGCCGCGGCGAGGCGGGCGACGGGGACGCGGTAGGGGCTGCAGCTCACGTAATCGAGGCCGATTTCCTCGCAGAACGCGATGCTCGCCGGGTCGCCGCCATGCTCGCCGCAGATGCCCATTTTGATGCCGTTCTTGGTATGCCGGCCCTTTTCGGCGGCCATGCGGACCATGGCGCCGACGCCCTCGATGTCGATCGTGACGAAGGGGTCTTTCGGCAAAATGCCTGCGTTCACATAGGCGGGCAAGAACCGCCCGGCGTCATCACGGGACAGGCCGAACACGGTCTGCGTGAGGTCATTGGTGCCGAAGCTGAAGAAATCCGCGATCTCGGCGATCTTGTCGGCCACGATCGCGGCGCGCGGCAGCTCGATCATGGTGCCGACCAGGTATTCGATCTTTTGCCCTTGTTCCTTGAAGACGGCGACGGCGACGCTGTCCACCTGGGCGCGGGTGATTTCCAGCTCGCGCCGGGTGCCGATCAGCGGGATCATGATCTCCGGCACCGGCGCCTGACCGGTTTCGCGCGCGGCGGCGATGGCGCCTTCGAAGATGGCGCGGGCCTGCATCTCATAGATTTCCGGGTAGGAGATGCCCAGGCGGCAGCCGCGGTGGCCGAGCATGGGGTTGGCCTCCGACAGCTCGGACGCCCGGCGGCGGACTTGTTCCACGTCTTGGCCCAGACCGCGCGCGACCTCCGCCAGTTCGGCCTCCGCATGCGGCAGGAATTCGTGCAGCGGCGGGTCCAGCAGGCGGATGGTGACGGGGAGGCCCGCCATAATGCGGAACAAATCGGTGAAATCCTGGCGCTGGAACGGCAGCAGCTTGGCCAGCGCGGCGCGGCGCCCGGTTTCGTCCTCGGCCATGATCATCTGGCGGACGGCGCCGATGCGCTCCGGGTTGAAGAACATGTGCTCGGTGCGGCAGAGGCCGATGCCCTCCGCGCCGAAGCGGCGGGCGGTTTCGGCGTCCAGTGGGGTTTCGGCGTTGGTGCGGACGCCCAGGCGGCGGACCTTGTCGGCCCAGCCGATCAGCGTCGCGAAATCGCCGGACATGCTGGGCTCGATCATCGCGACCGAGCCCACGAACACCTCACCGGTGCCGCCATCCAGCGTGATGGTCTCGCCACCACGGATAGTCTTGCCGCCGGCGGTGAGCGTCTGCGTGCCGTAATCGACGCTCACGCCGCCAGCGCCCGCGACGCACGGACGGCCCATGCCGCGTGCCACCACGGCCGCGTGGCTGGTCATGCCGCCGCGGGTGGTGAGGATGCCGCGGGCGGCGTGCATGCCGTGGATATCCTCGGGGCTGGTCTCGATGCGGACCAGGATCACGGCCTCACCCTTGGCGGCGCGGTTCTCCGCCTCGTCCGAGTTGAACACCGCGACACCGCAGGCCGCGCCGGGGCTGGCGGGCAGGCCCTTGCTGAACAGCGTGCGGGGGGCCTTGGGGTCCAGGGCCGGGTGCAGCAGCTGGTCGAGCGAGGCCGGGTTCACGCGGCGCACCGCTTCGGTTTTGTCGATTAGGCCCGCTTCGGCCATCTCGACCGCGATGCGGAGCGACGCGGCGGCGGTGCGCTTGCCGGAGCGGGTTTGCAGCATATACAGCTTGTTCTGCTGCACGGTGAACTCGATATCCTGCATGTCCGTGTAGTGGCGTTCCAGCGTTTCGCGGACGCGCACCAGATCGGCGTAGGCATTCGGCAGCGCCTCTTCCATCGAGACTTCGCCCGGGTTGGATTTGAGCTTGGACAGCGGCTGCGGCGTGCGGATGCCGGCGACCACGTCCTCGCCTTGCGCGTTCACCAGGAACTCGCCGTAGAAGATGTTCTCACCGGTGCTGGGATCCCGCGTGAAGCATACGCCGGTGGCGCAATCCGCCCCCATATTGCCGAACACCATGGCCTGCACGTTGACCGCGGTGCCCCAATTGGCGGGGATGTCATGCAGGCGGCGATAGGTGTTGGCGCGGGGGTTCATCCAGCTGCCGAACACCGCGCCGATGGCGCCCCAAAGCTGCTCGTGCGGGTCCATCGGGAACGGGGAGCCGCGCTCCGTCAGTACCATCTCTTTGTATTCACTGACGACCTTCCGCCAATGATCCGGGCTCAGCGCCGTGTCTTCGGTCACATCGGCGTCGATCTTGGCGCTCTCGATGATCTCTTCGAAGCGGTGGTGATCCACGCCCAGCACGACCGAGCCATACATCTGGATGAAACGGCGGTAGCTGTCCCAGGCGAAGCGCGAATCGCCCGACGCTTTTTCCAGCCCCAGCACCGTCTCGTCATTGAGGCCGAGGTTCAGCACGGTATCCATCATGCCGGGCATAGACACGCGGGCGCCGGAGCGGACGGACACCAGCAACGGATGGGTGGCGTCCCCGAACCGGAGCCCCACCGCCTGTTCCACGAGGCCAAGCGCCGCCGTGACCTGGTCCTTCAACTCCGCCGGGTAGTGCCGGTCATTGTCGTAGAACGCCGTGCAGACTTCGGTTGTAATGGTGAAGCCCGGCGGCACCGGCAGGTCGATGCTGGCCATTTCGGCCAGGTTCGCGCCCTTGCCCCCGAGCAGGTTGCGCATATCCGCGCGTCCCTCGTTATGCCCGGCGCCGAAGCTGTACACCCACTTGGTCATGCTATTGGCCTTCGATCTTGGAGAAATCGGCCGCGCGCGCCATGGCGGAGCCGATGCGGTGGAGGAGGCGGAGCCGGTTTTGGCGTAACGCCGGTTCGGGCGCGTTGACCGTCACCTTATCAAAGAACGCGTCCAGCGGCGAGCGGAGGGTGGCAAGGGCCGACATGGCATCGGCGGAGCGTTCGTCGGCGATGGCGGCCTGGACGGCGGGCTCGACGTGATCGAGCGCTGCGGCAAGCGCCTGTTCTTCGGGCAATGACAACAGCGCCGGATCGACGGGCCCGGCGTGGGGGCCGTCCTTCTTATCCTCGATCCGCAGGATGTTGGCGGCACGCTTGCTGGCGGCGAGCAGGTTCGACCCGTCGGCGGTGGCGAGAAAACTGGCCACGGCGTCGGTGCGGGCGAGTAGCCAAACGATGTCGTCATCTGCCCCGGCGGCAAACACGGCCGCTAACACGTCGTGGCGTGCTCCCTCTGCGCGGAGTTGCACGCGTAGACGATCGGCGATGAAGGCCAATACGCTCGTCCCTACGTCACTTTCGAAACCGGGCAGCGCGCGAAGGGGTATGCGCAGACCATTCTCCCTGACTATGCGGATCACACCGAGAGCGGCCCGACGCAACGCGTAGGGGTCACCAGAGCCACTCGGAGCCTCACCAACTTCAAACAGCGAGCACAGCTGGTCCAGCTTGTCCGCAAGCGCCACCACGACAGAGACGGTCGCTGTTGGCACAGGATCAGTTGCGGATTTGGGCGAGTAGTGTTCTCGAACGGCAAGCGCCACCTCGGTCCCCTCCGAGCTGGCGTAATAGCCTCCCATGATGCCCTGCAACTCGGGAAATTCGCTAACCATCTGAGTAGTGAGGTCGGCTTTCGCCAAAACAGCAGCGCGCTCGGCAACCTTCCTATCTGCACCGACCAAAGGTGCAATGACACCCGCCAAATAGGACAGTCGCTTGATACGGTCTCCCTGCGTTCCGAGCTTTGCATGGAAAGTTATTCCATCCAGGTCTTCGACGAGATCGGAAAGCGCCGTATGTTGATCGTAGTCCCAAAAGAATCGCGCGTCGCTAAACCGGGCCCGCAGCACCCGCTCATTCCCGGCGATGATCGCTGTTCCGCCGTCGGTCGCCTCGATATTGGCCGCAAACCCAAACCGCGGCGCCGCACTCCCGTCCGCCTGACGCAGCGCGAAATAGCGCTGGTTGACCCGCATGCTGACCTGCATCACCTCCGGCGGCAGGTCCATGTAAGCGTCATCGATCCGGCCCAGCAGCGGCACCGGCCACTCCACTAGCCCGGCCACCTCGTCCAGCAATCCGTCATCCGGCACGACTGTCATGCCCTCGGCGGCAGCTAGCGCGGCCACGCCGTCTTGCACCAGGCGGCGGCGTTCGGCGGCGTCCACGATCACATGGCGGGCGCGCAGGCCGTCCTGCCATTCGGCGCAGGACCGCACGGTGAATGCGCCGGGGGCGTGGAAGCGGTGGCCCTCGGTTTCGGCGCCGCTGGTCAGGCCGTGGCCGTTATCGGGGCCCTCGGCCAGAGTGAACGGCACGGTTTCGCCGTCTAGGATGCACAGGATGCGGCGGAGCGGGCGGACCCAGGTGAAGGCGCTGCCCCCCTGGCCAGGACCGGCGCCCCAGCGCATGGATTTTGGCCAGGGAAAGCGGCGCAGCAGACCGGGTATGATGGCGGCGATCAGGGTGGCGGCGTCTTGGGCGGGGGATTGCCGGGTAAGCATCCAGTACTCGCCTTCGGCCACTACCTGCTCCCGGCTGGCGCCATGCTTACGGAGAAAACCGGTGAGCGCGGCCTCGGGGGCGGCGAGGCGGGGGCCGCGCTCCACGGTGCTGGTGGCGGGGACCAGGGCCTGGACTTCAGCGCTTAACGCGATGCGGCGCGGGCCGTAGAAGGTTTGCACCGCATGGGGTGCGATCGGGGCCAGGGCCTCGGTCAGCAGCCGCGCCAAATCCTCGGCCGCGCGCGCCTGCATGCGCGCGGGGATTTCCTCGCTGAACAGCTCGAGCAGGAGTTCGGGCATCAGTAGGGTGCGGGTTCGATGTCGGTTTGGGAGAAATCGTTGCCCTTGAACAGCAAGGGCTCGTTCAGCGACTTCGCCAAGGCATAGGCGAAGCAATCGCCCAGATTGAGTCGAGCCGGGTGGCGGCCGCGGCCGTATTGCCGGTGCGCCTCCCGAGCCAGCACGGCCATCTCGGCCGTGAACGGCACGACGTCGATCTCGGCGTCATGCAGATATTGGTCGAACCGTGCCCGGACGAACCGCTTGGAGCGGTTGTCGATGACCAGTGCCGCCTCCAGGAAATTGGGCGCGCCCATCCGCACGTAGCCGGCGAGCGTGATGGCGTCGGTGAGGCGCCTTGCCTCGGGCTCGAGCAGTGCTATGGCGATGAGGGCAGAGGAGTCGACGATCACCTGGGCAGCCCGGTCTCGTCATCGTAAAGAAAATCGGTGCTGTAGGTGGAGAGCGGCTCGGTGAGCCCGGCGCGGATTTGCGCCGCCAGGTCCATCAGGTGATCCACCTTGGCCTGCCGGGCGCGCTCTTTTTCGGCCTGGTTGCGCAGCGACAGGAGGACGACATCGTCCAAACTCTTGCCGGTCAGCCCGGCGAGTTCGGTCGCAAGCGTGAGGGCTTCGTCACTCTCGATCGTCAGCATGTGTCCCATGCGGGTATATTACGCGCTGACCGGGGTTGCGGCAATCGTTTCACCGGCCAGCCATGCCTCGCAGCAACCGCGGGCCAGGGTGCGCACGCGTCCGATATAGGCGGCGCGTTCGATGACCGAGATCACGCCGCGGGCGTCCAGCAGGTTGAACAGATGGCTCGCCTTGATGCATTGGTCGTATGCGGGCAGGGCGAGACCGGCCTTTAGCAGCGCCGCACATTCTTTTTCGGCATCGGCAAAATGTCCGCCAAGCTGCGCTGTGTCTGCAAATTCGAAACTATATCGGCTGTATTCCTGCTCATTCCGCAAGAACACATCGCCATACGTGACACCCTGGCCGTTGAAATCGAGGTCATAGACGTTCTCGACCCCCTGCACATACATGGCCAGCCGCTCCAGCCCGTAGGTGAATTCTGCGCTGGGCGACGCCACCGCGATGCCGCCGACTTGCTGGAAATAGGTGAACTGCGTCACCTCCATCCCGTCGCACCACACTTCCCACCCCAGGCCCCACGCGCCCAAGGTCGGTGACTCCCAATCATCTTCTACGAACCGGATGTCATGCAGCAGAGGGTCGATGCCGATCGCGCGGTAGCTGTCCAGCAGCAGCGCCTGGCAATCGTCCGGACTCGGCTTCAGTATGGCCTGGTATTGGTAATAATGCCCCAGCCGGTTGGGGTTCTGGCCATACCTGCCATCGGACGGACGCCGGCTCGGCTGGACATAGGCGGCGCGCCAGGGTTTCGGGCCCAATGCGCGCAGCGTGGTCGCCGGGTGGAACGTGCCGGCCCCCATCTCCATGTCATACGGCTGCAAGATGACGCAGCCCTGCGCGGCCCAAAAGGCGTGCAGGCGGAGGATCAAGTCCTGGAAGCTGGGCGGTTTCATCCGCGGCAGCATAAGGGCCGAATAGAACGGGGGAAAGATGGCGGATCCAATCAGGGATATCCTCACCAGCACGAAGCGGATCGCCGTCGTCGGCCTGTCGCACAAGCCCGAGCGTCCGTCCTATGGCGTGGCGTCGTTCCTGATCGCCCACGGTTTTGACGTCGTGGGCGTGAACCCCGGGCTGGCGGGGACAGCCGTGCTGGGCCACCCGGTAGTGGCGACGCTGGACGAGGCCGGGCCGCTCGATATGGTGGACATCTTCCGCGCATCCGACGCCGCCGGCGCGGTGGTGGACGAGGCGATCCGGCTCGGCGCCCGTACCGTCTGGTTGCAGCTCGGCGTGCGGGACCCCGCCGCCGCCGCCCGCGCCGCGGAGGCAGGCCTCCGCGTCGTCATGGACCGCTGCCCGGCCATCGAGTGGCGTCGCCTGGGATTGTGACGCATCTTGAACCGGAATGCCCGGCGCGCCACCTGCGTGCGGCCACAAACCTCGAAGGGGACGTGACATGACGAACGAAGAGCGGGACCTGATCGGCAAGTTCATCGCCCGCATTGCCGGGCAAGGTGGCCCGACAGGCGGCTTCGGCAGCGTGCCGCAAGCGCAGCCGGCGCTGCCGCCGATCGATCCGGAGGCCGACGCCTTCATCGCCACCCAATTCCAGGCCTTCCCCCAGGCCCGCTACCGCATCACTCAGACCGCATTGGTGCAAGAGGCCGCGTTCGCCGAGGCGCAGAACCGCATCCGCCGCCTGGAATGGGAGCTGCAGCAGGCCCAAGGCGCCGCCCAGCAAGCCGCGCAACAGCCGCAGCAGCGCAGCGGGTTCTTCGGCAGCCTGTTCGGCGGTGGCGGCCCACCACAGCCCGGCTATGCCCGCCCCTCAATGCAATCCGCCCCGCCGCCCCCGCAATACCCGCCCAACTATCAGCCCGGCATGTTCCAACAGGGCGGCGGGTCAAGCTTTCTGGGCTCGGCCCTCACCACCGCAGCGGGCGTGGCCGGCGGCATGGTGGTCGGCAACGCGCTGATGAACGCCTTCAGCGGGCATCATGACGGGGGCATGGCCGGCGGCTTTGGCGGACAGAACCTCGCGTCCAACTCGCCCTTCGGCACCGCGTTCGACGGGGCCGGCGTCTCGCCGGTGTCCGACCCCACGGCCGGCTTCACCGGTGCGCCGGGTTTCGACACCCCCACCTCCGACCCGTTCGCGGGCGGTGGCGCGGCAAAGGGCTTCGACGATTCCGGATCCGACCCCGGCGGTAGCGATCCGTTCAGCGGTGGCGGCGGTGGGTTCGACACGGGTGGCTTCGACGACAATACCTGACCCGGTTCCGTTCAGGGCGCATCACGCGACCGTCCTGCCGGAGTGGATCGACGACAATGGCCATATGAACCTGGCCTACTATATCGTCGTATTCGACCATGCGACGGACGCGCTCTGGTCCGCGCTGGGCCTCGGCGACGCCTATCGCGCCCGGACCGGGGCAGGAACCTTCGCGGTCGAGGCGCACATCCTGTATCGCGCCGAATTGCTGCTCGGCGAACAGGTGGGCGTCACCTCGCAGATTTTAGGCGCGGATTCGAAGCGCATTCATTTGGCGCACGAGATGCACCGGGGCGCCACGGTGATCGCGCAGCAGGAATTGCTGCTGGTGTCGGTGGATTTGCAGACGCGCCGGGTGGTGCCGTTCCGGGACGGCGTGGCAGACCGTGTGGCCGCCGCGGCCCGCGCGCACGCGGCGCTGGCGGTGCCGGATTGGGTCGGGCGGCGTGTGGCTATGACCCGGCCAGCACCAACGGCCTGACCATCCAACCCGGCACGGCTGGATGCGCAACCGCGTCCCCGCATGTGAGGGACGTGGCCTCCATCGCTCCCAGCCGCAGCAGCGCCAGGCCCCGATCCCCGTGCGCCGAACGCATGGCTCCGACCTCGATCCCATCCTGCAGCACCGGCGTGCCGAACGCGGGCGCGGCGCCCTCGATCCGCACCGGGGTCAGCCGCCGCTTCAGCAAACCGCGGTATTTGGTCCGCGCCGTCAGCTCCTGGCCCATGTAGCAGCCCTTGGTCCAGGACACCCCATTCAGCTCATCGAACCCCGCCTCCAGCAGCGTGCTCTTCTCCGATTCCAGGTCCCGCGACCCGTCGGGGACGCCGAGCGCCAGCCGATGCCGGTCCCAATCCGCGGCCTCCGCCGTGGTGGCCAGCGCGTCGTTCGTGACGATCCGGGTGCCCATCTCCGCCAGCCGCGGGTCTGGCACGCCGGGCGTTCCCCCGCCCCATCCCGCATAAACCCGCAACCCCGTCCGCCCGATTTCGACCCGGGACCGCATGCGAAACCGCCCCAGCCGCTGTTCCAGCATCGCCGCCTGCCCGGCCTCGCAATCCAGCAACAGCCCGTCCGGCCCGGCGGTGATGAAAAAATCCGCGAGCCACTTGCCCTGCGGCGTCAACAGCGCCGCCCACACTGCCCGGTCCACCGCGGCGTCCGCCACGTCATTGGACACAAGCCCCTGCAAGAACGCCACCCGATCCTCCCCAGAGACGGACAACACGGCGCGGTCAGGCAGCAAAGCAATGGATGTCATGGCCCGGAATTGGGGACCGGCCTGCCCCGGCACAAGCACTTTCGACGCGCTGTTTCGACGCGACGTGCGGTGCGTGCTAAGGCCGCGCCATGCGGAAATGCCCGGCTGAATGAAGATCGCTTCCGAATGAAGATCGCTCACGTCATGGCGGGGGCCCCCGAGGGCGGGGCGGAGCTGTTCTATGAGCGGCTCGTGCTGGCGCAGTCGGACGCTGGGGAGACCGTGCTGCCGCTATTCCGCCAGGACCGCGGGCGGGCGGCGCGTCTCGAACGGCTCGGTCCGCGTCAGCTCGCGTTCGGCGGTCCGCTCGATGTCATGACCCGGTTGCGGCTGCGTGCGGCGCTGCGCCGGTTTCAGCCGCGGGTCGTGGTGGCCTGGATGAACCGGGCGGCGGGTGCGACGCCGACCGGGCCGTGGATTCTGGCCGGGCGGCTCGGCGGTTATTACGATCTGCGCTATTACCGGCACTGCCAGCACCTGATCGGCAATACGCAGGGGATCGTGGATTGGATTCGCGGCCAGGGATGGCCGACGCCCCGGGTGCATCATTTGCCGAATTTTGCCCCGGATTTACGGGGTGCCGCCCCTGCCGCGCTGCCCACGCCGCCGGGTGCGCCCGTGGTCCTCGCGCTCGGCCGGCTGCATCGCAACAAGGCGTTCGACGTCCTCATCCGCGCGCTGCCGTCCCTGCCGGGGGTGCACGCCGTGATCGCGGGGGAGGGGCCGGAGCGGAAGGCGCTGGAGGCATTGGCCCGGCGGCTGGACGTGACCGACCGCCTGCATTTGCTGGGCTGGCGCACCGATCAGGCGGCGCTGCTGGCCGCCGCCACCGTCATGGTGTGCCCGAGCCGGCACGAGCCGCTGGGCAATGTCGTGATCGAGGCGTTTTCGGCCGGCATTCCCATCATCGCCGCCGACGCGGCCGGTCCGGTCGAGCTGATCACATCCGGACGGAACGGGATTTTGGTGCCCAAAGAAGACCCGGTCGCGTTGGCGCAGCAGATCCAACAGGTGCTGCGCGATCCGGGCCTCGCGCGCGGGTTGGGCGCCGCCGGGCGGGACTCCTACGTCGCTCAGTTCGCCCCGGAACCGGTCTTGGCGCAATGGGCCGCCGCGTTGCAGGGGATGCACTGATGTGCGGCATCGCCGGGCTGGTGATGGCACCCGGCGCGCCGCCGCCGAGCGCGCAGGTGTTGGACGCCCTCGCGGCCGCGCTGGCGCATCGGGGGCCGGACGGAGCCGGTCATTCCGTCGTCGGACGGACCGCGTTGGTGCACACCCGGCTCGCGATCATCGACCTGGCGGGCGGCGATCAGCCGCTGTTTGCCGGCGCGGCGGCCCTAGTCGCGAACGGAGAAATCTATAATTACCGTGAGTTACAGCACGAGCTTGTGACCGCCGGTGTCCAGCTCGCGACCGGCAGCGACTGCGAGCCCCCGCTGCATCTCTGGCTGCGCGATGGGACCGGCTATGCCCACGCGCTCCGCGGCATGTATGCCATCGCGATCCATGAGCGCGCCGCCCGCAGCGTGACGCTGACGCGCGATCCGTTCGGCATCAAGCCGCTCTATACCGCGCAGATCGAGGGTGGGCTCGCCTTTGCGTCCGAGCCTCAGGCGCTGCTGGCGGCCGGCCTCGTGTCCCGGCGGTTACGCGTCGCCGCGCGGGAGGAGCTGCTGCAGATGCAGTTCACCACGGGCGCCGATACCATCTTCGAGGGGATCCAGCGGGTCCTGCCCGGCGAGACGCTGCGGGTGGCGGACGGTCACATCCTGGACCGCCACCGCATCGCCGCCCTGCCGGAGGGCGGGCCGGAGACGATTACCGAAGACGCCGCCCTGGCCCGGTTGGATGCCGCGCTGGAACAGGCCGTGGACCTGCATCAGCGGAGCGATGTACCCTATGGCATGTTCCTCTCGGGCGGCGTGGATAGTGCTGCCGTGCTGGCGATGATGGCGCGGCTGAACACCCGCCCGGTGCTGGCGTTTACCGCCGGGTTCGATGCGCCGGGTGCGGCGGATGAACGGCCGCGGGCGGCGCTCATCGCCAAGGCGGTCGGGGCCCGGCACGAGACGCTGATGATTACCGAGGCGATGGTCTGGCGGCATCTGCCGGAGATCGTCGCCTGTATGGATGATCCGGCGGCCGATTACGCCATCATCCCCTCGTGGTTCCTGGCCCGGCGCGCCCGCGAGGACGTGAAGGTCGTGCTGTGCGGCGAGGGCGGAGACGAGATTTTCGCCGGATACGGCCGGTATCGCAGCGCGATGCGTCCGTGGTGGCAGGGCGGGCGCGGCATGCGGGTGCGCGGCACGTTCGACCGGCTGGACGTGTTGCGCAGCCGGGCGCTCGGCTGGCGCGACGGGCTGGTGGCGGCCGAGGGGCAGGCGGCGATGCCGGGCCGCAGCCGCCTGGCGGTGGCGCAGGCGACGGACGTGGCGGATTGGCTGCCGCACGATCTGTTACTGAAGCTGGACCGCTGTCTGATGGCGCATGGGGTGGAGGGGCGGACGCCATTTTTGGATAGGGGCGTGGCGGCGGCCGGATTTCGTCTGCCGGACGGGCTCAAGGTGCGGGATCGCCGCGGAAAATGGTTACTGCGCCAATGGGTTGCGCGGCATTTACCAGAGGCTCAGCCGTTTGCGCCCAAGCAGGGGTTTACGGTTCCGGTCGGCGTGTGGATTGCGGCACAGGCATCTCGGCTGGGACCGTTGGTGGCCGCGCAGCCGGGCGTGGCCGAAATTGCCGAGCCGGGCCGGGTCGTGGCGCTGTTCCGCGCCGCCGCGGGCCGGCGCGAGGGTTTTGCGGCCTGGACCTTGCTGTTTTACGCCCTGTGGCACCGCACCCATATTTTGGGATTACCGCCGCACGGCGACGTGTTCGAGACGTTGGGGGGATAGCCATGGCGCATTTCGACCTGATCATCCGGGGTGGCATTTGCGTATTGCCGTGGGGCGAAGCCGCGGCCGATGTCGGAATCCGCAACGGGTTGATCGCGACGATCGGTGCGGCGGCCGGCGATACGGCCGATGAGATCGTGGACGTACCCGGTCTGCATGTCCTGCCGGGCCTAATCGATCCGCACGTGCATTTACGCGATCCGGGCGACCCGGCGGTCGAGACGATCCCGACCGGCACCAGGGGGGCGGTGCTGGGTGGCCTTACCACGGTATTCGATATGCCCAACACCGCGCCCTCGGTCGTCGATAGCGCCCGGGTGGCGTGGAAACAGGAGTATATCGGGCGGGTCGCCTGGTGCGACATGGGCTTTTACGTGGGGGCCACGAAAACCAATGTTGCGGCCCTGGCGGGGCTCGAACAGCAGGCGGGGGTGTGTGCGGTGAAGGTGTTTGCCGGCAGCTCCACCGGCGATCTATTGGTCGAAGACGATGTGTCGCTGGAAGCGGTGATGCGCAGCGGCCGGCGGCGGGTGAGTTATCATAGCGAAGACGAGTATCGTCTGCAGGAACGGCGGTCATCGTTCAAGACCGGGGACCCCTATTCGTCCCACATGCTGTGGCGGGACGAGGAATGCGCCGCGCTTGGCACGCGGCGTATTGTGGCGCTGGCGCACAAGACCGGACGGCCCGCGCATATATTGCATGTCTCGACCGCCGAGGAACTCGCGTTTTTGCAGGGGCATCGCGACATTGCGACGGTCGAGTTGTTGGTCAACCATCTCACGCACTATGCGCCGGATGTGTATGACCGGTTTGGTGGGTATGCGGTGATGAACCCGCCGCTGCGGGATAAACGGCATTTCGATGCGGCCTGGCGGGCGGTGGCGGACGGGACGGCGGACACCATTGGTTCGGACCACGCGCCGCATCCGCGTGCCAACAAGGAAAAGCCCTGGCCCGACGTGGCGGCGGGCCTGACCGGGGTGCAGACGCTGGTGCCGCTGATGCTGGATCACGTCGCCGCTGGACGGCTGTCATTGGCACGGTTGGTGGATTTGATGTGCGCGGGACCGGCGCGGGTGTATGGCGCGATCGGCAAGGGCCGGATCGCCTGCGGCTATCACGCCGATTTCACCATCGTGGATTTGAAGCGCCGCCGCGTGATCGAGGAAAGCTGGCTCGTCTCGCCATGCGGGTGGAGCCCGTTTACGGGAACGGAGGTGACGGGGTGGCCGGTCGCGACCATCGTGCGAGGCCGGATCGTGATGCGAGAGGACGAGGTGCTTGGGCTTCCGTCCGGGCACCTCGTCCAATTTCGTTAGGGGTCTACTTCAGCGTCAGCTCGATCCCATCGGCTGAACCCTGCAGGCGTGCGCCCCGTGTGACCTGATCGACCCGGATTTCGACGCCGTTGGAATTGCGGAGAATCTGACCGCCGATGCCGTTGCCGAGCGTCGCCTCGCCGGTACTGGCGACGTAGGTGCCGCTGAAATCCTGGGCACGTTTTAGATTATATACCCGGCCATGGCCGGAAACGCGGGAGAACCCGACATCGGCGACCGTCACGCCCTTCACGCTGAAAGCGTAGCGGTGCCCGGCGAAGCGCAGCACGCCGTCGCCCCATGTGTAGCCCACGCCCAGCGCCGCACCGCGTGCCGAGAGATCGATGGTGCCGCTGGCGGGACCGGGCCGGCCCGGGTCACCGGACGCCGCGAGTGCCGGAGTATGGGAGATGCCGATGGCAAGGGCGGCCGCCAAGGCGACGCGATAAAGGCTCATTTGGAAAACTCCGTTATGATCGAGGGACGGGTCATAACGGCCTCAAGCGCGCTGCGTTCCGTCCTCCCGCCCGGATCAGAGCGCAAACAATGATTTCGGCCATCGGGCCCGGCGGTATTCCAGCTGGGCCGCGTTGGGTGCCGGGGTATCGGCGATGGCCTGCGTCCCCTTTGGCAAGACGCTGGGATCGGACCAACAATCAGCCGTGCCCAAGCTGCGGGTGCAAAACGGCCCTGGATCTGGTGGCACGTCGCGCGGCGCGCAGTAGGTTTGTCGCCGATCCAGCCGGACGATCGAGCAATCGCGTCCGCTCACGGCCGAGACGCCAAGATCCACGAAGCCGCGTCCGAACAGGATGACGCTGGCAGCCTCGACGCCCACCGCCGCCCCCACACCCTGCAGGGGGGTGCAGGCCGGCACTGCGATCAGGATCATCAGCAGGAATACGCGCATGGCTCACTTAATCACGCGGCGGTTAAGATATGATGAAGGCCTGCGTTTGCTTGGGGTGGCCGCCATCGCTATGGTCCGGCCGTCTTGAGCGGGGTTGCGCGTGGCCGATATTTTTGACGAGGTGAATGAGGATCTGCGCGCCGACCGGGCGCGGCGGTTCGCGGCGCAGTATGGCTCGGCGGGCTTCGCTTTCGTGCTGCTGGCGGTGGCGGGCGTCGCCGGATGGCAAGTGTGGCACACCAAACACATGCGTGAAACCGATGCCGTCGCCACGGAGTTCCTCACCGCGACCCACGCGAGCCCATCCTCAAAGGCCGGCCCGGCGGCGACCGATCCGGCCGCCATGGCGACACTCGACCGGCTTGCCGCCACGGGACCGGATGGCTATCGCACCCTGGCACGCCTCCGGACCGCGGCCGTGCGTGCCGGGGACGGCGACCTCCCGGCGGCGCTGGGGCTTTGGGATCAGGTGGCGGCGGACCAATCCGCCGATCCATTGCTGCGCGAACTCGCCACGCTGTTATGGGCGCAGCATCAGGTCGATGCTGGTCCGCCGGACCAGGTCGAGGCCCGGCTGCAGACCCTGTTGGCACCGGACGGCCCGTATCGGGCCCTGGCGCTGGAGGCGCGGGCATGGCTGCTGATGCGCACCGGCGATAACACGCAGGCGCGGGATATATTGCAGGGGCTCACCAAGGATAGTGCGGTGCCCGAGGGGGTGCGCGGCCGTGCGAATGGGCTGCTGGCCCGGATGGGTGACCCCGCCGCGGCGGGCGCACAATGACCGCGCGCCGGGTTTCCCGCCGGGCGGTCTTGGCGCTTCCCTTCGCCGTCACGGCCTGCAGCACGATCGACAGCCTGTTCGATAGCAGCAAACCCCCGCTGTCCGGACGCCGCGAATCGGTCGTGGCCCAGCGGCGCGGGCTGACCATCGACCCCGCCGACCAGCGCGTCATCACCCTTCCGCCGCCGTCTGCGACGCCCGAGTGGCCGCAGGCTGGCGGAGTGGCGACGCATGTGGGCGGCCACATCGCGGTCGCTGGTTTCAACCCCGCCTGGCGTGCCGATGTCGGCGAGGGTGGTGGCTATCGCCGGAAACTGACGGCCAGCCCCGTCGTCGGCGGCGGGCGCGTGTACTGCATGGATTCGGACGCGGTGGTGACGGCATTCGACGTCGACACCGGCAAGCGGGTTTGGCGGGCGGAAACACAGGCCGAGGACGACCGCAGCACCAATGTCGGCGGTGGGTTGGCGGTCATCGGTGGCACGGTGTTCGTGACCACGGGACGGGCCGACATGCTCGCGCTCGATGCCCTGGCCGGTAAGGCACGCTGGCGGAAATCGCTCGGCAGCCCGGCGCGCTCCGCCCCGACCGTGTCTGGTGGACGCGTCTTCGCCACCACGATCGATGACCGCTTAGTGGCACTGACGGCGGAAACTGGTGAGCGTGAGTGGCAATATCAGGCGTCCTCGGTCGCGACGACGCTATTATCCCAAAGTGCACCCGCCGTGGCCGATGGGTTCGTGGTCGCCGGGTTCGGCTCGGGCGATCTGGCGGCTGTGCGGGAGGAGACCGGGGCGCTGGCGTGGACCGACAGCCTCGCCTCCGCACGCGGACGAAACAGCCTGGTGGATTTGTCCGCGATCCGGGCGCTTCCGGTCATCGACCGAGGCCGGGTGTTCGCGGTCGGCGTGGGCGGATTGATCGTCACGCTCGATTTGCGGACCGGGCGGCGGCTGTGGGAGCGGGAGGTCGGCGGGACGGAAACGCCGTGGCTGGCGGGGGATTGGCTGTTCGTGCAGACGTCGGACCAAACATTGGCGGCGATCGGGCGGGAGGATGGCAAGGTGCGCTGGATCACCGACCTGCCGCGGTATGAGAACGAAGAGAAGAAGAAGGACCTTCTGTTCTGGGCCGGCCCGGTGCTGGCGGGCGGCAAGCTGATCCTTGCGGGCAGCAACGAAACCGCGGTCTCGGTCGATCCCGTGACGGGCAAGATCATCGGGACGCAATCCCTGCATGGTGTCGCCGCCGTCGCACCGGTCGCGGCGGCAAACACGCTGTTTATCCTCACGGATGATTCGACGCTGCAGGCGTTTCGGTGACCGATCTCGCGGGATTGCCGGTCGTCGTCATCGCCGGGCGGCCGAATGTCGGTAAAAGTACGCTGTTCAACAAGCTGGCCGGGCGCCGGTCCGCGATTGTGTCCGATACGCCGGGCGTGACCCGGGACCGCAAAGAGGCGGAGGCGATGCTGCGCGGTAAGCGGGTGCGCTTGATCGATACGGCGGGCCTGGAGGAATCGGCGCCCGAGACGCTGTACGGACGGATGCGTGCGTCGTCCGAAGCGGCGGTGGCGCTGGCGGATTTGGTGGTGTTCGTGGTCGATGCGCGCACGGGCATTACCCCGGCGGACCAGCATTTCGCCGGCTGGCTCCGCCGGCAGAACCGGCCCGTGCTGCTGGTGGCGAATAAGGCCGAGGGGCGGAGCGGCCAAAGCTCGGCCCTCGAGGCGTATTCCCTGGGCTTGGGTGAGCCGCTGGCCATGTCGGCCGAGCATGGCGTAGGTCTGTCGGATTTGATGAGCGAGATCGCGGACCGGCTGCCGGACCAGACCGGAATGGACCCGTCCGACCTCAACCGCCCGCTGCATTTGGCCATCATCGGACGGCCCAATGCTGGCAAAAGCACGCTGCTGAACCGGTTGCTGGGCGAGGACCGGATGCTGACCGGGCCAGAGCCGGGGCTCACGCGGGACGCGGTCGCGGTGCAATTGCGGGACAGCGTGGGACCGATCGAGATCGTGGACACCGCCGGGCTCCGGCGGAAGGCCAGGATCGAGGAGGATCTGGAGAAGATGTCCGTCAGCGCCAGCATCGAGGCGCTGAAGATGGCCGAGGTGGTGATCCTGTGCATCGATGGGCTGGAGGGATTGCATGAGCAGGATTTGCAGCTCGGACGGCTGATCGAGCGAGAGGGGCGGGGCTGTATCCTGGTGATCAATAAATGGGACGCGGTGGCCGACCGGACGCTGACGCGCAAGAACATCAGCGACCGGCTGGAAACCAGCATGGCGCAGATGAAGGGCATCCCCGTGCTGACGATCTCCGCCATGACGGGGGCCGGGGTGGAAAAAGTGCTGCCGACGGTGCGCGAAGTCTATGAGACCTGGAACAAGCGGGTGGCCACGGGCGAGCTGAACCGTTGGTTCGAGGGCGTGCTTGAAGCGCATCAGCCGCCATTGGTGAGCGGTCGGCGTTTGAAGCTCCGTTATATTACGCAGGCGAAGGCGCGGCCCCCGACCTTCATCGCGTTCGGCACCCGGGCCGAGCAGATGCCGGAGGATTATCAGCGCTATATGGTGAACAGCATGCGCAAGGAGTTCGACCTGCCGGGCGTGCCGATCCGGCTGTTGCTGCGGGGGACGAAGAATCCCTATGCTGACGAGTAATCCCCGCAGGGGATGAATTCTTGATCGGTAAAAGTTTAACCACCAAGACGCCAAGGCACCAAGACGCCGAGGGATGGTTCGGTTTAGGACCTGGTTAGGCTCCCCGCTTGGTGTTTTGGTGTCTTGGCGGCTAGTCACCCAAGGCCACCAAGGGGGGCCACCCGGAAGCGGTGACCGGTTGCAGCGATGAGCTCCACGCGGCATAGGACACGCCCAGTCAAGGAATAGCCTTCATGCCGGCCATCACGCTCCCCGACGGATCCATTCGGCGCTTCGACGCGGCGGTGACCGGGACCGAAGTGGCGGCCGCGATCGGGCCCGGGCTCGCGAAGGCGGCGCTGGCGATGAAGCTGGATGGCGAGCTGGTGGATTTGGTTCGCCTGATCGACCGGGACGCAAATGTCACCTTCGTGACCCGGCGGGATCCGGAGGCGCTGGAGTTGATCCGGCATGACGCGGCGCATGTGCTGGCAGAGGCGGTGCAGGAGCTGTTTCCGGGGACGCAGGTGACGATCGGCCCGTCGATCGAGAACGGGTTTTACTACGATTTCGCCCGCAACGAGCCGTTCACGCCCGAGGATTTCAGCGCGATCGAGGCCAAGATGCGCCAGATTATCGCCCGCAACGCGCCGTTTGTGCGGGAGGTCCGGGACCGGGACGAGGCGATCCGGTTCTTCGAAGCGCGCGGGGAGGCCTATAAGGCCGAGCTGATCCGGGATTTGCCGGAAACCGAGACGATCACGTTCTATTCGCAAGGCGATTGGATCGATTTGTGCCGCGGTCCGCATATGCGCGGCACGGGCGATGTCGGCAGCGCGTTCAAGTTGATGCGGACCGCCGGGGCGTATTGGCGCGGCGATCACCGCAACGCCATGCTGAGCCGCATCTATGGCACGGCGTGGCGGGATCAGAAGGAGCTGGACGCGCATCTGTTGCAGCTGGAGGAAGCCGAGCGGCGGGATCACCGGCGGATCGGTAAGGATATGGATCTGTTCCATATTCAGGAGGAAGCGACGGGCAGCATTTTTTGGCACCCTAAGGGCTGGAAGCTGTATCGGACGGCCGAGGCCTATATGCGACGTAGATTAGAGCAACATGGTTACCAAGAGGTTAAGACCCCCCAACTCGTGGACAGAAAAATGTGGGAGGCCAGCGGGCACTGGGAAAACTACAAACAAAACATGTTCATCGCCCGCGTCGAGGACGAGGACACGACTCTCGCGTTGAAGCCGATGAATTGCCCCTGCCACGTCATGATCTTCCGTCACGGGCTGCGCAGTTACCGCGAGCTGCCGCTCCGCATGGCCGAATTCGGCTCGTGCCATCGCTATGAGCCGTCGGGTGCCCTGCATGGTATCATGCGGGTGCGGGCGTTCACCCAGGATGACGCGCACATCTTCTGCACTGAAGCACAGATTGCCGATGAGACGGCGCGGTTCGTGGCGCTGCTGCGGTCCGTGTATCAAGATTTCGGCTTTGACAGCTTCCGGATCAAGTTCAGCGACCGTCCCGATACCCGCGCCGGCACGGACGCCACCTGGGACCGGGCGGAGGGCGCGCTGCGTGAGGCCTGCGACCTCGCCGGTGTCACCTATGAGCTGAGCCCGGGGGAGGGGGCGTTTTATGGCCCGAAGCTCGAATTCGTGCTGCGTGACGCGATCGGGCGGGACTGGCAGTGCGGCACGCTGCAGGTCGATTTCGTGCTGCCGGAGCGTCTGGACGCCGAATATGTCGGGGAGGATGGGGCGCGGGCGCGTCCCGTCATGCTGCACCGGGCGATCCTCGGCAGCTTCGAGCGCTTCCTCGGCATCTTGATCGAGCAATATGCCGGGCGTTTCCCGTTATGGCTGGCGCCGGTGCCGGTGGTGGTGGCGTCGATCGTCTCGGACGCGGGTGCGTATGCGGACGAGGTCGTGGCATTGTTGCGCAAGCGCGGTATCGAGGCGGTGGCCGACACGAAGAACGAGAAGATCAACGCCAAGGTGCGTGAGCACAGCCTGGCGCACGTGCCGGTGCTGCTGGTGGTCGGGCGGCGCGAGGCGGAGCAGCGGAATGTGGCGCTCCGCCGGCTCGGCGGGGAGAGCCAGGAGGTTCTGCCGCTGGACGAGGCGATCGACCGGCTGGTGCAGGAGGCGATGCCGCCGGATTTATCACGTGACGCTTGATAACAGATCCGGTTCGGCGCAATACTGACGATGGCCGCACCGTTCGCGGCCCGCTTGCGTTGTCATACTTATAGGAGAGTACAATAGCCCGAGGCCCCATGTCCGCCGCTGCGCCATCGCGCGACGGCCCCCGCGTGAACGAAGACATTCGCGTCCCCCAGGTTCGGCTTATCGACGAACTCGGTGAGATGCAGGGTGTGATGACCGCGCGTGACGCGATTCTGCGCGCCTATTCCGTGGGCCTCGATTTGCTGGAGATCAGCCCGAACGCCGATCCACCGGTGGTGAAGATCCTCGACTACGGCAAGTTCAAGTACGAGCAGCAGAAGAAAAAGAACGAGGCCAAGAAGAAGCAAAAGGTCATCGAGATCAAAGAGATCAAGGTGCGCCCCAATATCGATGAGAACGACTATCAGGTGAAGATGCGCGCCATGAAGTCCTTCATCGAGGAGGGGGATAAGGTGAAGGTGACCCTCCGCTTCCGCGGCCGTGAAATGGCGCACCAGGATATCGGCATCAAAGTGCTGGAGCGGATTCGCGCCGAACTCGAGGCGGAGACGAAGGTCGAGCAGATGCCGCGGATGGAAAACCGGCAGATGATCATGGTGCTGTCGCCGCGCTAGAACCGGGAAGGCTTCAGGGGTCGCTGGTGTTCATGCGGCCCATGGATTGCTTCGCCAAGCGGCTCGCAATGACGGTTAGGGACCGGATCCAGGCCGCACGGCCGAGGGTCCGGCCCAGCCGGTGATCGTGGCGATCCGCAGCGTGGCCGGCATACGTGACCCGGTCTCCGGCCCTGATTGCATCGCGGCCAGGGCGGTGGGAAACATCGCCCGGGCCGGGGGTTTCCGGTCCCGTAACGCGATGGCGTTCCCCTCGCCCGCGTCCCGCAAATCCCGCAGCAGTGCCAACGGCGTGGCATAGCTCATCGTGATGACCTCGACATCCGCCACCGGCAGCGTAAACCCCGCTCGCTGCAGCAGCCCGGCCAAATCGCGCAAATCCGGGAACGGCGACACTCGTGGCGATGCCCCGCTGGCGACGGCCAGCTCGGCCGCCGTCAGCGCCGACCGCAACTCCCCCAGCGTCCCGAGTGCGGGCAGGCTCGCCAGCAACAGCCCGTCCGGACGCAGTGTCCGCCGCAGTTGGATCAGCGCGCCGGGCAAGTCATTGACCCAATGCAGCGACAGATTAGCCACCACCAAGTCGAAACTCGCCGGCGCAAACGGCAGCCATTCCTCGTCACACGCGACGCACGGGGTGCCCGAGCGGAGGGCCATGCGGGCGGACAGATCGCAGCTCACGACATCGATCCCGCGCGCCCGTAATAGCGGTGCCACCACGCCGCGTCCGCCCACATCCAGCGCCTGGGTAAACCGGCGCGTCGTGTCATCGAGCCGATCCAGCAGCCGCTCCGCCGCGTCCAGCAGGACCGGTCGCACGCGGTCCACCGTGTCCGCGGCCCGGTCCCGATGGAGGCGGACGGCATGGCGGTCGAAGATGGTGGGCGAAGTGTTCATACCCTGCATGTGCGGGACCGCGCGGGCGCTGCCAAGCCAAGTCATGCGCTTTGACGGGCGATAGGCGCTGGCATTAGGCTCGGGGGTGGCGAAAATCAGCATTGGCCTCCCGTGGGAATGGCGTCTGCCGAAGCCTGTCCGCCGTGGCGCGAGGTGGATTGGACAGGCGACGCTCGATCTTTTGCTGCCGCCGCATTGCCTGACGTGCGACGCGCCGGTCGCGGTGCCCGGTCAGCTTTGTGCGGCGTGTTTCCGGCTGACTTCGTTCCTCGGTGATCCGTGCTGCCGCCGCTGCGGCCGCGGGTTCGAGGGGGCGGCCGTCGCCGGGGACGGGGTGTGCGCGTTCTGCGCGGCGGCCCCGCCCTCCTGGGGCACGGCGCGCGCGGCGCTGCGGTATGATGAGCAGTCGAAGAAGATCCTGCTGCCGCTCAAATATTCCGACCGGATCGAGAATGCGGCGGCGTTGGGCGGTTTTATGGCGCGGGCGGGGGCCGCTCTGGTGATGGCGGCGGACTGGCTGGTTCCGGTCCCGCTCCATCGTGGGCGGCTGCGCACCCGGCGGTATAACCAGGCGGCGCTGCTGGCGCAGGCGGTCGCGCGGCAGGGGGGACGACCGGTGATCCTGGATGCACTGCACCGCATTCACCCGACCCGGAAGCTGGCGAGTGGCAGCGCGGAGCAGCGTATGGCGGAACTAAAGGGCGCGTTCGCCGTCAACGGGCGGCGGTGGCCGATGCTGGAGGGCAGCCGGGTTTTGCTGATCGATGACGTGCTGACGTCCGGCTCGACAGCCGAAACCTGCACGCGGGTGTTGCTCGCGGCCGGCGTCGTGCGGGTGGACGTGCTGGCGGGCGCGCGGGCGGCGGATCCGCGCTTGTCTTGAGCCGCGGCCGGTCTCGCCGCTTGCATCTCGCCGCCAGACACACGATTTCCGAGGCAGTGTGGAGAGTGTGAATGTCGCGGATCGAAGTGTTTACCCAGGCGTGGTGCCCGTATTGCGCCCGCGTCGTGGCGCTGTTGCACGCCAAGAACGTCACGTTCCAGGAGATCGATGCCCCGCATGGCAGTGCCGAGCGCCAGGGGGCGACCGGGCGGTCCGGGCGGAGCACCATGCCGCAGGTGTTCATCGACGGAAAATTCGTCGGCGGCTGCGATGATGTGGTGGCGCTCGACCGGACCGGGAAGCTGGATACGCTGCTCGAGGCGGCATGATCCATTACCAACTCCGGTGCAGCGCGGACCATGCGTTCGACGGATGGTTCCGTGACAGCGCGGGCTTCGACCACCAGGCGTCACTGGGCCTCGTCACCTGCCCGGCCTGTGGCGACACGAGCGTGAACCGCGCCCTGATGGCTCCCGCACTGGGCAAGCGGGGGGCACTCGGCAAGCGGGGGGACCTCGGCGAGCGGGGGTCCCTCGGCGAGCGGCCGGATGCTGAAGCGCCTGTGGTGGCGACCGATCCGGTGGCGGCGCCGGAAAAAGCCGGCATGGTGCCGGACCATGTGCGGGCGATGCTGCAGAAGCTGCGGGCCGAGGTGGAGCGGAAATGCGACTATGTCGGGCCGAATTTCGCCGACGAGGCCCGGCGCATCCACAAGGGTGAAACGCCCGTCCGCGGCATCTATGGTGAGAGCACCCCGGCGCAGGCGGAGGCGCTGGCCGATGAGGGGATCGAGGTGGCGCAGATCCCGTGGGTGCCGCGCGCCGACGGGTGATCGCGTTATACCAGCGGCATCGACCAATGACCCGTCATTGCGAGCCCCGCTTGGAATGAAAATAACGGTCGATGCTCACTCGCCGCTGGTACAAGTGCTCTCGCGGCCCCTGGATTGCTTCGCCAAGCGGCTCGCAATGACGGGGTGTCAGGCCTCGCAGTTCACCATCCATGAAATGCCGAACTGGTCGGTGAGCGTGCCGAAGCGGGCGGCCCAGAACGTTTGCTGCAGGGGCATGTCCACCCGCCCGTGTTCCGATAGCGCCGTGAACACCCGCTCCGCCGCCTGGGTGTTGGGGGGTGCCACGGAAATGCTAAAGCCCTGCGGCGCGTGGTAGCGTCCGGGCGGGCTGTCCGAGCCCATGAGGTGCGTGGTTCCGGCCGTGAGTTCGGCGTGCATGACCTTATCCGCCATCTCTGCCGGGACCTGGTCCGCCATGGGCGAGCCGCCATACGTCATCGCCATGGTGACCGCGCCATCGAGGCATTTGGCGTAAAACGCGAACGCCTCGGCACAGCGTCCGTCAAAATGTAGATAGGGTGCGAGGTTCATCGGTGCTCTCCCGGTTTCGGCCACACGTTATCCGATATGAGTCAGTTCGGACATGAAATTAATGCTCAAATCTGCACTGGCCCGCCAAATGCCGTGGCGGAAATCATAGCTCATGCCGGTCACGGACCGTGTGCGGAACCCGGCCGCCCGCCCATACACGTCGAGTTCGGCCGGGGTCACGAAGCGGCGCCAGTCATGCGTGCCGATGGGTAGCATGCGCATTACGTATTCCGCGCCGAATTTGGCCACTACCAGGGACCGCGCCGTCCGGTTCAGCGTGGACACGAACAGCACGCCGCCCGGCGACACCAACCGCGCCAGCAGGCGGAGGAACGCGGCCGGGTCCGCCACATGCTCGATCACCTCGAGCGCGGTCACGACCGGGAATTTCGCGCCCTCCGCCACCAGCCCCTCCGCGGTGCCGGCCCGGTAGGTGAGCGGCAAATCCTGGCCCGCCGCATGGGCCTGGGCCGCAGCGATGACGTCGCCCGCCGCGTCGAGCCCCAGCACGGTGTGGCCGATCCGGGCCAGCGCCTCTGCCGCCAGCCCGGCGCCACAGCCAATGTCCAGCACCCGCTGCGGCTCGCCGAACCGGGCCTGGATGCGCCGGTCGATCCAGCCGATGCGGAGCGGGTTCATCGCGTGGAGCGGCGCCATCGGCCCGGCCGGATCCCACCATCGATCCGCCAGGGCATCGAACCGTGCGATTTCGTCTGGTCTGACCGAGTGTTGCCCCGAATTTGGCACCGTGTTGCCCCTGTTGGTTCCGGGGGTTATGTGAGACTTCTAATCGGGAGGCTCAAGTCGGCGATGGCGCGGATCGTGATGAAGTTCGGCGGGACGTCGGTGGCGGACCTTGACCGGATCCGGGCTGCGGCGCTGCGCGTGAAGCGTGAGGTGGATTCCGGGCACGAGGTTGCGGTCGTGGTTTCCGCCATGTCGGGCGTCACCAACCAGCTGGTCGGCTGGTGTCAATCGCTGTCGGCGCTGCATGATGCGCGCGAATACGACGCGGTGGTGGCGACGGGAGAGCAGGTTACGTCGGGATTGTTCGCGATCGCGTTGCAGGCGGCGGGGGTCGAAAGCCGCTCCTGGTCCGGCTGGCAGATCCCGCTGCGGACGGATGGCGCGCATGGCCGCGCCCGGATCGAGGCCGTTGAGGGGGCCGATTTGCTGGACCGCATGGCACGGGGGCAGGTGCCGGTGGTGGCGGGGTTCCAGGGCATCGGACCGGACCACCGGGTGACGACATTGGGGCGCGGCGGCTCCGACACGTCCGCGGTGGCGCTGGCGGCGGCGCTGAAGGCGGATCGCTGCGACATCTATACGGATGTGGACGGTGTTTACACGACCGATCCGCGCATCACTTCCAAGGCACGGAAGCTGTCGCGCATCAGCTATGAAGAGATGCTGGAGCTGGCGTCCGTCGGGGCCAAGGTGCTGCAGACGCGCAGCGTGGAATTGGCGATGAAGGAGCGGGTGCGGGTGCAGGTCCGCAGCAGCTTCGTCGACCCGGACGCGTCCGGTGACTATCCCGGAACCCTGGTGGTGGATGAGGACGAGATCGTGGAACAGGCATTGGTGTCCGGCATCGCGTATTCCCGGGATGAGGCGAAGATCACGCTGCGCCGGGTGCCGGACCGTCCGGGTGTGGCGGCGGCGATCTTCGGCCCGCTGAGTGCGGCGAGCGTGAACGTCGATATGATCGTGCAGAACGTCTCGGCGGATGGGACGACGGATATGACGTTCACCGTGGGCCGGGCGGATGTGCCGCGGGTGCGGGCGATCTTGGCGGAGCATAAGGAGGTCCTCGGATCGGAGATTTTGGTGGATCCGGACGTGGCGAAGATCAGCGTCGTGGGCGTCGGCATGCGCAGTCACGCCGGGGTCGCGACCATTATGTTTACCACCCTGGCGCAAAAGGGGATCAATATCGAGGTCATTTCCACCAGTGAGATCAAAGTGAGCGTATTGATCGGCGCCGAATATACCGAGCTTGCGGTGCGCGCGTTGCACACTGCGTATGGTCTCGATGCCGCCTGACATTGCCCAGCCGATCATAACCAGCCGCGCGGCCGCCCAGTTCGCGCGTTTGGCGGAGCGCGGCACGCGCTTCCTAGGCTGCCGTGCGCCGATCCTGGGCGGTGCCATGAGCTGGGTGAGCGAGCGCACGCTGGTGTCCGCCATCTCGGACGCGGGCGGCTTTGGCGTGATCGCGGCCGGGTCGATGTCACCGGCACAGCTCGAAGCGGAGATCGCCGGCACGCAGGGGCGGACCCGGGCCCCGTTCGGCGTGAACCTGATCACCTTCCATCCGGAGCTGCCGGCGCTGATCGAGGTCTGTAGCCGGGCCGGGGTCGGTCATGTGGTGTTGGCCGGCGGCGTGCCCGGCGCGGCCGCGGTCCGCGCGGTGAAGGACGGTGGTGCGCGGCTGATTTGCTTTGCCACCGCGCTGCCGATTGCGCGGCGGATGGTGCGCCTGGGCGTGGATGCGTTGGTGATCGAGGGGTCGGAGGCCGGGGGGCATGTCGGCCCGGTGTCGCTGGCCGTGCTGGCGCAAGAGATATTGCCCGAGGTCTTGGAGGTCCCGGTGTTCGTGGCCGGCGGCATCGGGCGGGGCGAGGCGATCCTGGCGTTCCTCGAAATGGGCGCGGCCGGCGCGCAACTCGGCACCCGGTTTGCCGCCGCCTGCGAAAGCATTGCGCATCCCCGCTTCAAAAAGGCTTTTTTCGGCGCCCGCGCCCGGGACGCCACCACCAGCCTACAGCTCGACCCGCGTTTTCCAGTCATCCCCGTGCGATCATTGGTCAATCACGGCACCGGATTGTTCCTGGCGCACCAGGCCGACATGGTGGCGCAGGTGGCGGCCGGCACGCTGACGCGGGAGGCGGCGCAGCTGTCGATCGAGCATTTCTGGGCCGGGGCGCTGCGCCGGGCGGTGATCGACGGTGATATCGAGAACGGGTCCATCATGGCCGGGCAATCGGTCGGCATGGTGACGCGCGAGCAGCCGGTGGCCGAGATTATCCGCGAGCTGGTGTCGCAGGCCTACGCGGCGTTGGCGGCGCGCTGATGCCCGGTAGCCGACGCCTGCTGGCCCGGCTACGCGAGATGATGGTCGTGAGCGCCCGTGCCGGCACCGATGGCAGCCGTGTGGCATTGCGCGACCTGGCGGTGTTGGTGGCCGGCGAGCTCGTGGCGGAGGTGTGCACCATCTATGCGCTCCGCCCCGGCGATATGCTCGAGCTGGTGGCCACGCACGGGCTCAACCCCGAATCGGTCGGGCGCACCCGGCTCCGCGTCGGGGAGGGCATCGTCGGCATCGTGGCCGCGACCGGGCAGCCGCAGAACCTACCGGACGCGCAGAACCATCCCGCCTTCGCCTATCGGCCGGAAACGGGGGAGGACCCCTATGCCTCGTTGCTGGGTGTGCCGATCCGCCGGGCCGGGCGGGTGCTGGGCGTGCTGGCGGTGCAAAACCGGGCGCCGCGCCGATACCTCGATGACGAGGTCGAAATCCTGGAGACGGTGGCGATGCTGCTGGCGGAGGTGCTGGCCGCCGCCGGTGCCACCGACGGGGCGGAGCAGGGTGTGGGGGCCACCATGCCGCGCCAGTTCCAGGGTCAATCGTTTTCCGCCGGGATCGCCGTCGGCCCAGTGGTGATCCATGGCGCCAGCGGTCCGCTGCGTAAATTGGTGGCCGATGACGCCGACAAGGAGGCGGAGCGCCTGGAGGAAGCCGCGATCGCCATGCGCCAGAGCCTTGATGAGCTGATTGCCGAGCGCATGCCGGACGGCCCGGCTGGCGACGATTCGCGCGAAGTGCTGGAGGCGACGCGCCTGGTCGCGGCCGAGGGGAGCTGGATGCGCCGGGTGCGGGAGGCGGTGGCCGGCGGGCTAACGGCGGAGGCGGCGGTGCACCGGGCGACCAATGAATTGCGGGAGCGGATGCGCCGGGTGGCCGATCCGTATATCCGCGAACGCCTCGCGGATATGGAGGATTTGGCGAGCCGGCTGCTGGCGGCGCTGGACGGGGAGGGGGTGCCGGCGATGCCGCAGGGGGTGATCCTGTTCGCCCGCCGCCTCGGCCCGGCGCAGGTGCTGCAGTGGCACGCGCGGGGCGTGGGCGGCATCGTGATCGAGGAGGGCAGCACCGCCGGGCACGCGGCGATCCTGGCGCGGGCGCTCGGCATTCCGGCGCTGGGCGGGGTGCGTGGCGTGCTGGAGGCGTGCGAGGCCGGGGACGTGGCCATCCTCGATGCCGATGAGGGCTTCGTCGTGCTGCGCCCCGACACGGAGGTGCGCAGCGCCTATGCCCGCGCGATCACGACCCGGTCGCAGCTGGTGTCGGATTTTGCCGCGGTGCAGCGGCCGGCGCAAACGGCGGACGGGATCGCGCTCCAGCTGATGCTGAACATCGGCCTGGTGCAGGAGGTGGCGCAGCTGGAGACCACGGGTGCCGCCGGCATCGGCCTGTTCCGGACCGAGATCGCGATGCTGGCCCGGGGTGAGGTGGTGGATGTGCCGGAGCAGACGGCGCTGTATGCCCGGGTGCTGGACGCCGCCGCTGGGCGTCCGGTGCGGTTTCGCACGCTGGATTTGGGCGGTGATAAAATGCTGCGCGACGCCGCCCCGGTGACGGAGGAGAATCCGGCGATGGGCTGGCGTAGCCTCCGCGTCGGGCTGGACCGTCCGGCGCTGCTGCGGCGGCAATTGCGCGCGCTGCTGCTCGCGGCGCAGGGGCGGACGCTGTCGATCATGTTCCCGATGGTGGCGACCCTGGCCGAATTCCGGGCGGCGCGCGGGATTTTGTTTGCCGAGGCCGCGCGGGTGCGCCCGGCGCCGGAGCGGTTACTGGTGGGATGCATGCTGGAGGTCCCGGCCCTGCTGTGGCAACTGCCCGGCTTGATGGCCGAGGCGGATTTCGTGTCCATCGGCTCCAACGACCTTATGCAGTTCCTGTTCGCGGCCGACCGGGGGACACCGGGGATGACGGCGCGGTATGATCTGCTTTCCCCGCCGGTGCTGGACGTGCTGGACCAGATCATGGCGGCGGCGGCGGGGGCGGCGGCGGCGGGGCGCAGGGTCGAGGTATCGGTCTGTGGCGAACACGCGGCCCGTCCGATCGAGGCGATGGTGCTGGCGGCGCTGGGGATTACGACGCTGTCGATGCCGGCCTCGTCGCTGCTGCGCTTGAAGTCGGTGCTGGCGACCGTCGATCTGGCGCAGGTGCGGGCCGTGGTGGCGACGGCCCGAAGCAATGCGGCGGGCATGGCGAGCCTGCGCGGTCCGATCGCCAGCTGGGCGCGGGAGCATGGGCTCGATGTCTAAATTCGGGGCACGCGCGCCCGTTGGCAATGCGGACGCGCCGGGGTATGGAGGCGCGGTGTTAGACCTGTCGAACCCCAGCCCTGCCGCTGCGCCCTCGCCCGCGCCACAGGCTTCTATGACCGGACGGCCCCCGGCTGAGCTGCCGCGTGGTGATCGGCAGCCTAGTGATCGGCAGCCGCGGGATCAGCAGCCGGGCGATCGGCAGTCGGCAGAGCCGCCGTTGGGCGCGTCCCGCGTGGGGGCGGAGTTGCGCACCCGCCGGACCAGCCTCGGCTGGTCGTTGCCGGACGTCTCGAACACGCTACGGATTCGGCTGCCGTATTTGGAGGCGATCGAGGATGGGCGGCTGAACGATCTGCCCGGCAATGCTTATGCCGTGGGATTTTTGCGCACCTACGCCGCCTCACTCGGCCTCGATCCCGCGGAAATCGCGCGTCGCTTCCGGGCGGAGGCGCAGGATGTGAACCGGCAGACCGAGCTGGCGTTCCCGGCCCCGGTGCCGGAGCGGGGCGTGCCGGCTGGTGCCGTCCTGTTGCTCGGCGCGGTGCTCGCGATCGGCACCTACGCGGCCTGGCTACATTTTTCCGGAGACACGCGCGGACCGGCGGAGACGATCCCGATGGTGCCGGAGCGGCTGGCCCCATTGGCCGATCGGGTGGCACCGATGAATACGTCGCCCCAGGTCGCCTCCATCGTGCCGCAAATCGTGCCGGCCTCGCCCAGCCCGGCCGTGCCCGCACCCGGCATTATAGCCGCGTTGCCTGTGCCTGCGTTGCCCGTGCCCGCGCAACCCTTGCCGGGGGTGCCGGCCGCTCCGCTCGAAACGAGCCGGGTGATGTTGCGGTTCACGGCGGATTCGTATGTGCAGGTCAAAGAAAAACAGGGCCGGGTGCTGCTGAACCGGGTGATGCGCGCCGGTGAGACGTGGCCGATGCCGCGCGGCACGCCGCTCCAGCTCACGACCGGGAATGCGCGCGGCACCGAGGTGGTGGTCGATGGCGTTGCCAGCCCGGCGCTCGGCGCATCCGGCGCGGTCCGGCGCGATGTTCCGATCGATGTGGACACGATCAAGCAGGGTGCCGCGGTCATCGCGCCCAAGCCCCCCGCACCGCCCCGCACGCCATCCCCGGCACCCGCCCGCCCGGCATCGAGTGCCGTCCCGCTGCCCTCCGCCACCGCCGAGCCACCCAAAATCCCGTTCGGCCATTAATCCTCCCGTCATCGCGTGTCCCACCCCATATCGACAACGCGTCCGCATCGGAGCTTTCCATGAGCAGCTACCGTCCGTATCAAAATATCGACCGCCGCAAATCCCGCCAGATCATGGTGGGGAACGTGCCCGTGGGGGGCGATGCGCCGATCACGGTGCAGACCATGACCAACACCCTTACGACCGACGTGCCCGGCACCGTCGCGCAAATCCGGCGCTGCGAGGAGGCGGGTGTGGACATCGTCCGCGTGTCCTGCCCGGATCAGGAGAGCGCGCTGGCGCTGAAGGACATCGTGCGCCAGGTCTCGGTGCCGGTCGTGGCGGACATCCACTTCCACTACCGCCGCGCGATCGAGGCTGCCGAGTCCGGTGCCGCGTGCCTCCGCATCAACCCCGGCAACATCGGCAGCGCCGACCGGGTACGGGAGGTGATCAAGGCGGCGCGGGATCATAATTGCAGCATGCGGATCGGTGTAAACGCCGGGTCGCTGGAGCGCCATTTGCTGGAGAAATATGGCGAGCCCAATCCTGAGGCATTGGTCGAGAGCGCGCTGGAGCACGCCAAGATCTTGCAAGACCTGGATTTTCACGAGTTCAAGATCAGCGTGAAAGCGTCCGACGTGTTCATGGCTGTGGCGGCCTATCAGCAATTGGCGGAACAATGCGACCACCCGCTGCATATCGGCATTACCGAGGCCGGGACCAAGCGGGCGGGCACGGTCAAGTCCTCGATCGGCCTCGGCAGCCTGATCTGGGCCGGGGTCGGCGACACGCTGCGGGTGTCGTTGTCGGCGGAACCGGAGGAGGAGGTCAGCGTCGGCTGGGACATCCTGAAATCGCTCGGCGTGCGGCATCGCGGCGTGAAGATCATCTCCTGCCCGAGCTGTGCCCGGCAGGGGTTCAACGTGATTCAGACGGTGGCGACGCTCGAGGAACGATTGGCCCATATCCGGACGCCGATCACGCTCAGCATCATCGGCTGTGTGGTGAACGGCCCTGGTGAGGCGCTGATGACCGATATCGGCGTCACTGGCGGCGGCGCCGGCAAGCACATGGTCTATCACGCCGGGCGCACCGACCACACGGTCGAAAGTGGGGACATGGTGGAACACATTATCCAACAAGTCGAAACCCGCGCCGCCCAACTGGCGGCCGAATCCACCAAGGTCGCGGCCGAGTAATGCCGTCATTGCGAGCCGCTTGGCGAAGCAATCCAGGGGCCCACGGGGCTGGCTGCCGCGGCATGCGACATAAGGAATTGCTCGTGTCGCCCCTGGATTGCTTCGGCCAAGCGCCCTCGCAATGACGGGTATGCCCCAACCCGTCCGCGGCACACGGGACCTGATCGGCGACGACCAGCGCCGGCACGCCCATGTCGTGAACACGGCCCGGCAGATCGCCGAGCTGTTCGGCTTCGACGAGTGGCAGACCCCCATCTTCGAAGACACCAGCGTGTTCAGCCGCACCCTCGGCGATACGTCGGACGTGGTGACGAAGGAGATGTACACCTTCGAAGACCGCGGCGGCGACAGCGTCACCCTCCGCCCGGAGGGCACGGCAGGCATCTGCCGCGCACTGATCAGCAATGGCCTCACGCAATCGCTGCCGCAAAAAGTGTTCTACGCCGGGCCGATGTTCCGCTACGAGCGTCCACAAAAGGGCCGCTACCGCCAGTTCCACCAGATCGGCGCCGAGCTGATCGGCCCGGCCGAGCCGTTGGCGGACGCCGAAATCATCATGCTCGGCTGGCTGATCATCCGCGAGCTGGGCATATTCGAGGGTGTCGCACTCGAGCTGAACACGTTGGGCGATACGGAGAGCCGGGCCGCCTATCGTGCGGCGCTGGTCACGTATTTCGAGGGTCACCGCAATGCCCTGTCGGCGGAGAGCCAGAACCGGCTAATTCATAACCCGATGCGCATCCTGGACAGCAAGGATCAGGGTGACCGCGCGCTGATCGAGGGCGCGCCGGTCATCACCGGCTTCCTCACCCCGGCCGCGGCAGAATTTTACGACGGGCTGCGCCGCGCGCTCGATCAGTTCGAGCTGCCCTATGTCGAGAACCCTCGCATCGTCCGCGGCCTGGATTATTACAATCACACCGCGTTCGAGTTCACGACGACGCGGTTGGGCGCGCAGGGCACCGTGCTGGCGGGCGGGCGATATGACGGCCTGATCCAGCAGATGGGCGGCCCCTCCATCCCCGGCGTGGGCTGGGCGGCGGGGGTGGAGCGGCTGGCGATGCTGGCGGCGGATCCGTTTCCGGCGCTGCCCACGATCGCCGTGATCCCGATGTCGGATGCCGAGATGGAATATGCGACGAAAGCGACCCTCTATCTCCGCGCCTGTGGCATGCGCGCCGAGTTCGCCTATCGCGGCAATTTCAAGCGGCGCATGGAGCGCGCCAACAAGATCGGCGCCCGGATCGCCGTGATCGTCGGGGAGGCGGAGCGGGAAGGGCAGTTCGCCCAGGTGAAGGATTTACGGGACGCGACGCAGGTGCAGGTCGGGTTCATGGAAATGGCCGAGCATATCCGGCCAAAGATGGCGACTTTGGAGCTTTCGGTGGTCGCGGACTGATCTGATGAGTGGCACCCTCGACTACAAACTGGACCGCATCGTCGGACGCGCCGCCGAGCTGAACGCGATGCTGAGCGACGGATTGGGCGGGGACGGGTTCCAGAAGGCCAGCAAGGAACTGTCCGAACTGGACCCGATCGTGGCCCGCATCGGCGAGCTGCGGGAGGCCGAGCGGGCGCAGGCGGAGGCAGAGGCGATGCTGGCCGATCCGGAGATGAAGGCGCTGGCGGAAGCTGAACTCTATGAGCTGAAGGACCGGCTGCCGGAGCTGCGCCATGAAATCCGCCTGGCGTTGCTGCCCAAGGACGAGGCGGACGCCCGCTCCGCCATCCTCGAAATCCGCCCGGCGGCCGGTGGCGACGAGGCCGGGCTGTTCGCGGCCGAGTTGTTCACGATGTATCAGAAATACGCCGAATCAAAGGGTTGGAAGGTCGAGGTGCTGGAATACGCCAACACCGAGGCGGGCGGGATCAAGGAGGGTGTCGCCGAAATCACCGGGCGCAACGTGTTCGCCCGTCTCAAATACGAAAGCGGCGTGCACCGCGTGCAGCGCGTCCCCGCCACCGAGAGCCAGGGCCGCATCCATACGTCGACGGTGACCGTGGCCGTACTGCCGGAGGCGGAGGAGGTGGATGTGGACATCAACGAGGGGGACCTCCGCATCGACGTCTATCGCGCGTCCGGCGCCGGGGGACAGCACGTGAACAAGACCGAGAGTGCGGTACGGATCACGCATATCCCGTCCGGCGTCGTGGTCACGATGCAGGAGGAGCGGAGCCAGCATAAGAACCGCGCCAAGGCCATGAAGATCCTGCGCGCCCGGCTGTATGAGGCGCAGCGCTCGAGCCTTGCCAACGTGCGCGCCGCCGACCGCAAGAGCCAGGTCGGCACCGGGGACCGCAGTGAGCGGATTCGGACGTATAATTTTCCGCAAGGCCGGGTGAGCGACCACCGGGTGGAGCTGACGCTGCATAAGATCGACCGGATCATGCAGGGGGATTTGGACGAGATCGTGGACCGGCTGACGTCCGAGGACCAGGCGGCCCGGCTCGCCGCGCAAGAGTGACCGTCCAGGAGGCGCTGATCCACGGCGCCGCGTGGCTCACGGCGGCGGGGGTGGATCAGCCGCGGCTGGATGCACGCCTGCTGCTGGCGCACGCGGCCGGGCTCGATCAAAACGCGCTGTTGCGGGAGCCGGGCGCAGCCATCGACCGGGGTGCCTACGACGCGCTGCTGGTCCGGCGTGCAGCGCGGGAACCGGTGGCGCTGATCACCGGCGTGCAAGAGTTCTGGAGCCTACCGTTCGCGGTGTCCCCCGCCACGCTTGTGCCGCGCGCCGATAGCGAAACGCTGATCGAGGCCGCGCTGGCCGCATGCGGCCCGGTGCGGCGCGTGCTGGATCTGGGCACCGGCACCGGCTGCCTGTTGCTGGCGGCGCTCAGTGAATTGCCGGCGGCCTGGGGCGTGGGCATCGACGTTTCACCCGCCGCCGCCGCCCTGGCCCGGCGTAACGCGGCCGCCCTGGGCTTGGACGGCCGGGCCGCCATACTCTGCGGCTCGTGGGCCGATGCGGTGCGTGGCTCGTTCGACCTAATCCTCGGTAACCCGCCCTATCTGCGCACGGAGGAGCTGGCCGGGTTGGCACCGGAGCTGGCGTATGAGCCGGCACGCGCCCTGGATGGCGGCGCGGATGGCCTGCGGGACTACCGCGCCATCCTGGCCGAGGCACCCCGGCTATTGGCCCCCGAGGGGGTGATGGTGCTGGAAGTGGGATTGGGCCAGGCCGCATCCGTCATGACGGATGTCAACCGCGCGGGCTTTGCAGCGTGTATGCGGGCGGACTTGGCCGGAGTGCCTCGCGCCGTTGTGGCCCGGCGTGGTCTTGGTGGGTTAAAACCCACCCTACGGGGTTAAAGCCGTAGGGTGGGTTTCAACCCACCAGCCAGAAGCAAGATTTACCTTGGCATGGAGCGCCGGCGTCGCTATCTCCCTCACAGCGTGAGCGAAAGCCCGGCGGCGTTATCGCCCTGGCCCCGCGCGAGACCGTTAATGAAAGTGTGCCAGACGAATGAATATGAAGCGCATGCGCGGACGCAATCATCGCGGCGGCGGCCAGGGGGGCGGCGGCGGCCAGGGTGGGGGCGGCGGGCCGATCCGGCACCAGAGCGGCAATGTACCGCTAAATCGCAACCACGTGTTCGATAGCATCGGCCCCGATTTGCGGATCCGCGGCACGTCGCAGCAGCTGTTCGAGAAGTATCTGCAACTCGGACGGGACGCGACCAGTTCTGGTGACCGGGTGATGGCCGAAAGTTATTTTCAACATGCGGAACATTATTTCCGTATTTTGAACGCGATGAACCAAGCCGCGCAGCAGCAAGGCCAGAACAACCAGCAACAGCGCCCGCGTGAATTCCAGCCGGAAGGCGGTGTCGATGCGCCCGTGGTCGAACTGCGCAATGAGCCGCAAACGAGCGAGCCGCGGGGCCAAACCCCGACCGACGACGCGGATGAGGATGACGAGCCCGAGCAGGCCATCACGTCGCCCAGGGAAATTCACATTGCCGCCGCGCCGCCCGAGGCCTGAGTGGCCGGCGCGTTGAGCCGACGCTCAGCGCGCCGCGGTATCCGGGAGCACGCCCATCCGCCGGAAGAGGTCGATGAGGACTAGGTTCACGTTGAACTTGAAATCGTCCGTGTGGCGCACTCGCTCGAACACCGCGGGCAGGGGCGACAACTCGAAGGCCTCGACCTCGCCATCGGCCGGGTGCGGCTCGAAGCTTTCGGGTAACCAGAGATCGTACATATAGAGACGGTCGCGCCGCAGCCCTTCGGCTCGTTCCATCGCATAGTCGAGATGGCCCACCGGACGGGCTTGGGACGCGAGCGTGACCGGCAGCGCTGCCTCCTCCGCCGCCTCTTTCAGCAGCGTCTCCCATGGGGTGTGGCCCGCCGCTACCCCGCCCGCGACAAGGTGATCGAGCTTGCCGGGATCGAGCGCCTTGTCCGCCGCCCGCCGTGCCACCCAGAGCCACGGCCCATCCGCCCGCCGCACCAGGCCGTTCAGGTGCACGCCCAGGGCGATGAGGCCGAAGATCGGCAGCGCGCCCCGGTCCACCGTGCCGAGCGCCGGGCCATCCGGGGTCGCACGGATGTCGAACGCCTCGTGCCGGACGCGGCACAGACCGAGGTCCGCAAGTTTTTTTGCAGCGGAGCCCAAATCATGCAGGTCCGCCGGTCCCGGACCGGCCCCCAACGCCGCCGCCGTTTCGGGCTGGACCCATCCGACGGGCTGCCCGTTCAACGATAATTCCAGCCGGCGGCCCGGCAGCACCGCGTTATCACAGGCCGCCCAATGCCGCGCGAAATCACCCATCATATCAACGACCATAAAGGATAACTTTCAAAGTCATCGTTATTGCGAGCCGCTTGGCGAAGCAATCCAGGGGCCGCAAGAGCACCTGTTGCCCCTGGATTGGTTCGCCCCAAGCGGGGCTCGCAATGACGGGTCATTGGTTGATGCTGATCCCATCGGCCACAGATAGCGGACATCTGCCATGAACCCTAAACGCCGGGGTTTCCACCGCCGGGCAGAGTTGCCACATACACCGTATGAGACCTGCCGATACCTCCCCCCGAACGTCGCTGCCCGGCCCGCAACGCTCCGGTTTCGATACCCTCCGTTCCTTGATGCCCTATATGTGGCCGCGCGGGGATACCGGTGCCCATGTCCGGGTGGTCGCCGCGGTCACGTTCCTGGTGCTGTCCAAGGTCGCCACGGTCTATATCCCCCTGGTGTATAGCCACGCGGTGGATGCGCTGGCCCCGCAGGACAGCCCGCTTACCATTCCGTTCGCCTTGATCCTCGCCTATGCCGCGTTGCGGGTGGCATCGGCCGGGTTCGGCGAATTGCGGGATGCAGTGTTCGCGGCCGTGCAGCAGGCGACGGTGCGCAAGGTGGCGCTACAGACGTTCAAGCATCTGCACAGACTTTCTTTACGCTTTCATTTGGATCGCCAGACCGGCGGGTTGTCCCGCTCGATCGAGCGCGGCACGGGGGGGATCGAGAGCGTATTGCGACTTGCAGTCTTCAATATCGTGCCGACCTTGCTCGAAGTCGTGCTGGTGACCGGGATTTTGTGGCACCTGTTCGACTGGCGGTTCGCGGCCGTGACCTTCCTCGCGGTCGGGCTCTACATCACCTTCACCTTTATCTTCACCAACTGGCGGGTTCGTTTTCGCCGGACGATGAACGACACGGACACCGACGCGCAGACGAAGGCCGTGGACAGCCTGCTGAATTTCGAGACGGTCAAGTATTTCGGCAATGAAGCGCATGAAGCCGCCCGGTTCGATGCCGCCCGCGCCCGGTATGAGCGGGCCGCGGTCAAGAGCCAGGTCACGCTCAACATGCTGAACCTAGGCCAAGCGTTCATCATCGCCATCGGCCTCGGTCTGGTGATGCTGATGGCGGCCTATGGGGTGCAGAGCAAATCGATGACTGTGGGCCAGTTCGTCTTGGTCAACACCTATCTCATGCAGCTCTATCAGCCGCTCAACTTCTTAGGATTCGTTTATCGGGAGATCAAGCAGGGCCTGGTGGACATGGAACAGATGTTCCGCCTGTTGAACGTGAACCAAGAAGTGGCGGACCGCCCGGGCGCCATCGTCCTGCCACCGAGCCTCGCCGACGGCCAGCCGGGGTCCGTCGTGTTCCGGGACGTGCAGTTCGGCTATAATCCGAACCGTGAGATCCTGCGCGGCGTGAGCTTTACCGTGCCAGCCGGGACCAAGCTCGCGATCGTCGGGCCGACCGGCGCGGGTAAATCGACCATCAGCCGGCTGCTGTTCCGGTTCTATGACGTGACGGAGGGGGCCGTGCTGATCGACGGCGTGGACGTGCGGGACATGACGCAGCAGAGCCTGCGCGCTGCCATCGGCGTGGTGCCGCAGGATACGGTGCTGTTCAACGACACCATCGCCTACAACATCGCCTATGGCCGGCCCGGCGCGTCGCAGGCCGAGATCGAACAGGCGGCCCGGCTGGCGCAAGTGCATGAATTCGTTCAGCGGTTGCCGGAGGGATATGCCACCCGGGTCGGCGAGCGGGGACTGAAACTTTCGGGTGGTGAGAAACAGCGCGTGGCGATTGCCCGCACCATCCTCAAAGACCCGCGCATCCTTATTCTGGATGAAGCCACCAGCGCGCTCGATAGCCGGACGGAGCGCGAGATCGAGGCGGCGTTGCGCACGGTGTCCGCCAACCGCACGACGCTCGTCATCGCCCACCGGCTTTCGACCGTCGTGGACGCCGACGAAATCCTGGTTTTGTCGGACGGCCAGGTCGCTGAGCGGGGCACCCATGCGGGATTGCTAGAGCAAGACGGGCTCTATGCACGAATGTGGGCACTTCAGGCTGAGCAGCGTGAGCCTGAGCGGGAAGTGGAGGCGGTTTCGTGAGCAATCAGGAGGATACGATGCCCGACCAACCCGCCGACGCCCCCCCGGCGGACCTCAGCCATGCCGGGGCCGTGGTGGATAAGGCGATCGAGTATATGATCGGCCAGAACCTAAGCCCGGTGTCGATCGCTTCCGCGTTGCTGGGGGGATCGCTCGGCTTGCTGGCCCGGACCATGGGTGACGAATCGATCGTGAACGTGTTGCAGAGTGCAATGGGCAGCGTGCGTTCGGGCGAATTGCGCGCCGAGTATGGCCCGCACGGGAATCCTGCCGGACACGGGTGACGAGGGTGTCAATGCGAAAATCGGCGCTGTTGGTCCTATGGCTGATCGCAGGGCACGCGGCGGCGCAAACCCCGTCCCCCACGCCACCGGTCCATGCCACCCCGCCCGACCGGACGACGGAGCAGCAGATCGATTTGCCGGATCGCAGCCTGCCGTTCCGCGCCATCGTCACCACGCACCGCATCCAGTCCGATACGGGCACGCCCGAGGCCGACATCGTCACGACCGCGTTCCTACTGAACGGCGTGCCGCCCGGGAATCGCCCGGTGTCCTTTGCCCTCAATGGCGGACCCGGTGCCGGGTCCGCGTGGCTGAACCTCCTGGCGCTCGGCCCCTGGCGCATCGCGTTGCCGCAGGACGGCGTGCTGCCGCCGAGCCTGTCCCCGGCCCTGGTCCCCAATGCCGAGACCTGGTTGCCGTTCACCGACCTGGTTTTCATCGATCCGCCGGGCACTGGGTATAGCCGCCTGCTCGCCACGAATGACGAGGTGCGGCGCCGTGTCTGGTCCACCAGTGGCGAAATTCCGGTGCTGGCCACGGTCATGCGCCGCTGGCTGGAGGCGAACGGACGGCTGGCCGGGCCGAAATTCCTGGTGGGTGAGAGTTATGGCGGCATCCGCGGTCCGCGCCTGGCCCGGCGGCTTGCGGATAACGAGGGCGTGGCGCTTAGCGGCCTGATGCTGGTGTCGCCCGTGATGGACTTCAACGCCTGGAACTCGCGCTGGCAGCCCTATTCCTGGGTGACCCGGCTGCCGTCCATGGCCGCCGCCAATCATCACGCCATGGCGCGAGAGCCGGAGAGCGAGGCGTATGCTAGCGGCGACTACATCACCGATTTCATGCGGGGTCCCGGTGACGCGGCGGCCGTGTCGCGGATGGCGGCCCGGGTGGCGGCTCTGACGGGGCTCGACCCTGCGCTGGTTCGGCGGCGCGGAGGACGGATCGATTGGTGGACCGAGCGGCGGGAGCGGGAACCGGGGCGGATCGGCAGCGCCTATGACCTCACGGTCACTGGCGTCGACCCGGATCCCACGGCGCAGTATGTTGAGATGCCGGATGCGGTTACCGACGCGCTGAAGGTTCCGGTGTCGGCCGCTGCGGCCGGATTGTATGCCGATAAGCTCGGCTGGCGTGCGGACGGGGCACCGGCGCCCGGCTATGAAATTCTGAGCGATGCGGTGTTCCGGGGCTGGACCTATGGCGGGCAGCAAGGCGCGCCGGAGAGCGTATCGGCGTTGCAGACCGCGCTGGCGTTCGATCCGCTGCTGCAGGTCGTGGTCATGCACGGGCTGTATGATCTCGTGACGCCGTATTTTGCCACCAAGCTGATCCTGGACCAGCTGCCGCCGGCGCTGGCGATGCGCGCGCGGCTGGTGACGTTGCCGGGAGGGCACATGTTTTACACGCGCGATGCATCCCGGGCGCGGTTGCGCGATGAGGGCCAGGTGCTGATCGGCCCGCTGATTGCTCAGCCGGTACCGTGACGGCGACGGTTTCCGACCGGGAATTTGCGGACGAGATGGCACGCTGGGCACCCTGGCATCGCGATCGCCGTGTGGCCGTCGCCGTATCGGGCGGCGGAGATAGCATGGCGCTGGCACTGCTGGTGGCGCGCTGGGGCCGCCCGGTCGCATGGATCGTGGACCATGGGCTGCGGCCCGAATCGGCGGCGGAGGCGGCGCTTGCGCAGGACCGGCTGGCCGCGCTGGGTGTGCCTGCGAACATCCTCACGCTGCGCGGGCTGCGCCGGGGGGCGGAGCGGGCGCGCGATGCCCGGTATAACGCCCTGTTTGCGGCGTGTGCGGGGGCGGGGCAGGCGGATCTGTTGATCGCCCAGCATACGCAAGACCAGGCCGAGACCGTTCAGCTCCGCCGTGATTCTGGAAGTAAGGGCGCCGGGCTGGCCGGAATGGCCGCAATCGTGGTGCGGGGCGGGGTCCGGGTCGTGCGTCCGCTATTGGGAGTCGGGCCAGACCGGCTGCGCGCGACACTCCGTGACGCCGGCGTGGGGTGGATTGAGGATCCGAGCAACCACGACCTCACCACCCCGCGCGCCCGCCTTCGTGTGGCGAGGCCGGCCGATCACGCGATTGGGGTGGACGGTGCCGCGGCCGCCCATGATCGGGCCGTGGCGGAGGCCGCCATTGCGACGGAACTCGCGGCGCTGGTGAGCTTGTATCCTGCGGGATACGCGCACGTGCACGCGCGGGCGCTGTCGGCTGGCGCGGTGTCGGCGTTGATGTGGACGGTGTCGGGCCGGGCGCATCCCCCGGGGGCGGAGGCTGTGGCACGGTTTGTGCCGTTGCGGGCGGGCACCCTGCACGGTGTGATCGTGACGGGTGCCGGGCGGCTCGGCCCCGGATGGCTGATCGCGCGAGAGAAGGCGGCGGTTCGTGGCATGGATGACGGCCGTTGGGATGGGCGGTTCCGCCGGTCCGGGGGCATCGCCGGCGATGCCGCGCCGTTCGAGGGCCGGCGCGCCCTGCCGGCACTCCTGCGCGCACGGTGCCCGGCGGCGCACGGGTATTGGTTCGACCCGTCCCGTCCGGCCGCGCCCGCACCTTTTGTCCCCTCGGGCACCCCATGGGGATGCACAGCGCGCCCGTCCACACCATGTCTGGCGGTAGAAGCGGCGTCGGCCCATACTGGGCCGGGATCACGAAGCCCGGGTTCGCTCCAACCTCGCCCAGAACCCGGCGAACAAGACTGGATTGCTGGGATCACATGATGAGCAATTTTGGCCGCAACCTCGCGCTCTGGGTTATTATTGCCCTGTTGCTCGTTGTGCTGTTCAACCTATTTCAGCCGGGCGGGCAGCAGAAAGCAGCGGTTCCGGTGCCATATTCTGAGTTCCTGAATGACGTAAACGCCGGCAAGGTGAAGAACGTGGTTATCCAGGGCCGCGTCATTACCGTCACCGAGCAGGGATCGCTGAACGAGCCTCGGCGCTTCCAGACCTATATGCCGGAGGATCCCAACCTGGTTTCCGTGCTGACCAGCAAGGGCATTCCCTTCGAGGCGCAGAAGGAAGATACGGAGAACCATCTGATCAACATTCTGTTGAGCTGGTTCCCGATGCTGCTGCTGATCGGCGTGTGGGTGTTCTTCATGCGCCAAATGCAGTCGGGCGGCGGGCGGGCGATGGGCTTCGGCAAAAGCAGAGCGCGGATGCTGACGGAAAAGCAGGGCCGCATCACGTTCGAGGATGTGGCTGGCATTGACGAGGCAAAGCAAGAACTGCAGGAAATTGTCGAGTTTTTGAAGGACCCGCAGAAGTTCCAGCGTTTGGGCGGTAAGATCCCCAAGGGTGTGTTGCTGGTCGGACCGCCGGGCACGGGTAAGACTTTGCTAGCCCGCGCCATTGCTGGTGAGGCGAACGTGCCATTCTTCACGATTTCGGGTTCTGATTTCGTGGAAATGTTTGTGGGCGTTGGCGCCAGTCGCGTGCGTGACATGTTCGAGCAGGGCAAGAAGAACGCGCCTTGCATCATCTTCATCGACGAAATCGACGCGGTCGGCCGGCATCGTGGTGCCGGATTGGGCGGCGGCAATGATGAGCGGGAGCAGACGCTCAACCAGATGCTGGTCGAGATGGACGGGTTCGAGAGCAATGAGGGCGTGATCCTGATTGCCGCCACGAACCGCCCGGACGTGCTTGACCCCGCTTTGCTGCGCCCCGGACGGTTCGACCGCCAGGTGGTGGTGCCAAACCCAGACGTGAACGGACGGGAGAAGATTTTGCGCGTCCACATGCGGAAGGTGCCGTTGGCGTCCGACGTCGATCCGAAGGTGATCGCGCGTGGCACGCCGGGTTTCTCGGGCGCGGATTTGGCCAACCTCGTGAACGAAGCGGCATTGCTGGCGGCGCGTCTCGGTAAGCGGGTCGTGGCGATGGCGGAGTTCGAGCACGCCAAGGACAAGGTTATGATGGGGGCCGAGCGCCGGTCCCTGGTGATGTCCGAGGATGAGAAGCGGATGACCGCCTATCATGAAGCCGGACATGCGTTGTGCGCGATTAACGACCCGGAATGCGATCCGGTACACAAGGCCACGATCATTCCACGCGGCCGCGCGCTGGGCCTGGTGATGAGCCTGCCGGAAGGGGACCGTCTGAGTGAAAGCAAGGCGCGGTTGCTGGCGCGAATGAAGATGGCGATGGGCGGGCGTGTTGCCGAGGAACTGGTGTTCGGTAAGAACAACGTGAGCAACGGTGCCGCCGGCGACATCAAACAAGCGACCAACATTGCGCGCGTGATGGTGACGGAGTGGGGGATGAGCGACAAGCTCGGCATGATCGCCTATGGCGATAACAGTCAAGAGGTGTTCCTCGGCCACTCGGTGACGCAGAACAAGAACGTGTCGGAAGTGACGGCGCGTGAGATTGATGGTGAGATCAAGTCGATTATCGATGCGGCTTATGGCGGTGCCATGGCGTTGCTGACGGAAAAGTTGGATGAACTGCACCGTTTGGCGCGGGGATTGCTGGAATACGAGACGCTGTCGGGTGAGGACATTCGTACGGTGCTGCGTGGCGAGCCGGTGATAAAAAAGGTGGTGGACGAGCCGGCGCCGGACCAGCGGCGTGCGTCGGTGCCCACGAGCATCCGCCCGGCCTCGCCCCCGCCGGGTGGGTTGCCGCAGCCAGGTTAGGACGGCGTGACCGATCAGGGGCCGGCAGCGATGCCGGCCCCTTTTTCGTGGCCGGCGCACCGCGCGCCCTGGGTCATGGGCATCCTGAATACGACGCCGGATAGTTTTAGCGATGGCGGTGTCCACGCCGATCCGATGGCTGCCGGCCTTCGCATGATCGAGCAGGGGGCGGACCTGCTGGATATCGGCGGCGAATCCACCCGGCCCGGTGCGGTGCCCGTGGGCCCGGAGGAGGAACTGCGGCGCATCCTTCCGGTGATCGAGGGGCTGCGTGGGAGCGTGAAGCTGTCGGTCGATACGCGGCATTCGGCGACGATGGCGGCGGCTTTGGCTGCGGGGGCGACGCTGATTAATGACGTCTCCGGCCTGGCGCACGATCCTGCCTCCGCTGGCGTCGTCGCGCGCTGGGGCTGCCCGGTGATCATCATGCACATGCGCGGCACGCCCGAAACCATGCTTGGTTTGGCGCAGTATCAGGACGTGGTCGCCGAGGTCGGGGCGGAGCTGGGCCGGCTGGTCGATGCAGCCGTGGCCGCGGGGGTGCCACGGGCGCGGATCGCGGTCGATCCCGGCTTCGGCTTCGCCAAGGAGCATGGCCACAATATTGCCCTGCTGCATGGGTTAGAGAGGCTTTGGAGTCTCGGCTGTCCGATCGTCGCCGGGGTGTCGCGGAAGCGGTTCATTGGGACCCTGTCTGGGGTCGCGGAGGCGCGGGAGCGGGTGGCGGGGTCGGTGGCGGGGGCCTTATTTGCGTGGACCCGTGGGGCGTCCATCTTGCGCGTGCATGATGTGGCAGAAACCGTTCAAGCGTTAAGAGTTTGGCAAGGACTCTTGGGGTAAGCTACAGCCACCGGTGCTAGGAGGGCACTTATGACCAGCAGACGCCTGTTCGGGACCGACGGTATTCGCGGGACCGCCAATGTGGACCCCATGACGGCCGAGACGGCGTTGAAGCTCGGTCAGGCGGCCGGGCTCATCTTCGTGCGCGGCAATCACCGGCATCAGGTGGTGATCGGCAAGGATACACGCCTGTCCGGCTATATGATCGAGCCGGCGCTGGTCGCGGGGTTTATTTCCGCCGGCATGGACGTGACGCTGGTCGGACCGTTGCCGACGCCAGCGATCGCGATGCTGACGCGGAGTTTGCGGGCGGATTTGGGCGTGATGATCTCCGCCTCCCACAACCAGTTCGAAGATAACGGCATCAAGCTGTTTGGCCCGGATGGCTTCAAATTATCCGATGAGACGGAGTTGGAGATCGAGGCGCTGATGGGAGCCGACCGCTCCGGCCGGCTCGCTCTGCCCAGGCAACTCGGGCGCGCCTCCCGCCTGAACGACTCCGCCGGCCGGTATATCGAGGCTGCGAAGGCCACGTTCCCGCGCGGCCTGACGCTAGACGGCATGAAGATCGTGATCGATTGCGCCCATGGTGCCGCGTATAAGGTGGCACCGACGGTGCTGTGGGAATTAGGTGCCACGATCATCCCCGTGGGGGTTGAGCCGGACGGCTTCAACATCAACCGCGGGTGCGGCTCGACGGTCCCCGCGTTCCTATGCGGCAAGGTGCTGGAGCACGGGGCCCATCTGGGCATTGCGCTCGATGGCGATGCGGACCGCCTGTTGCTCGCCAACGAAAAGGGCGAGTTGGTGGATGGTGACCAAATCCTGGCCCTGATCGCCGCCTCGTTCGGGCGCGCCGGACGGCTGCGCGGCGACGGCGTGGTCGCCACCGTCATGTCCAATTTGGGCCTGGAGCGTTTCTTGGCCGGACAGGGGATTG
>JAYVOF010000126.1:0-30752 GCA_043758105.1 Rhodospirillales bacterium | reverse complement strand
CTGGCCGTAATTCACCGCGTCCGTCCCGGCGCTGCCTGCCGTCAGATTATGCAGCGCCACCGTGCCGGCCGCCGCACCCACCAAGGTCGTGTCCTGGCCCGGCATCAGCGGCATCGCCACCCCGGCATTGGTCGAATACTGCAACGGCGCTTTGTTCTGCAACGCCGTGATCGCCGCACCCACACTGGTCTGCGTAGTCCCGAACACGCCGTAGCTTGGCGCCGTCAATCCGCCACCCGCCGTGTAGCTCGCACCGCCGCCCAAATCGGTGGCGGTGTTGTTGCCCAGCGTCGTCGTCTGCGCCGTTACCGTCGTGACGTTGGCGTTGGTGGCGAACAACTGGCTGCCGTTCACCGCGTCCTTCGACGCCGCAGACAACGCACCCGCGGTCAAATTATGCAGCGCCACAGTCCCCGCAGCCGCCCCCACCAGAATCACATCTTGGCCGGGCACCAGCGGCGTTACCACGCCCGCCGAGGTGGAATACTGTACCGGTGCCCCGGTCTGCGGCGCGGTGATCGCCGCACCCACATTGCTCAGCGCCGTGCCGAACACACCGTAGCTTGGGGCCGTCAGCCCGCCGCCCGCCGTGTAGCTCACGCCGCCGCCTAAATCAGTCGCCGCGGTGGCCGAGCGTCGTCGTTTGTGTCCCGGCGGCCGAAGCCGAGGCCGTCAACTGGCCGTAATTGACCGCGTCCGTTCCAGCGCTGCCGGCGGTCAGATTATGCAGCGCCACCGTGCCGGCCGCCGCACCGACCAGGGTCACATCCTGGCTCGGCACCAGCGGTGTGGCGCTGCCGCCCGCGGTCGAATACTGCAGCGGTGCCTTGTTCTGCAGCGCCGTGATCGCTGCACCCACACTGGTCTGGGTGGTGCCGAACACGCCATAGCTCGGCGCGGTCAGCCCGCCACCGGCCGTGTAGCTGGCCCCGCCACCCAGATCGGTGGCGGTGTTGTTGCCGAGGGTCGTCGTCTGCGCCGTAACCGTCGTGACGTTGGCGTTGGTGGTGAAGAGCTGGCTGCCGTTTACCGCGTCCTTCGAGGCCACCGACAGCGCGCCTGCGGTTAGATTATGCAGCGCCACCGTCCCCGCCGCCGCGCCCACCAGGGTCACATCTTGGCTCGGCACCAGCGGCGTGGCGACCCCGGCGTTGGTGGAAAACTGCACCGGAGCACCGGTTTGCAACGCCGTGATCGCCGACCCCACATTGGTCTGTGTGGTGCCGAACACGCCGTAACCCGGCGCAGATATCGCACCTGTTGCACTATTGTACACAGAGCCGGCACCCAGGCTCGTCGCGAGGCTTGCGCCCAAGGCGTTGACCCCTGCGCCGACGGTATAAAGCTGCGAGCCGTTGATTGCGTCGGTGCTCGTGGCCGTGATGCGGCCCGCCGCCACGTTCTGGATTTGCCGCTCATTCCCGGACGTGCCGACGGACACCACGCCCGACGCCCCCGTCGCGACACCGGCCGCCGTGCCTCCATACAGCGCCGTCACGCCGGTGTTGGGCGCGGTTGTGACCGAGCCTGCGCCCAACGCCACGTCATTCGCGTTGGTGGCCGTCGCTCCCGTACCCAGCGCCACGCCCTTAGCGACACTCGCCGTCGCAGTATCGCCGAACGCCAGCGCGCCCGCGCCGGTCGCCTGAGACGCATTGCCAAGTGCCACCGAGCCCTGACCGGTCGCGGTGTTGCCGCTACCGATGGCCACGGCCCCGGCGCCCGCCCCGGAATTGGCCGTCTCGTTCGCCCCCACCGCCACCGACCCGGTGCCGGTCGCGGTGTTCGGATCGCCGATCGCCACAGCGCCGTTCCCCGTCGCACTCTGGCCCCGACCGAGCGCCACCGCCCCCCGGCAGCCGTGCCTGCATTGGCGATGCTGGACGAGCCGATGGCCACATTCTGCCCGGTGGCCCCGGCCGTCACCCCGTCCCCCTGCGCGATGCCGAACGCGCCGCTGACCACGGCCCCTCGGCCGATCGCGATCCCGGAGGTGGCCCCGGATGCGACGCTAGACTGAGCGCCGATCGCGATGGCATTGGCATTGGCAGCCGAGACCGTGGCCGCGTTCCCCAGCGCAATTGCATTGGCCGCCGCGGTTACGGCCGAGGTGCCGATCGCGATCGCATCGCTGTTGACGCCGGTCACGGCCGTATCACCCACCGCGATCGAGGATGCGCCGCTCGCAAAGGCGCCCGTGCCATACGCCAACGCGCGGATGCCGCTGGCCCGCGCACCCGCGGCAGCGGCGGTGGTCGTAGCACCGCCCTCGGCCGTGGCGTCGGCCGAGCCGATGGCGAGCGAGGCGGCGGCAGAGGCGGCCGCGCCGTCACCCTGCGCGATGCCGAACGCGCCGCTGACGATGGCCCCGCGGCCGATGGCAATGCCGGACGTGCCGGCGGATGTGACCGAAGCTTGCCCGGCGATCGCAACCGCATTCGCTGCGGCCGCCGCTGCGCCGAGCACGGCGTTGCCGCCCAATGCTGTCGCCCCGGCTGCTGATGCCGTGGTGGCGGTACCTACAGTTCCGGTGCCGCCGGTGCCGATCGACACAGTGTCCACCGCCGTGGCCTGGGCGCGCGTCCCGACAGCCACGCCGCCGGTGCCGCTCGCCGTGGCGGTGTTGCCGAGGGCCACGGTATTGGCGGCCGTCGTGATGGCCGTTGTGCCGACAGCGATCGCGTTGGCATTGGCGCCCGTCACAGCCGTGTCACCGATCGCGATCGAGGACGCGCCGCCCGAACTAGCCCCCGTGCCATATGCTAAGGCCCGGATCCCGCTGGCTTGCGCGGCGGCGGCGGCGGCGGCGGCGGCGGTCGTGGCCCCGCCCTCTGCCGTGGCGTCCGCGGAACCGATCGCTTGGGCGGCGCCGGCGGACGCGGTGGCGCCGTCACCCTGGGCGATGCCGTATGCGCCGCTGACGGTGGCCCCCCGCCCGATCGCGATGCCGGAGGTTGCGGCGGCGGCCGCGCTGGATTGGCCACCGACGGCTACCGAGTTGGCTGCCAGGGCCGAGGCGCCGAGCGTCGCGTTACCGCCAAGTGCGGTTGAACCGGCACCCGACGCAGTGGTCGCCGTTCCAGTTGTGCCGGTGCCACCCGCGCCGAGTGCCGTGGAGTAGGCCCCAGTCGCTTGCGCCACCACGCCGACCGCGAGGGCGTTGGTGGCGGTCGCCTGCGCCTTGAAGCTGAGCGCGGTGGCGTTGGTGGCCGAGGCTGTCGTTTGCGCGCCGATCGCGAGACTGTCCGCACCAGATGCCAGGGCAGCGGCCGTCGAGTCACCGCCAAAGGCCAAGCTGCCAACACCAGTTGCTGAAGACGATGCGCCGATCGCGATCGAAAAGTCACCCGACGCTTTCGTGCCGGCCGAAAACGGATGCCCGCCGATGGAGACAGCGTTGTTGCCTGACGCCACGGCCTGATCGCCTATTGCGACCTGAGAGCCGACGCCGCTCGCATTGGCACCCTGGCCAAGCGCGATGGGTGAGGCGGCGGCGGTGGTGTTGGCGATCGCGCCGGAACCAATCGCCACACCGAAATTCTGCGTGCCCTGGACGGAGCTGTTGTAACCCACCGCGACGCCGGTATTGACAGCCGTCGACGACGTGCCGATGGCGACCGAGTTCCCACCCTGCGCGCGCGACGATACCCCGGCGGCGATGGAGTTTTGTCCAGAAGCGGCGGCACCAAAGCCGAGTGCCGTGGCCCCGGACGCGCCGGTGCTGGACGAGGTGCCGATGGCGGTCGCGTTCGTGTTGGCACCCGTCACCGCGCTGTCGCCGAGGGCGATCGACGACGCGCCACTCGAATTAGAGCCGGTGCCGAATGCCAGCGCCCGGGCCCCGGTGGCTTGGGCACCAGATTTTACCGCGGGGCTGGTGGCACCGCCCTCGGCTGTGGTGTCCTGCGATCCGATCGCGAGCGACCCCCCGCCAGAGGCGGTGGCCCCATCGCCCTCCGCAATGCCGAATGCCGCGCTAACAGTCGCACCGCGGCCGATGGCGAGACCCGATGTGGCGCTGGCGCTAACCGAACTCTCGCCGCCCAAAGCGATGCTATTGGTCGCCGCCGCGGTGGCGCCAGCATTAAGATTGCTGCCAATCGCCGTTGAACTGGACCCAGACGCGGCGGCGGGACTACCGCTTGTTCCACTGGCTCCGAACGAACCGTTACTACCAGTCGAAGTGGCGTTACCGACGTAGGTCTGACCATACGCCGGCGTCGTCTGCATGCACCCGACCATCGCGACGGCATATCCAAGCAGCCCGAGGCTAAGGCGCTTGCGTGACATTCCCAAACAGCGGTGAGCGCGTCTGAGGACACGCAACAAATGCTTGCGTTGCGCCCAGCCCTGGCGTGCTATGCCGGGTAGCCAGCCCTCGCCGAGGCGGGCACGGCCACTCGGCGTGATTTCGGGCCGGCATGCACGATCGGCAGACCGGGCGCGGGAACGGTGGTTCACACCGCCTGCCTTTTTCCAATGGATTGATCCGCGCGCATGGATCGAGTGTGCTTGATAGGTCTAAACATATCGTAAATTTTAGCGTGCGACTCGGGGTAAAACCCCGGTTTTATAAAAAGATATGTCAAGTGTGCGGATTTTTTTTAAACCCTCGCGGGTTTTGGTCGTCGCGAGCCCGCCTGGGACGCGGCAATCCAGGCATCTCTGGTGGCTGACACAGCTCTAGCCGGCGATCACCAATCGGCCGGGCATGATGCCGGGTGACGGCAAAACGAGCGGTCCGGCACCCGGGCTCAGGCGGCCTAGGATGCGGGGGGCGGCACCGGTCGCGCCCAAGACTGTACCGGGTAGGCCGTGCCAGGTGAGGTAGCCGAGCAGGGCGAGCAGATAGGCCTCCTTGGCGTCGGATGGCAGGCCGCGCGCCTCGGCGGTGACCAGGGGGATGCGGCCCAATGCGTGTCGCAAGGCCGTCATGAGCGCCGGATTGCGGACACCGCCGCCCGACGCGACCACCTCGGTCACGCCATGCAGCTGGCAGGCATCGGCGATCGTTTGGGCCGTAAGGGCGGTAAGCGTCGCCATCAGGTCCGGGCCGGATAGCGTGAGGCCGTGCAGGCATTCTGTTACGTAACCGGTGTGGAACCGCTCCCGCCCGGTGCTTTTGGGGGGAGCCTGACGGTAATAGGGGTCAGATAGTAGCCGGGCGAGCGCGTCTTCCCGCACGGTGCCGGACGCCGCCAGCCGCCCGTCCTGATCGAAGGATTGCGCGCCGCCAGTGAGCCGCGCGGCCTCCAGATCCAGCAGACAGCTTGCCGGGCCGGTGTCGAATGCCAGCACTGGGCCCCGCCCGACAATCGTGAGGTTGGCGATGCCGCCGAGATTGAGCGCGGCGCGTGGCGTGTCACCGGCCAGCCACAGCTCATCCAGTGTGCTGGCGAGCGGCGCGCCCTGCCCGCCGGCCGCCACGTCCCGGGCGCGGAAATCGGACACGACCGGCAGGCCGGTGGCTTCGGCGATCAGCGCCGGCTGACCCAGCTGCAGGGTGCCGCGGGCGCGTCCGTCCTCGATCCAATGGAACACCGTTTGACCGTGCGAGGCGACGAGGCCGGCCGGGATTGTCCAGGTGAGCGTGAGGGCGGCCTGGGCAAATGCGTCGCCGATCAGCACGTCGAGCGCACACACCTCCGCCAGGGTGACGGGGGCGGGCGGCAGGGCGGCCAGCAGGCGGGCCCGGGTCGCGGCGGGCCATGGCATCTCGGTATGATGCAGCAACTCCATGGTGAGCAATTCGCCGTCACGGGTAAATCGTGCGGCCGCGGCGTCGATGGCATCGAGGGAGGTGCCGGACATGAGGCCGATGACGATCATGACTCACAGTGCCTCAGGCGGGGTGTGCGTCAAGCAGGTGCGGTCGATATCGGAATGAGTCTTGACAAGCTCGTTATGATATCGTAACCGGCTGGCGTCGCAGAAGTAGATGACTCTTTGCTCCAATATGTCGGAGGGTAACGTATCTTTTTTTGCGAGATCATCGCCAGAGGAGAATATTATAAGCGACCTTAAGACGCCACAATTGACCCGTGTTGTATCCCCCGTATTGGCGACACCAAACCTACAAACTTCCCTGCTGGGAACTTTGCTGCCGGAAATCACCCATTTAGCCCCCGCGACCTCGATTATGGCCAATTTCCGGTTTGGCGAGGTGTCGAGCTTGTTGCAGCTCAACCCCGTTGTGTTGATCAATGCGGCCCCCCCGCTCGGGGCCCTCGCTGACTTCACCGGGACGTGGACCGGCAACGGCTTCAACACGATTTTCCGCCCCAACAGCCCGCAATCGCCCACCGCGTTCCCCAATCCGGTCACGGCACCTCCGCCGCCCAGCGTCAGTGACAATGTGCTCGAACTCAATCTCACCTCGGAGACGCTGTCGTTCTCGGCGAGCCTGGGCGCGGTGCCGAACCGGGGGAGTGTGCAGGGTGACGCGACGCTGAATGGTGTGCCGTATCTGCAATCGATCAATGACATCACCATCGCCGGGCAGAGTATCGGTATTCATCTGGAGCCGGGTTTGTGGATGGCGGTGCCCTCGACGATCGACCCGCGGGAGGGACCGACGCTGACCCGGATGGCCTCCATCCCCCATGGGACGACGATTGCGGCACAGGGGACCTCCACCACCTTCGCCGGAAAGCCGACCATTGCGCCGGTGGACATGACTCCGTTCCCGACCGCCGGCGGCCCGAAGATCCGCTTCGCGAGCCAAACCGCCGCCACCAAAACCACGCCGCGCATTCCGCAAGACCTCACGCCGTGGATCACCGCCGGGACCATCACGCAGGCGATGCTGGATGACCCCAACACGGTGCTCCGCAATCACATCGCCGGGCAGACGATCACGGAGACGACGGTGATCACCATCTCGACGACACCGGCGGCTCCGGTATTTGGCGGCGGCACCGACAACATCGCGTTCCTGCTGGGGGACCCGGCGGCGGCCAACCCCAACGCGCAGACGACGCTGATGACCGCTACTTTCTGGATCGAAACTGTGCAGCACACGCTGCATATCCCGATCTTTACGCCGGGCCACCCGCCGCTCACGCTCGAGACCACGGCACCGGCGGTTCCGGGGCAGCCGGTGCGGCGGTTCTTGGTATCGCCGCCCCATGCGATCCTGGCCCCGCGCACGATCACGTTTATGACGAAACAGATTCAGTATTCGCAGACGGTGATGCTGAACTTCAAAGGGCTGACGTGGCCACATGTCTCCGTCGCGACGCTGATCCCGGCCGGGCCTGGCCTGGTGCCGCCGACCGCTTGGAACTGAGCCATAGCCTTCTCCCTTTCTCGCGTGCGGCCGCATGCGAGAGAGGGCCGGTATGAAGCGCCTTGGGGTGACGGCCCGGGGTTGATCTTCTCCGCTGCCCCGGCGCATGTTTCGGCCCCTTTGTCCGAGCGCATTCCGGAGTGACCCCATGAAAGCCGACAGCGTCCTCGATACCATCGGCGCCACGCCGCATATCCGCATGGCGCGGCTGTTCCCAAACGCGCAGGTCTGGATCAAGTCCGAGCGCGGCAATCCCGGCGGATCGATCAAGGACCGCATCGCGCTGGCCATGATCGAGGCGGCGGAGGCCAGCGGCCAGTTGAAGCCCGGCGGGACGATTATCGAGCCGACATCGGGCAACACCGGCGTGGGCCTGGCGATGGTGGCGGCGGTGAAGGGCTATAGACTGATCCTGGTGATGCCGGACAGCATGTCGATCGAGCGGCGGCGCTTGATGCAGGCCTATGGCGCCACCTTCGATCTCACGCCGCGGGCCGGAGGCATGAAGGCAGCGATCGCCCGGGCGATGGAGTTACAGGCCGAGCATCCGGGATCGTGGATCCCCCAGCAATTCGAAAACCCGGCGAACATCGCGGTGCATGTGCGCACGACTGCACAGGAAATCCTGGCCGATTTTCCGGCTGGGATCGACGCCATCATCACCGGCGTCGGCACCGGCGGTCACATTACCGGCTGCGCGGAGGTGCTGAAGCCGCTGTGGCCCCAGCTCCAGGTCTTCGCGGTCGAGCCCACGGCATCCCCGGTCATCTCCGGCGGCAGTCCGGCACCGCATCCGATCCAGGGCATCGGCGCCGGGTTCATTCCGGCCAATCTGCACACCGCGCTGCTGGATGGCGTGATCCAGGTAGAGGCCGAGGACGCGCGGGAGTGGGCCCGGCAATCCGCGGCGAAAGAAGGGATTTTAGTCGGGATTTCGTCCGGTGCCACCCTTGCCGCGATCGCGCAGAAATTGCCGTCACTCAAGCCGGGCGCGGTGGTGTTGGGGTTCAATTACGACACGGGGGAGCGGTATTTCTCAGTGCCGGACTTCCTGCCGGGTTGATGGATACCGAGCAGGGCCTCCGCCGGTATCGGGACGCGGCGAGCTGGCCGGCCGAGGAGGCGCTGGGGGCCATGCTGGACAACCAGTTCGGCGCATTCGCCGCTGTCCGCTCCGCGCTCCCAGCGCTGGCTGCTGCGACCGCCGCGGCGGCTGACCGGTTACGAGACCGGGGTCGGCTCATCTATTGTGGTGCCGGCGCGTCTGGGCGGCTGGCAGTGCAGGACGGGGTGGAGCTGCTACCGACATTTGGCTGGCCTGCCGGGCGGCTGGACTATTGGATTGCGGGCGGTACGGCAGCGCTCACCCGGTCGGCGGAGGGGGCGGAGGATGACGAGGCGGCGGGGGCAGAAATGGCCCGGGATGTCACCGCCGCGGACGTCTTGATTGCTGTCGCGGCGAGTGGGACGACGCCTTATGTCTTGGCGGCGCAGGCGGCCGCTCGGACAGCGGGGGCGTTGACGGTGGCGCTGGCGAATAATGCCGGTGCCCCTCTGCTGGCGGGAGCGGCGCACCCGGTGTTGCTGCAAACCGGGCCGGAGTTCCTTGCCGGGTCCACGCGCATGACCGCGGGAACGGCGCAGAAGATGGCGCTGAACCTGTTCTCAACCCAGCTAATGTCCGCGCTGGGCCGGGTATATCGTGGCATGATGGTCGATATGGTGCCGCGTAACACCAAGCTGGTGGCGCGCGCGCACCGGATGGTGGCGCAGATTGCGGACGTGCCGATCGAGCGCGCGGCGGCGGCGTGGGAGGCGGCGGGCAGTGTGAAGCTCGCGGTGCTGATGCTGGACGGCGCGGATCGCCCGGCGGCGGAGGCGGCGCTGGCGGCGGCGGGGGGCCGGCTGGACCGGGCGCGTGGATAGCCTCGATGGCATGATCCTGACGCCCGGCGGGTGGGTGCAGGGCTCGGTCCGGTTTACAGCGGCCATCCAGTCGATCGAGCCCGGTGATGCGCCGCCGGACCGGTTCATCCTACCGGGCTTTGTGGATTTGCATGTGCACGGCGGTGGTGGTGCCGATGTGATGACCGGCGCGGACGGAGTGCGCGGCATGGCAGCGTTCCACGCCCGGCATGGCACAACGGCGCTGCTGGCCACGACGGTTACCGCGCCGGAAGCCGATTTGCGGGCGGCGGCGGCGGGGGTTGCGGAGGCGATGCGGCGTCCGGCGGACCGGGGCGCGCGGGTGGTGGGCTGGCATCTCGAGGGGCCGTTCATCAATCCCGGGGCGCTCGGCGCGCAACCGGCTTTTGCGATTCCGCCGGACCTGACGCTGGCGGCGGAATGGTGTGCGCTCGCGCCGATGCGGGTCGCGACGATCGCGCCGGAAATGGACCCGGACGGTGGGCTGCTGAGTTTCCTGACCGATCAGAACGTGCGGGTGCAGATCGGTCATACGCTGTGCAGCTATGCCGAGGCTCGGCAGGCGCTGGACCGGGGTGCGGCGGGGTTCACCCATTTGTTCAACGCCATGACCGGCCTGCATCACCGGGCACCTGGCGCGGTGGGCTGTGCGTTGGCCGTGGGCACGCACGCCGAGATCATCGCCGATCTGTTCCACGTGGAACAACCCGCCCTGTTGATCGCTCTTCGGGCAATTCCAGGGTTGTATGCGGTGACCGACGCGGTTGCGGCGGCCGGGATGCCGGATGGGACCTATACACTCGGGCGCAATCGCGTGGAGAAAATGGGGGAAGTCGTGCGGTTGGCGGATGGCGGCTTGGCAGGGAGCGTACTGACGATGGATCGGGCACTGCGGAACCTGATGGGTGCCGGGCTCACGATGGCGGCGGCGTCCGCCCGAGTCTCGACCGTGGCGGCCGCGTATCTTGGCCTGACAGACCGGGGCGTGTTGGTGCCGGGTGCGGCGGCCGATATGGTGGTCGTTGACGGGGCCGGGCACGTGATGGGCGTGGTGGCGGAGGGGGTCGTGATCGGATGATGCCGATGACGGAGACCACTGACCGATCACCGTCATCGCGAGCCGCTTGGCGTGGCGATCCAGGGGCCACCAGCGCGCTTGTCGCCCCTTATTGCCCGTCCCCCAAGCGGACCTCGCAAAGGCACATTTTTGATCGATACGAATACATAAGGAGCGATCGATGCAGCATCAGACCGTCACCGCACGCGGGACGCAGTTCCACGTGGCCCGCCTAGGCGCCGGCCCGCCGCTCCTGCTCCTGCACGGCTGGCCAGAGTTCTGGCGTACATGGGAGCCGGTGATGCACCGCCTGCAGGACCGCTTCACCCTGATCGCCCCCGATCTGCGCGGCTTCGGCGAGAGTGATAAGCCGGGCGGACCCTGGGGTGCCACGGAGCATGCGGCGGATATGCTGGCGGTCTTGGACGCGCTCGGGATCGAGCGGGCCGGCGTGGTGGGGCACGACGTGGGCGGTGCCGTGATCCAAGCTATGGCGCGTCAGGCCCCGGCGCAGCTGAGCGGATTATTCCTGTTCAACTTCAGCTACCCGGGGATCGGCCCGCGGATGGGTGCCCCGGACCGGCTGCGGGAGATCTGGTATCAATCGTTCCATGGCACGGATTTCGCGCCGGCCCTGGTGGGGGCCAGCCGGGAGGCGTGCCGGGCGTATATCGGCTATTTCCTGCGTCACTGGTCCTATCATAAAGACGCGTTCGACGACGTGTTGGAGGATTGGGTGGACAACTTCCTCCGGCCTGGCAACCTCGAAGGCGGGTTCGCGTATTACCGGGCGGCGCAGGCGGACCGCGTGCGGATGATGGAGGGCATCCTGCCGGCCTTGCCCGCGATCACGGTGCCGACGTGCGTGCGCTGGACCGAGCACGACGCCATTTTCCCCTATGCTTGGACGGACCGGCTTGGCGAGACGTTCAGCCAGCTCGACCTCGCCCTGTTTAAGGATGCCGGGCACTTCCCGCACTGGGAGACACCGGACCGGGCGGCGGCGGAAATCGCCAGATTTTTTTCAACGGGCCCATAAGCCGCCCTTACGGATCAAACCGCGCGGCCATGAGCTCTTGCCGTAAGCATGTGACCACGGACAGCCAGGGCGCCATGAGGCCGGTCTTCTGGTGGCAATGCCTGTTCTGCCGGCTACAGCATCGCGGTCATCACGACAGCGCCTGCGCCGCCTCGGGCTTTACCTCAAGTTGACGCGCGCGGGAGCGATGGACGCGTTTATGCATCCAGGAGGTGAGCAACGGCGTGAGGATCGCAGTGACGATGACGGACGCAGCCACCTGCACCGTCGCAATCGGGGCGATGGCCGCGTAGGTCGGGTCCGCAATCGCGATCGCCTTTGGCACCGCGGCCGCGTTACCGGCGGTACTGCTCGCCGCCGCGCCCGCGATGCCGCTGCCGCCAAGGGCGCGGTCCACCACGATACACAGCACGCCGGTGATGCTGCACACCAGAACGCCGAGCAAAAGCCCGCCCGGCCCCGCAGTCACGACGTTGGCGAGGTTGATGTTCTGACCGAGTGTAAAGGCCATGAACGGCACGATGAGGGCTTCATGCTTGCCGAAAAACTCACGCAACTCCCGGTCCACATTGCCCAGCAATGCGCCCACGGCAATGGGGGCCACGACTGAAACCATTGCCATCCATGGGATCGACGCAAGCCCGGCCCCCACCAAGAACAGCATGGTGATGAACGGCCCGGTCTCGATGCTTTGCGGCACATACGTACCCGCGTCATCCTCGTCCCCCATGACGCTCGTCAGCGCCATGAACATTCCGCCGTTCGTGTCACTAAACGCGACCATGAGCGCCAGCGTGCTGAAGCCGAACAGATTACCGTCCGCAAGCCTCGCCACGGCAAACGCGATCAGCATGGCGACGCCAATTTTCACGCCCATGATGCCGAAGCCACGTTTCAGCATGCGCGGGGCCGCCGTCAGCGTCATTTTGGTGCCGACCGTGAACAAATACATACCGAGGACGGTGTTATACCCGGAGCTGCTGAGCCCCTCGGTAAAGCCACCGATCTTCAGGAGGGTCGGGCTGAAGGTACTGATTAGCATGCCGATAAAGAGCGGCACGACCATCAGGCCGCCCGGCACCCGGTTTATCGCGCGCATGATGTGCATCGGTTTCCCCCACCGCATTCCCCCGGCCGTTCGATCGGCCGTGTGACGGTAATGCTACCAGGGTATCGGAGGAGCGCCAGCGTTAAGCGAGTGTGGAAACAACGGTGCCACGGGCTACTCGGCTAACCCTACCCTGACCCCCCCCTCTCCCGCCAGCGGGAGAGGGCGCCGTCCGGCCGCTAATGGTCTTGCTTGGCTGTCCGGTAGAGCAGCACCGCGATGCCGAATAGGGCGGCCGTCATCAGGATTGGCTTGAGGGACGACGTCCGCTCCGGTGGTTCGAATCGGTCTGTCACGGCATGCGCCATCTGGCGCATTTGCGGCCGTGCCCGGTCGAATGCCGGGCCGGCCCAGGACATAAACAGCGGAATGAGGGTCAGGAACTGGCTGAGCCAGCCCTCGGCCCGGTGGTTGAGCATGTCCGCGCGCGGTTCCACGTAATGGTGCACCGCGCCAGTGACATCCTCCCGCATCGCCCGCAGGCGCTCGGCGGGCGATGAGGACGCGCCCGCCATTACAGCGCGCGCCGGCCTGAGACCGCATGGTAGATGAACAGCACCACAATAGCGCCGACCACCGCCACGATCACGCTATACAAATTGAACCCGGTCACCTGGCTGCCGCCTAGTGCGGAGAACAGGAAACCGCCGACGAAAGCGCCGACCACGCCGAGGACGATGTCCATGATCGCGCCCTGGCCGGAGCCCGCATAGAGCTTGCTGGCGATAAATCCAGCAACCAGGCCCAGAACCAGCCAGGTGATGATCGAGATTCCCATATCACTCTCCTCTATATTGCGACGGCATGCCGACAATGACGCAATCGGAGGCAGGCGGTTCCATGGTGGGCCGACTTTCCTGAGCCCGGGGATGCAGCCGGGCTATTCCGCCGCCTGCAACGCCGGGCGGCGGGCGCGGATGCGGCGGATGCGGCGGGCATCCACGTCCAAGATGCGGAATTCGAGCCCGCTCGGGTGGCTGATGACCTCGCCGCGGCTGGGCACGCGTCCAGCCAGCGTGAAGACCAGGCCGCCGACGGTGTCGATGTCGGCCTCCCGCTCATCCTCGGTCATCACCGCGCCGAGCCGGCTCTCGAAGTCCTCGATCGACAAGCGGGCATCGAGGTCGAGCTGGCCGTCCGGGCGCTCCACGATCATGGGCCCCGCCTCCTCATCGTGTTCGTCGGCGATGTCGCCCACGATCTCTTCGACCAGGTCCTCGATGGTCAGCAGGCCGTCGATCCCGCCGTATTCGTCCACTACCAGTGCCAAATGCATGCGCGCCTGGCGCATCTGCAGCAACAAATCCAGCACCGGTATTTGCGGCGCCACCATCAACGGCCGGCGGAGCAGCGCCTCGAGCTGGAACGCCTCTGGACGTCCGACATAGGCGAAGACATCTTTGATATGGACCATGCCGACGATCTCATCGAGCTGCTCCCGATAGACCGGCAGGCGGGAGTGACCCTCCCGCCGGATTTGGTCCAGCGCCTGTTCCAGGGTCATATCGACCGGAATCGCGACGATGTCGGCGCGGGGGATCATGACGTCATCGGCCGACGTACCGCGGAGGCGCAGAACGTTGGCGATCAGCGCCCGCTCCTGCCGGTCGAGCTCCGGGATCGTGCCGGCGGCGTGGCTGTCATCGGCCGATTGCTGCACCAACTCGGCGATACTGGCGCGGACGTTATGCTCGGCGCGTCCGGACAGGCGCTGGCGGACACGGCCGAGGAAACCGCGGGGGTTGGAGGGGGTCATCGGCTTCGCCACGGGTTGGGCCGGCCCATGCCGCGCATGATGCGCGCCTCGGCCATCTCCATCCGGCGGGCATCGCCGGGGTGGGTGTGGTCATAGCCCTGCAAATGCAGGGCACCGTGGATCACGAGGTGGGCGAGGTGATCGGACGGACGCTTGCCGGCCGCCGCCGCCTCCCGCCGGACGACGCCAAGCGCCAGCACGATGTCGCCGCTGTCGAACGTGAGGACGTTGGTGGGCTTATCGATGCCGCGGTGCAGGGCATTGAGCCGGCGCACGACGCGGTCCGAGGCCAGCATTACGACGCTGGCGCCACCGGCCTGCTGGGCGGCGCGGGCAACGATTTGGGGCGCGCCAGGAATGGCCGCGCGCCACCGAGGCTCATCAATGACGATTTCGGTCGTATGCCCCGCCGCGGTCGGGTGATCCGCGGCGGGGCTGATTTTACTGTCCGGGTCCATTACTATCCTGAGTGGGTTCCGGGCGCGTGCGACCGCGGGGCTCGCGTTGCGCCACATCCCGTTGTGCCACGTCCCGTTGAGCTTGGGCGCGCTGTTCATACGCGCCCACAATCGCCGCGACCAGGGGGTGGCGCACCACGTCGCGGACCCCGAAGCGGTTCACGCCGATGCCCGGCAGACCGTCCAACGTGTCGAGGGCGTCGCGCAGGCCGCTGCGCTGGCCGGTTGGGAGGTCCACCTGACTGAGATCGCCGGTGATGACCATGCGAGTACCCTCCCCCATGCGGGTCAGGAACATCTTCATCTGCACCGGCGTGGTGTTCTGCGCCTCGTCCAAAATCACGAAGGAATGGGCGAGCGTGCGGCCGCGCATGAAGGCGAGGGGGGCAACCTCGATCTCACCGGTGCTCATGCGGCGGGCGACCTGATCGCCGGGCATCATGTCATGTAGCGCGTCATAGAGGGGACGGAGGTAGGGATCGACCTTGTCCTTGAGGTCACCCGGCAAGAAGCCGAGCCGCTCCCCGGCCTCGACCGCCGGGCGGGAGAGGACGATGCGGTCCACGCGGCCAGCAGTCAGCATTTGCACGGCTTGGGCCACCGCGAGATAGGTCTTGCCCGTGCCGGCCGGTCCAATGCCGAACACCATCTCATGCCGGGACAGCATTTCCATATAGCTCGTCTGACCGGGGGAGCGGGGGCCGATCGCGCCGCGCTTGGTGCGGATGGCCGGTAGGTCGGACAGCGGGAGGCGAAGTTCACCCTCCTCCCGCGGGTCCATCATGCGGATCACGGCCTCCACATCCGCGCGCGCCACGCCCTGGCCCCGCTCCAGCCGTTGGTAGAGGTTCGTCAGCGCCGCCTCCGCCGCTTGCACTCGCGCCGGGTCTCCGGTGATCGCCACCCGATTGCCGCGGGAGGCGAGCTTCACGCCGAGCCCTTGTTCGAGCCGGACCAGATGCCGGTCATGTTCACCGAACAAGAGCGGTAAGAGGGCGTTGTCTTTGAACTGCAAGGTGAGCGCCTTGCCGTTGGGGGTGAGGTGCGGGGCAGCCGAAGACGCGGCGATGAGGTTCAAGCGCTGATATACTCCTGTTGAGGGTGCAAAGATCCTAGTAGTGAGTTGGGGTCGCCACGCACGATCGTCACCAGGCCCTCTTGCCCGATTAACGTTTCTGGCCCGTTAACATGCACGGGTTGAAGAAAAGGTGTTCGCCCGGATAACTGGCCCGGACGGCGCCCGGGGCCGGTGAACAGGACGGGCATCGCCAGGCCCTCCGACGCCTGGTTGAACTGCGCCTGTTGGTCGCGCAGCAGGGCCAGCAGCGTTTGCAGCCGGGAATCCTTCACCGGCTCCGCCACCTGCCCAGGCGCGGCGGAGGCGGGAGTGCCGGGCCGGCGGGAATATTTGAAGCTGTAGGCTTGCGAGAACCGGATGTCCTGCACCAGCGCCAGCGTCGCTTCGAACTCTGCATCGGTTTCACCCGGGTGGCCGACGATGAAATCGGACGACAGGGCCAAATCCGGCCGTGCCTGCCGCAAGCGGTCCACCAGCCGGCGGTAGTCGTCCGCGGTGTGCTGGCGATTCATGGCGGATAGCACCCGGTCCGAACCCGATTGCACCGGCAGGTGCAGGAACGGCATCAGCTGCGGCACGTCCCGGTGAGCCGAGATCAGGTCATCGTCCATGTCCCGCGGGTGGGACGTGGTGTATCGGATCCGCAGCAGGCCGGGGATGTCCGCCAGAGCGCGCACCAGGCGGCCAAAGCTCCAGCTCACGGTACCCGAGCTCCGGGGGCCCGGCGCGTCCCCATGCCAGGCGTTGACGTTTTGGCCCAGCAACGTGATCTCGCGGGCCCCTTGGGCGACGAGGTCCCGCGCCTCCGCCAGCACGGCGGTCGCAGGGCGGCTGAACTCGGCGCCACGAGTATAGGGCACGACGCAGAAGCTGCAGAACTTGTCGCAGCCTTCTTGCACCGTGAGGAACGCGGTGACGCCCTGCGGCCCGTGCGGCGGGAGCGTGTCGAATTTCGGCACGGCCGGAAAGTCCGTTTCCATGACCGCACCGCCGGCACGCGCCGCACGCGCGACCATCTCCGGCAGGCGGTGATAGGTTTGCGGTCCCAGAACGATATCGACATAGGGGGCCCGGGCCAGGATCTCGGCCCCCTCGGCCTGCGCGACGCAGCCGGCGACGGCGAGGATGGTGCCCTGGCCGGCGGCGGCCCGTGTCTGCTTGATGACGCGCAGGCGGCCCAGCTCGGAGAACACTTTATCGGCGGCGCGGTCTCGGATGTGGCAGGTGTTGAGGATGACCATGTCGGCGTCGTCCGGTCCGTCGGCCGCGCCATAGCCGAGCGGGGCCAGTACGTCCGTCATCCGGCCGCTATCATACACGTTCATTTGGCAGCCCCACGTGATCACATAGAGGCGCTTCTTCTCGGTCAAACGCATATACCCCGGACCGGCCAGTCTATTCCGGCCGTAAGGCGGGGAGCAATGGGCGGCGGCCCGGCGCGGGTCAAGCGGTGCAGTGGTGGGGTGCCCTTCATTGACAGAGCCAGGTTGCCTGAGCCCACCCGGCGTCTGTCAAGTTAAGAAATTTCGGCAAGTTAAGAAATTTCGACAAATTAAGAAACGCCGTCAAGCGACTTGCAGACCGAGATAGTGCTGCATCGGCTCAAAGTCGCGGTCATCATGCAGCAATGTATGACCGCCCTCGATGCAAAATGTCCCAATAATCATATCGACGGTCTTGCGCACTGTGATCCCCCGCTCCCGTAAAGCCCGATATCCCTCAGCGACACGGACCGCCAGCCGATCATTGAGCATCGATGCGACTTCGAACCGTCTGAGACCCCGCTCGAGCCGGACCGCATGCGCCTTGTCCCGCGCGCCCTGCAAGATTTCCAGCAATACCAGGTCACCGACCAGGATTTGGTCATCCTGCCCGGCCACGAACGCCCGGAGCTTCCGGACCGGTTCGCCGTCGATATTCCGGAGGTTGGCGATCCAGACCGAGCTATCCACCACGATCAAGATCGCGGCCCCCGCGCATCTCAGCCAAATCGCCCTCCCAGCCGAGCCCAGCCATTTCCGCCAACGCGTCGATCCGCTGCCGACGGCTGATGAGCTGCCGGAGGGCCTCTTCGACCGTCGCCTTTTTTGTCGCAAACCCCGACGCCGTGATGGCCGCAGTCATTAGAGTGTCGTCGATTTCTATGTTCGTGCGCATAGTTCCCTCATGTGTATCTATTTAACCGATGATACACATTTGCGCCGCAGGTGTAAATACTTAAGCCGCACTCACGACGAAGCCGGGGGCCGGCACCGCGTGCGGCTGGGCCTGCGCTGGGCGGTTTTGCCGGAGCGTGGCCGCGCCTTCTGCCACCGTCTGCCACACCGCGGCGGACAGCGCCTTGCGGGTCGGGTAGGCGGCCGGATCGATCGGGGCGTGGAGCAGGATGCTGACGCGGAGGCCGCGGTGCTGTGCCAAGCGCCAGAAATGGCTGGCCAGGTCCATATCGCCATACCACGCGAACACCGGGCGGCTCGCCCGGCCCATCGGCAGGCCGGCGAGCTGGTCATACACGATCGAGACCGGCTGAATCAGCGGGCGCTTGGTGCCGGCCTGTGCCTCCACCACCGAAAAGAATGCCGATCGGAACGGCAGCACGCGGGAGCCGTCCGAGCTGGTGCCCTCGGGAAACAGGATCAAATTATCGCCCGCGTCCAGCCGGCCGCGCATGTCATCCCGCTCACGCCCCGTGCTGGTGGCGCGCCGCGTGACGTACACGGTGCGGCCGAGGCGGGCGATGGTGCTGATGACCGGCCAGCCTGCCACGTCCGCCTTGGCGATAAAACAGGCGTCCAAAACGCCACCGAGCGCCAGGACGTCCAGCCACGACGAGTGATTGGACGCAAACACCACGGGCCGGCCGTCCAGCCGCTGGGCCGCGGTGCCGATCACCCGGATTTTGAGCCCCATGATGCTGCACAGGCTGGCCCAATAGAACCGTGCGAACCCCATTTTGGCCCGGCCCGGCAGCATCAGCATCACCGTCTGAATCAGGATGGCGGGAAGAGTCCAAAGCGCGATGGTCAGCCCCCGGCGGATGGCGCGCACGCGGCGGACGATGCCGGGTGGGGCGGATAATTCCATGCGGCTGAAGCGGGAGGGCGGGAGGCCGGGGTGGCGGGCGCGGCGCTGCGGAAGTTTCATGGTTATGACATAACCAACGGATGAAGACGGAACAACGACGCTGCCGTGACAACCTCGGGTCAGTTTCGCCGCACGCCCTTCATGGCGTTTCTCATGGCGCAATCGTGTGGTGCGGGGTTCGGCGGCTGGGCTAGGTTTGATGGAATGCGTGTCATCTGGCCCCTAACGCTCCTGCTCTGCGCGCTGTTGCTACCCGTCCGGGCCCTGGCGGCGGACCCGTTGCCCTATACGGTGAAGCTGACGCCCTATGGCGACGCGGCGCTGGATCAGGCGTTACGCGACAGCTCCAGCCTCATCGGCCTGCATGACAGCGTGGCCGTGGGGCCGTTTGCATTGGTAAGCCGGGCGCGGGACGACGCCCTGCGGCTTATGCAAGTGCTGGAGAGCTTTGGCCATTATGCCGGGCGGCTGCGGATCGAGATTGCGGGGCGGGCGCTCGATGACCCCGGGTTGCCGGATGCGTTGGACCAGGCCGCCGGACCGGTCACGGTGCTGATCCAGGCCGAGCCGGGGCCGGTATTCAGCCTGCGTCAGGTAACCCTCACCGGCGACGTGCCAGCCGAGGCGCGAGAGGTTTTAAAATTAAAGGCCGGAGATCCGGCAGTGGCGTCCGCGGTGCTGGCGGCGCAAGGCCGGATGCTGGCGACGCTGCAGGCGAGCGGGCATGCGCTGGCGACGGTGTCGGCCCCGGTCGCGACGCTGGATGCGCCGGCCCGCGCGCTCGATGTCTCATACCGGGTCGTGGCCGGGCCGCGGGTCGATATTGGGCCGGTCAGCGTCACCGGGCTTCAACGGGTGGACCCCGGCTTTGTCGCGCGGCGGCTGTTGGTGCAGGACGGGGAGCCCTATGACCCGGCGAAGATCGAGCGGGCGCGGCAGGATCTGGCGAGCCTCGGTGTGTTCGGGACCGTGCGGGCGCGGGCGGCGGAGCGGCTCGGCCTCGATCGCCGGTTGCCGCTCGCGTTCGAGGTGACGGAGCGGGCGCGGCATGCGGTATCGGCGACGGCGGCGTATTCGACCGATCTGGGCGCGAGCCTCGGGCTCACGTTTCAGCACCGGAACTTGTTTGGCGCGGCCGAGCAGCTGAACCTCGGCGTCGCGGTCACGCAAGTCGGCGGGAGCGCCAGCACCGGGCTCGGCTATAACGCCACCGCCGCGCTCACCAAGCCGGATTTCCTGGCGCGCGGGCAGTCGGTGACCGGCAGCGTGCAGGCGATCAAGGAGAGCCTCGAGGCCTATAACCGCACGGCGCTGCTGGCCGGTGTCACGCTGGCGCGGCGGCTCGGGCCGTTGTGGACCGTAAGCGCCGGGCTGCAGGCGGAGGAGGCGCGGATCACGCAGGAGGGCGCGATGCGCAGCTACACGTTACTCGGCGTGCCGCTCGCGGTCCGGTATGACAGCACCGGGGCCGAGGGTTTGTTCGAGCCGGTACACGGAATCAAGGCGGGAATCGTGGTCACTCCGACGGCGTCGGTTACCAGCCCGGGCAGCATCTTCACGATCGTGCAGGCCAACGCCTCGACCTATTTCGACCTAGGTGCGCCGGGCCGGAGCGTGCTGGCGGTGCGTGGTTTGCTGGGCAGCGTGCAAGGGGCGACGACGTTCCAATTGCCACCGGATCAGCGGTTCTATGCCGGCGGCGGCGGGACCGTGCGGGGCTATAAATACCAGTCGATCGGACCGCGCTTCCGCAGCACGCGTCCGACGGGCGGGATTTCGGTCGCGGCGGCGACGGTCGAGTTCCGGCAGCGCTTCGGCGAGAGCTATGGCGCGGCGGTGTTCCTGGACGCCGGGCAGGTGGGCGCGGGCGCCATGCCGCTGCAGGGTGGCGTGCGGGCGGCGGTGGGGGTTGGGGCGCGGTATTATACCTCGATCGGACCGATCCGCGTCGATGTGGCGCTGCCGCTCAATGCGCAGCACGGGGATGATGCGTTCGAGCTGTATATCGGTATTGGACAAGCCTTTTGACCCGGGTCCGCCGCGTTTTGATGTGGGGTGCCGGTGCGGTGCTGGCGATCCCTGTCGTGCTGGGGGTCGCGCTAAATATCGGGCCGGGGCGGCTCGGTGTGGAGCGGCTGATGGATGGGGTCACGGGGCATCAAATCCGGCTTTCGGGCCTGCACGGGCGGTTTCCGGACGCACTGCGTTTGGCGCATCTGGAGGTGCATGACCGGGACGGGGCGTGGCTCATGGCGGATGATGTGGCGCTGGACTGGTCACCATCCGCGCTGCTGCGGCGCCGGGCGGTGGTGGATGCTGTGACGGCCGCACACATCACGGTTTCGCGTTTGCCGGTGGCGGCACAAGCGGCCACATCGGCGGCCACACCGCCGAGCACCACCCCGTTTGGACTGCCGTTGCCGGTGAACGTGGGCCGGTTGCAGATCGGGGAACTGACGTTAGGGGCACCGGTGGCTGGGGTGCCGGCGCGGCTGGCGGTGGACGGGAGCGGGGTGCTCGTTTCGCTGCAGCAGGCGGATGTGACGCTTGCGCTGCGCCGGCTGGATCAGGAGGGGGCCTACGCGCTCACCGCCACGCTCGATCCCGCCAGGGTCAAGGCGCGGCTGACGCTCGCGGAGGCGGCGGGCGGGCTGGTGGCGCGGCTGGCCGGCTTACCGGATGTGGGGGCGCTGCAGGGCACGGCGACGCTGGACGGCCCGCGTCAGGCGGTGGCGACGGTGGTCAGCCTCACGGCCGGGAAGCTCAACGCCGCGGCAGAGGGCAGCATCGATCTGGTGGGGAGCACCCTGGCGCTCGATGTGACCGGTGCCGCGCCGGCGATGGCGCCGCGCCCGGATATGCGGTGGGAGAGCGTGGCGCTGCGGGCGCATGTGACGGGGCCGTTCACTACGCCGGATGCGCAGGGGACGCTGGACGTCGCAGGACTGGAGGCGGGCGGTGCCAGCGTGCGGAGTCTGGCCGCGACGGTTCAGGGCAACGCCGGGCAGGTCAGCGTGCATGCAGTGGCGGAGCGGCTGCAGCTGCCGGCACCGGCCGCCGGGCTGCTGGCGGACACACCGCTCACGCTCGATTCCAGCATCCGGCTGGATGACCCGGCGCGGCCTGTGCGGTTCAAACTTACGCACAGGCTGCTGACGCTGGAGGGCACGGGTGACGTGACCGGTGCGACGGTGGACGCGACGCTGGGCCTGCCCGACCTCACGCCCTTCGTCGCGCTGGTGCAGCAGGATTTGCGCGGGCATGCCGAGGTTACGGTAAAGGGCGGTGCCTCGCATTTGGATATCTCCGGGACGGTTGGTTTGGTGCCCGGCCCGATGCCCAACCCGGCGCAGATGCTGCTAGGTCCGGATGCGACGATCGCGGCGACGCTGGATCGCGGGCCGGACCGGCTCACGCTGTCCCATGTGAGCGTGAAGGGTCAGGCGTTGGGGGTTACGGCGCAAGGCAGGCTGCAGGGCGGACGGGTGGACGCCACGGCCCACGTCTCACTGCCACGGCTGGCGGCGCTGACGACGCAACTGCAGGGCAATCTTGAGCTCGATGTGCGTGCGGCAGGAGTGCCGGACGATGTGGCGCTGGATGTGGACGGCACCGGGGGGGTGACGGTGCCGGGGGTGCCGACGGGTCCGCTGCGTTTTGCGGCGCATGCGACCGGGCTGCCGGGTGCGCCGGCGGGGCGGGTGACGCTGCAGGGCGCGCTGGCTGGGTCGCCGGTGGTGCTGGCGCTAGAGGCCAAGCGCACGGCTGACGCGCTGCAGGCCACGATCGAGGGGGCGGATTGGAAGAGCCTGCATGCGGAGGGGGCGCTCAGCCTCGCCCAAGGGGCGACGCTGCCGCGGGGTAAAATGTCGGTCCGGATGGGGCGGCTGGACGATCTGGACCGGCTGTTGGACCAGAATCTGACCGGGTCGGTGACGGCGGAGGCGCTGCTGGATGACGCGCTGCGTGTTACGCTGGAGGCGCGGAATGCCGGGGTGCCGGGCAGCCGGGTGGCTCATGCGACGCTGCAGGCACGGGTGACGAATCCGCTGCAGCACCCGGCGGTCGTGGCGTCGCTGATGGCGGAAGGACTCGACGCCGGAGCCGTCACGGGCGGGCTCAAGCTGGATGTGACGGGCCCGCGTGAGGCGTTGGCGACGCGGGTGTCGGCCGGATTGCGGATCCGGGGGGTAGACACGCAGATCACCGGGTCGGCGACCATCGATGCAGTGCAGAAGCTGGTGCGGCTGGCGCAGCTGCAGGCGGTGGGGCGGGGCGAGACGCTGCGGTTGCTGGCGCCGGTGCAGATCCGGCTGGCGGACGGGGTGGCGGTGGACCGGCTGCGGCTGGGAATGCGGCAAGCCGTGCTGGAGGTGGCGGGCCGGCTCTCCCCGGCGCTGGACGCCACCGTGACGGTGCGGAGCCCGGCGGATGTGGCGGCGATTTTTGGACCGGCGGTCGATGGGGCCGTGACGCTAGATGCGGTGTTAACGGGTGCCCTGGCCGCACCGGCGGGCAGCGTGCGGTTGTCGGCGACCGGCATCCGGGCACGGACCGGGCCGGGGCGGGCGCTCCCGGCGGCCGACTTGACCGCGACGGCCACGCTCACTGGCGGGTCGGCGCAGATCGATGCGCGGTTGCTGGCGGGCACGGCGGCCCGGCTGGTGGTCACCGGGCGGGTGCCGGAGGGGGCTGGGGCGCTTGACCTGCATGCGACCGGCGGGCTCGACCTCGCGCTGTTGGATCCGGTGCTGACCGCGTCCGGGCGGCAGGCGCGGGGGCGGGTGCAACTGGATGCCGCGGCGGTGGGGCCACTTGTGGCACCGCGTGTGACCGGCAGCGCCACGCTGACGGGGGCGGAGATTCAGGATTTCACCCAGGGCCTACGGATCAGCGGTATCAGCGGCGTGGTGCGGGCGGAGGGGGACACGCTACGGCTGGTGAATCTGAATGGCCGGGCCGGGCCGGGGACGATGGCAGTGAGCGGCACGGTCGGGCTGACGGCGGGCACCCCGGTCGATCTGACGATTGGGCTGCGGGAGGCGCGTCCGCTGGCGTCGGATCGGTTGACGGCGGATTTGGATGGGGATGTGACGTTGCGGGGGCCGGTTTCGGCGCTACAGGCGGCGGGGATGATCACAGTCCGGCGCGCCGATATCCGGATCCCTGACCGGCTGCCGGCCAGTGTCGCGGTGCTGGATGTGCGGCGTCCGGGGCAAAAGCCGCCAGTGGTGGCCGACCCGGTGCGCGTCGGGCTCGACCTTACCATCGATGCGCCGCGGGCGCTGTTCGTGCGGGGGCGCGGGGTGGATGCGGAACTGGGCGGGACGGTGCGGCTGCGCGGAACGAGCGTGGCGCCCGAGGTGGGCGGGGGGTTCGAGATGCGGCGGGGCAGCATCAGCGTGGCCGGGACGACACTCAATTTCAACCGGGGGAAGATCGGGTTCGAGGGGACGGGCCTGTCGGGCAAGATCGATCCGACGCTCGATTTCGCGGCCGATAGCGTGGCGGCGGGTGTCACCGCGACGCTGGGGATCGGCGGCTATGCCAGTGCGCCCAAGATCACGCTGAGTAGCGTGCCGGCCCTACCGCCGGATGAGGTGCTGGCGTTCCTGCTGTTCAAGCGCAGTTCGAAGGAGCTGGGGCCGTTCCAGCTGGCGGAGATCGCGGCCGCACTGGGGAGCCTCACGGGGGTCGGCAGCGGGGTGGGTAATCCGCTGGAGAGGGTGCGGAAGGGCCTGGGCCTCGACCGGTTGTCGGTGGGCACTAGCGGCACGGGGACGCGGAGTAGCGCGAGCAGCGCGCCGACGGTGGAGGCCGGGCGCTATGTGGGGAACGGGGTGTATGTCGGGGCCAAGCAGGGCACCACCGGCGGGCAGACCGGGGCCACCGTGCAGATCGATATTACCAAGGGTCTGAAGGTCGAAACCGATGTGGGCACGGGCTCGGGTGCGAACTCGGTCGGGCTGACCTACCAGTTCGAATATTAAAATGCTTTAACGGCCCGCAGAGCCCGGCAACGGCCGGGGACGAAGGGGGGTTCGCTTATGACGGCACGCCAGATCGCGACGGTTTTCTGCTTGTTTTTGCCGTTGGCGGGTGCGAACGGCCAGATTGTGGCGGATTCCGTGCGGATCGGCGTGCTGACCGACGAGACGGGTCCATATGCGGACAGTGCCGGGCCGGGGTCGGTGGTCGCGGCACAGATGGCGGTCGATGATTTCGGGGGCACGGTGCACGGCAAGCCGATCGTGATCGTGCATGCGGACACGCAGAACAAGCCGGACGTGGCCGCCGCGGTGGCCCGGCGCTGGTTCGACGCGGACGGGGTGGATGCGATCATCGACCTGCCGGTTACGCCGATCGCCCTGGCGGTGCAGGAGATTGCCCGCCAGAAGAACCGCACGGTGATGATCACGGCGTCGGCCGCAAGCGAGCTTACGTCCAAGTTCTGTTCGCCCGTCAGCACGCATTGGGCGGATGACACCCACGCGCTGACGGCTGGCACGGCCCGGGCGCTGCTGGCCAATGGCGGCGATACCTGGTTCTTCATCACGGTCGATCAGGCGTTCGGCCTGGCGCTCGAGCGGGAGGCGACGGCGGTCGTGACGGCGGGCGGGGGGCGAGTGCTCGGGTCCGCCCGGCATCCGATCGGCGCCACGGATTTTGCGTCCTTGCTGCTGCAGGCGCAGGCGTCGGGGGCGAAGGTGGTGGCGTTGGCGAGCGTGGGCCAGGATTTGGTCAATTTGTTGAAACAGGCCAACGAGTTCGGTCTGCGCAATGACGGCAAGCAGGTGGTCGCCGGGTTCCTGACCTATATCCAGGATATCCATGCGCTGGGTTTGGCGGCGACCGAGGGGTATGTCTTTACCGAAGGGTTTTACTGGAACCAGAATGCCAGTTCACGGGCGTTTGCCCGGCGGTTCTATGCCAAGCAAAAATCGATGCCGAGCAAGAATCATGCGGAGATCTACACCGCTGTCCTGCATTACCTGCGCGCGATCGACGCGGCCGGCACGACGGAGGCGGTGGCGGTCAACCGGGCGATGCGGGAACGTCCGCTCGATTATTTCGGCCGGGCGGCGACGGTGCGGAGCGATGGGCGGGTGCTGTTCGAGGAGACGCTGTGGCAGGTGAAGACCCCGGCGGAGAGCACGGAGCCGTGGGATTATTACACCGCCGTCCGCACCATCCCAGCGTCGGAGGCGTTCATGGCCGTCAACCGGGAGGCCTGCGGCGGCTGAGCTGTCTGAAGCAAGCAATCGCGCACCGCGTCCTGTAACGACGTCGCGTAGTAGTCGGCACCGACCGAGGCGCGGATTCTGTCATCCGTAAGGGTCGTGTCGCCAGTGGGCCATAGCCCGGCGAGGATGGGGACCCCGGGGAGGCGGCGGCGCAACCGGCTCATGAGGAATCGGAGGTTGGACGGGGTCCCGGTCAGCTCGAGATAAGAGACGCACATCATAGTCACACCGGTCACGTCCAGGGTGGCGATGGCCTCGCGCGACGCCGCGGCGTGGCGCATCGTCCGTGCTGGCAGGCCATGCTTTACCAGGATTTGTGCCAGCGCACCGGACGCCACGTCGTCAAGTGGACCGCGTCCGGCCACGCATAGGATCATCGCCTCCGGATGCGGGAGAGGGGGCGCAATCTCGCTATGAGCCGCCTTGCCCTCCGGCACCGCATCGTCATGACTGCCGAGTTCGGTGATGAGGCCGATCGCGGTGTCCCGGATGCGCTCGAGTTGGCCAGGGGTGAGCACGGCGCGCTCGGCATCGATGCTTGCCATTTTCAGGCCCGGAAGGAGCACGTCGTCATAGTATCGGGAGAGGGATTCGGTTTTGAGCACTGCTTCCGCGTGGTCTTGGGCGTTGTCGGCGTCGCCGGCCAGGACGCGCTGGTAAAAACTTTCGACCGGGGTGAGCGCCGGGCGATCGCCCAGCATGATTTCGAGAAACGCCAGCCGTTCGACATGAGCGCCAAGGACGACGAGGCAGAGGGTGAGCGGCATCGACAGAATCAAGCCGATCGGTCCCCACAGCCAGCTCCAGAAAATAGCCGAAACCACCACTGCGAAGGGGGAGAGGCCAGTGCTGTGCCCGTATAATAACGGCTCGATTGCCTGGCTGACCGTGAGTTCGACCACGAGGTATAAGGCGGCGGTCCAGATGGCCATTGACCACCCGGGCTCGACCGCGGCGGCGAGGGCGATGGGCAGGCCAGCCGAGATGAATGAGCCGATATAGGGCACGAAGCGCATCAGCGCGGACAGCATCCCCCACAGCACCGGGTTCGGCACGCCGATGAAGAACAAGCCGATGCCCACGACCAGGCCGAAGCTCGCGTTGATGGCGAGCTGCGTCAGGAAGTACCGGCTGAGCCGGCGCCCGGCGTCGTCGATCGCGCTGGTCGTGCGATGGATGCCGGTTGCGCCGAACAGGCGGATGAATCGGTCCCGGAGGTCGTCACGCTGCAACAGGATGAAAATCGCCACGACGAAGACGATGCCGAGCGTCGCGATCGGGGACAGAATAGGGCTGAGATAGCGCTGCGCGAGTTCGAGCGGTGAGGAACTGGCGGTGTCGGCAGGGGCGGTTGCCGGGGCTACGGCGGCGCGGGCGGGGGATTGTGCGTCCGACGTGGACGGCGGTCCGCCTGGCTTGGCAGGTGTCGGGCCCGGTTGCGGTGCCTGCCGTCCGACCTTGCTGGCGAGATCTGCAAGGCGGCCGGTCGTATAGTTGCGGACGATTTCGACCTTCTTTTCAACCGTCTCGGCGTATTTCGGGATATCCCCGGCGAGCTGCGCAACTTGCGAGCCGATCACCGTGCCGAAGCCGAGAATGACGCCCAAGGCCACCAGCACGGCCAGGAGCACCGCCGGCACCCGCCCGAGCCGCATCCGGCGCAGCAACTCGACGATCGGCACAAGGATGAAGGAAAGCAGGATGGAGAGGGTGATCGGGATCAGCACGTCCCGACCAAAATAGAGCCCGGCGATCACTACGACGCCGGCCAACAGGGTGAACGTGTCGGTTGCCGTGCGATCGGCGGCCGTGCGCTCCGCGGCGACGGGGTCGGACGAAACGCTGCCCGGGTGGTCGAGCGTGGTTGGTTGATCCATCATGGAAAAGTAACGCAACTCAGCAAGAATTGTTTGCCGGCGTGGAGACTTGAATGGCTGTGACGTTCTGGATCGCGCTGGGCGGGGCGCTCGGAAGTGTGGCGCGCTATTGGATTGCAGTGTGGGCCGCGCCATGGAGCCGTGTGCTGCCGTGGGGGACGATCGGGATCAATGTGGCCGGGTCGTTTGTGATCGGGTTCGTGGCAACGCTGACGTTGGCGGGGGGACGGTGGCCCGCGCCGGAGTGGGTGCGGCTCTTTTTGATGGTGGGCGTGTGTGGCGGGTTCACGACGTTTTCGTCGTTCAGCCTGCAAAACCTCGATCTGCTGCGGGTGGGGGCGTGGGATCGGGCGTTGACCAATATCGGGCTGTCGGTGCTGCTATGCTTGGGTGCGGTGTGGCTGGGGCACGTCATCGCGCAGGGGTTGGAGGGCCAGGCCGGTTAGCGCGGCCACGCTGGCGGCGATGCCGGGTGCGGCGGCGAGGATCGGGCCGCCGGTCGTCATCGACGCGGGGAGGAAGGCGTTGGTGACCGCCCCGGCCTCGGCCAAGATCGCCATTGCGGCGGCGCAATCCCAGACGTTGATATGCAGCTCGGTATAGGCATCGAGCCGGCCGGCCGCGACCTCCGCCAGGCCGAGGGCGCCCGAGCCGCCGGAGCGGAGCATGGCCCCGCTGGCGACGATGCGGGCGCAGAGGGCCAAATAGGCGGCGTTGTCGATGCGGGACGACCAGCCGGCCTCGATGATCGCGCGGTTCAGGTCCGTGGTGCCGGCGGCGCGGAGGGGGGCGCCGTTCAGCGTGGCACCGGCACCGGCGAGCCCGGCATAAACCTCGTGCCGGGCCGGTGCCGCCAGGACGCCCAGCAGGGGCATGCCGTCGCCGATCAGGCCGATAGACACGCACCAGCGCGTGCCGCCGCGGGCGAAATTGCTGGTGCCATCGATAGGATCAACGACCCAGCGCAGGGCACCGTCGCGGGTGCGCCCGGCCTCTTCACCCTGAAATCCATCGCCGGGGAAGTGGGCGTGCAGATGTTCGGAGATGAAGTGTTCCACGGCGCCGTCCGCCTCGGTCAGCCAATCCTGCCGGCCCTTGAGCGTGCCCTGTGCGGCACCGGGCGGCGGGCGGAGGCGGAGGGCCAGGGCCCCGGCGTGCTGTGCCAGGTCACGCGCGACAGTGAGGCGGTGGTGGAGCGCGGACATGGATATCCTTGACAGGGGCGGGCGGAGCGGTTGGATGGCGGGCATGATACGCATCCTTACGCTGTTCGGTGTTTTGGCGATCGCGGGATGCGGTGGGTATGCGCCGCGGGTGACGGACCCGGCGGGGTCGTATCAGAAAGACGTGGTGGCCTGCCAGACCGATAGTGCGGCGGCGGTCGACCGGCAGAACGCGAAGACGGGCCTGACCTGGTTGATCTCACCGGCGCGCCGCCCGTTTCAGGTCCGGCGCGCGATCCGGGGGTGTCTGGAGGGCAAGGGTTACGTGCTCGCTGCCTAATGGTGCGGCGATCTCGACCCATCATTGCGAGTGCGGCACTGGCCCTGGGCGGACCCTGTGCCTGAAAGTGGGCGCTATCACGTAGTGGGATGCGAAGGGAATCTCACCTTACGATTGCCGGCCCATACGTTGGGATGCCCTTCGCATCCAAACGTGGCAGTCACCGTCTGATGCGCATACATGACACCAACGGCCGTAACACTTGACCCGTCATTGCGAGACGCCTCTTGGCGGCGGAGCAAACCAGGGGCGACAGGCGCGCTTGCTGCCCCTGGATTGCTCCGCCAAGCGGCTCGCAATGACGGGCAATCGAATCGGCCGGCGACCTTAGGCCGCGGTGCGGATTGCGGCGGCCCTGACCTCGTCGGTGACGGAGTTTTGGAAGGTCGTAAAATTCTTTTCGAACCGGGCGACTAAGTCCCGGGCTGCCGCGTCATAGGCCGCGCCATCCGCCCAGGCCTGCCGCGGGTCCAGCACAGCGTTCGGAATGCCCGGCACGTCCTGCGGCAGCATGAGGCCGAAGAACGGGTCGCGCACGTAGCGGGAGCCGCGGAGACTGCCGTTCAACACCGCCGCCAGAAGTGCGCGAGTGTGCTTGATGCTCATGCGGGAGCCCACGCCATAGGCGCCCCCGGTCCAACCGGTATTCACGAGCCAGCAATCGGCACCGTGCCGCGCAATCAGTTCGGAGAGCATGCGGCCATAAACTTCGGGCTGGCGGGGCATGAAGGGAGCCCCGAAACAGGTGCTAAACGTCGCCTGCGGTTCACGTCCCAGGCCCTTTTCCGTGCCGGCGACCTTGGCGGTGTAGCCGGATAGAAAATGGTACATCGCCTGCGCCGAGCTGAGTTTGCTAATGGGCGGCAGGACGCCGAACGCATCGGCGGTCAGCATCACGACGTTACGCGGCTGTCCTCCACGGCCCGACAGGTCACAGTTTGGAATGAATTCGATCGGATAGCAGGAGCGGGTGTTCTCCGTGAGGCTGCCGTCGGCGAGGTCCAGTTTGCCCTGGCTGTCGGCGATGACGTTTTCCAGCACGGTGCCGAAACGATGCGTGGCGGCGTAAATTTCGGGCTCCGCCTCGCGACTGAGGTTGATCACCTTGGCGTAACAGCCGCCCTCGAAATTGAACACGCCATTCGGGCTCCAGCCATGTTCGTCATCGCCGATGAGCGGGCGGTTCGGGTCGCTGCTGAGCGTCGTTTTGCCGGTGCCGGACAGGCCGAAGAACAGGGCAACGTCGCCCGGTGTGCCGTCCGTGGTGCGGCCCACGTTGGCGCTGCAATGCATCGGCATCACGCCTTCGGCCGGCAGCTTCCAATTCATGACGC
>JAYVOF010000125.1:0-12829 GCA_043758105.1 Rhodospirillales bacterium | reverse complement strand
AACCAACCGCCGTCTGGATCAACCCACCACAAAACAAAGCCCAGCCGATAAGTCTAAATTAAGCCAGAACCTGTCTCAAAGTCGTTGACACGTTCCGGACCACCACTTGCGCGAGAAACGATGGACCAGCGGCGGTGCTGATCGTCTGCATCGAGGCCCCAGTTATTATTCGATTCAGCCGCGACCCTTCCGCCCGGCAAACGGTCGCCAGGCATTCATGACGCCTGCATGATTTTGCGGGCAAGGAGCCCGGGGCCGGAAAAATAAAGGAAGTCGAGCGGGGTGCGCAGGTAGCACTCCAGCGCCTCACCCGGCGTCTGCACGATCGGTTCGTTGTCGTTGAACGACGTGTTCAGCAACACCGGCACCCCGGTCCGGGCGGCGAACACCGTGAGCAAGGCGTGCAGGCCCGGCGTCAAATCCCGGTGCACCGTCTGCACCCGCGCCGTGCCGTCTCGATGCGTGACGGCGGGGATGCGCGTGCCGCGGACCGGGACGGCGAACGACATGTAAGGGGAAGTGAAGCCGGGCGGGCAGACGAACCAGTCCGAGGCGGCGTCGGCCAGCACCATCGGCGCAAAGGGGCGGAAGGCGGCGCGGTGCTTGATGTCCGTGTTGATCCGCGTGCGGCTTTCCGGACGGCGGGGGTCCGCCAGGATGCTGCGGTGGCCGAGCGCGCGGCGGCCACTTTCGGCGGGGCCTTCGAACACGGCGCCGATCTGGCCGGTGTCGAGCCGCCGGGCGATGTCGTCCGGCGTGGCCGGCACTAGCGTGACGCCCCGGGTGCCACAGGCCGCCACGATGTCTGCCGCGTCATACGTGGGGCCCGTGGCGAACGCGGCCGGCCCCGGCAGCCGCGGCATCCCGAGTGCCTCATGATACAGCAGCTGCGCCGCACCGATGCTGAGGCCGCCGTCATAGGGTGCGGGCGGCACGAACACGCTGTCCAGCCACGGGAGCCAGCCCTGCACCTTGCCGGTGATCTGGCAATTGAGGAACAGGCCGCCGGACAGGCATAAATGCCTCACGTCCCGGCCGACCACCGCGTGCAGATAGGCATAGACCTTGAACTCGGTCTGCTGTTGCAAGGCGGCCGCGAGGTCGAACCGGTCCTGCTCGGTGCGCATCTGCTGGCGCAGCGCCTCGATCTGCGCCGCGTAGCCCGATGCGGTGAGCGACGCGTTCGGATACCAGATATAGGGTGCGGCCACCGCGGCGGCGAAGCGGGCCGGGTCCCCATAGGCGGCCATGGCCATGACCGTGCCCTCCTCGCCGAAATGGAGGCCGAACACCTGGCGCGTCAGGCGGGACCAGGCGCCGGCGATGGAGATATCCTCGGTCCAGCCGCGCGCCGTGACGGCATTCGCGGCACACTCCCACACGCTGCCATAGACCTCGCGCCGGGGCCCGTCCTCGCCATCCAGAAAATCGTAGCCGCCGCCGTCTAGCGTGACACTGCACGCCGTCTCATAGGGTGAGGCGTAGAACGCATTGGCGGCGTGGCAGTGATGATGGCCCAGCACGGTGACGATCACGCCGGGCCGGAGCGCCTGCGCCACGAACGACTCCATCCCGGCGCGCACGGGTTCCAGCGTGGGCAGCACCGTCTGGCGCACGGCCGCGTCCGGCAATACGGTCGTCTGATCTGCGGCGAGGGCGGTCAGCAGGGCACCGGCGAACGGCCGCGGATCGGTCCGGCCGCGCGCCTTGACGAACATCAACCGGCGAAACAAGGGTGCGAGGAAATCCCCCTCCACCACCCCTATCGCCCGGCATCCGTCCAGCGCCGCGTGCCACCGATGGCCCCATACATCGAGTGCCCCCAGCAAGGGGCTGATCCGGTCGAGCTTCCGCCGGGTAAACCGCTCCATCTCGTAATGCGCGGGGCCGGACGCGCCGAGCAAGCAGAACGAGCTGTCATGATACGGGTCATTGAACGCGATCACGTCACTCATGGCGGAGCCGGCGGACCTCCAGCCACTGCCACACCGCCAGGATAGGCACGCCGAGCAACAAATCCCGCGCCCGCCGCAATAACGATACGCTCAGCGCCACCTCCGGCGGGACCCCGAATGCGGCACCCAGGCCGACATACCCCGCCTCCTGCACGCCCGCCCCGCCCGGCACCAGGAACGCCGCCGCCAGCACCGCGTCCAGCAGCGCCTCCAGCGCCATGACCGGCAGCACGCCGCCCTCCCAGCCGAGCAGGCGGAGGCTGATCCAGGTGCCGAGGCCGGTGTAGAACCATCCGCTCAGATGCAGCGCGAATGCGCCCAACAACGGCGCCCGCGGCGCGGCAAGCCGGGTGAGTTCGGCCTGCAACCGGTCCAACCCGCCCTCGGTGCCGGTTTTTGTCTGGAACCACTCGCCCAGCAAGCGGGAGCCCAGCCCGCGCAGTAAGGCACCGATCTGACGACGGAGCAGCACGCCGGCGGCCACCAACCCCGCGATCAATAGCAATCCCGCCGTGAGCGGTCCCGCCAGCGCCGAGCCCGGCTGCAGCAGCACGAGCGCCACCAGCCCGAATAGTGCAAACAGCAGCTGGGCGGCGAGCTCCATCGTCACATCGACCACGGTGCACGCCGCCGCGGCCGGCCACGCCACCCCCTGTAGCGTCAGCGCCCGTGCGCCGATCACGTAGCCGCCCACGGGTGAGAATGGCAGGCACGTCGTCGCCGCGTCCCGCACCGCGCGCCCGCGCACCATGACCGAGACCGGCACCCCCGGCAGCACCCGGGACCAGGCGAGGCCGAGCAACACGATCGTCACCACTTGCCAGAGCGTCAGGAGCCCGAGCCCCCGCCAACCGACGGATAGTGCCGTTCCCAGCACCGCCCCCACATCGAAATACAGCACCAGGCCGAGCGACGCAGCGAGTCCGGCCAGCGCCAGGGCAAGGGACACTCTTTTCATCCGGGGCTTTTCATCCGGGGCTTTTCATACGGGGCTTTTCATTTCAGGCTGCCACTACACCCAGAGGGCCGGTCCAGGCTATAGAAGCCGGCCTGCTCAGGAGATCACCTTTGCCGTCCACCGCACCGCCGCCTTATCGTTCGGCCCAGGGTATCGCCCGGATCCCGCCGTTGGCGATGCGGCCTCACACGCTATTCTATCCGCCGCTGCCGGCACAGCCGTCCGCAGTCGCCGAGCCGGAGCCGTCCGCGCCGCTCGAAACGCCGCCCGCGCCGGCCGAAAGCTGGCCACGCCGCCTCGCCGCCGCCCCGCTTGCCGAGCCGGCCGCCCCGCTTGCCGAGCCGGCCGGTGAACCTTCCGCCAAAATATCTAAGCCGGGATGGCAGAGCCTTGGGCTTTGGACCAAGACGCCAGTGCCGCTCTATCGCAGCGACGCCGCCACACCACAGGCCCACGGCAGCCCGGCACCGGTCGCCACCGTATCCGACGTGACCCTGCTGACGGGGGCCACCGGTTTAGTGGGTTCCGCCGTCGCGCGCGCCTTGCTCGCCCGGGGTCACACGCTCCGCCTGCTGGTGCGCCCGGGTGCCGACCGGCGGAATATCGCCGGCTTGGACGCGGAGATCGTCGAGGGAGACCTCACGAACGCCGCGTCGCTCACGGCCGCGATCGCCGGGTGCCGGTTTCTGCTGCATGTGGCAGCGGATTACCGGCTCTGGGTGCCCAATCCGGACGCCATGCGCGCGGCCAACGTCACCGGCACCACCGACCTGCTACGCGCGGCGCACGCGGCGGGGGTGGAGCGGATGGTGTATTGCAGCAGTGTCGCCGCCCTCGGTCTTCCGGGTGACGGCACGCCGGGCACGGAGGATACGCCGGTCGATCCGGATGGGATCGTTGGCGTCTATAAACAGTCCAAATATGCCGCCGAGCAGGCGGTCCGGGCACTGGCGGCGGAGGGCGTGCCGGTCGTGATCGTGAATCCGTCCGCGCCCGTGGGCCCCCGGGACATCAGGCCGACCCCCACCGGCAAGATGATCCTGGACGCCGCCGCCGGGCGCATGCCGGCCTATGTGGAGACGGGTTTGAACGTCGTTCACGTCGATGACGTCGCGCACGGCATGGTGCTGGCGCTGGAGCGGGGTCAGCCGGGCGAGGCGTATATCCTGGGCGGCGAGGATCTCGGCATGGCGCATCTGCTGGCGCTGATCGATGACGTGATGGGGCGCTTCGGCGTGCAGCGGCGGCGGCTTTCGACCGGGATGCTGCAGCCGGTGGCGCTGGGCTCCGAATGGCGGGCGCGGCTGTTCGGGACGGAGCCGCGGGTGACCCGGGAGATGCTGGCGATGGCGGATAAGCAGATGTTCTACAGCAGCGCCAAGGCCGCCGCCTCGTTAGGCTACACCCACCGCCCGGCGCGTCAGGCGGTGGCGGATGCGGTGGCGTGGTTCCGGGAAACCGGGATGCTGCGCTTGTGACCTGGCTTGCTGCGTTCGCGGTCGTGGCGTGGGCCTACCTGCTGCTGGCGCATGGGCGCTTCTGGCAGGCGGGGCCGTCGCTGGCCCCCATGAGCGGCCCTTCGCCGGATGTGGACGTGGTCATCCCGGCCCGCGACGAGGCCGCTGGCATTGCCGACGCGCTGCGCTCCCTGATGACGCAAGACTACGCCGGACGCCTGCGCCTGTTCGTCGTGGACGACGCCAGCACGGATGGAACCGGAGAGATTGCACGCCGATTTCTTCCCCCTCTCCCTCCGGGAGAGGGCCGGGGTGAGGGAAACGACAGGCCCGGGCTCGTATCCGTAAAGACAGCCACCCCCACACCCGAAGTCAGCGCCGGTTCTCTCCCTCACCCCAACGGTCTCACTGTGATCGTCGGCCGTCCGCGCCCGGCGGGGTGGTCCGGGAAGGTGTGGGCGGTGGCGCAGGGGGTGGACCGCACGACCGCGCCGCTAATCTTGTTGACGGACGCCGATATCGTGCATGACCCCCGCCATGTCGCGACGCTGGTGGCCAAGGCCGAACGGGATGGGCTCGATCTCGTGTCCGAAATGGTCGAGCTCCGCTGCACGAGCGGTGCCGAGCGCGCGCTGGTGCCGGCTTTCGTGTATTTCTTTCAAATGCTGTTTCCCTTCGCCCGCGTGAATGACCCAATGGATGACACCGCCGCCGCGGCCGGGGGCACAATGCTGGTGCGGCGCCGGGCGCTGGAGCGGATCGGCGGCATCGGCGCCATCCGCGGGGCGCTGATCGACGACGTGGCGCTCGCCACCGCCATCAAGCGCGGTGGGCGCATCTGGCTCGGCCATAGCCAGTTGGCGCGGAGTATCCGGCCGTATCCTGCGGCGGGCGATATGTGGCGGATGGTGGCGCGAACCGCCTATGTCCAGCTGCGGTTTTCGCCTTGGGTGTTGGCGGCGACCGTGTTCGGCCTCGGGCTGGTGTGGCTGGTGCCCCCCGTGCTGACGGTCTCGGGCCATGGCATGGCACAGGGTTTGGCGGCGCTGGCATGGGCCGGGTCGATGCTGTCCTTCGTGCCGACGCTCCGCCGATCCCGGCTCTCGCCGCTCTGGGCGCTGGCGTTACCGGGCATCGCCGGTTTCTACCTGGCGGCAACGATCGGCTCCGCGCTGGACCACCATCGGGGCCGCGGCGTGCAGTGGAAGCGGCGCGCCTATACGGAGGCCGGGGCGTGACCGTGGACGCACCCAGCAAGGACCGCACGCAGGAGAATTTCCCGGTCGGCTCCATCCTCATTCACCGCCGGCTTCGCCCGCATGTGCACGCCTTCTACAATTTCGCCCGCCGCGGCGATGACATCGCCGACAGTCCGGCCCTCCCGCCGGATGACAAGCTGGCGCAGTTGGATCAGATGGAGGCCGTGCTGCTGGGCCGGGCCGATGGCGTGGCGAGTGCGGAGGCGTTGCGCGACAGCCTGGGCGCGACCGGCGTCACGCCGCGGCACGCGCAGGATTTACTGATGGCGTTCCGGCAGGACGCCATCAAGCAGCGCTACGCGACCTGGGACGAATTGCTGAATTATTGCAAGCTGAGCGCCATGCCGGTCGGGCGGCACGTGCTGGATTTGCATGGCGAGGAGCCCAGCACCTACGCCCCGTCCGACCCGCTTTGCGCCGCACTACAGGTGCTGAACCATCTGCAGGACGGCACCAAGGACCTGGCCGCGCTCGACCGCTGCTACCTGCCGCAGGATTTGCTCGATGCGGCCGGGGCGCAGGTCGCGGACCTGGCCGGACCGGCGGGAACACCGGCCCTTCGGATGGTGTGGGACCGCTTGCTGGACCGGGTGGATTCGATGAACGCCGCCGCCGCGGCCCTGCCGGCGCGTACACGGGACCGTCGGCTCCGGCTCGAAACCGCCATCATCCACGGGCTGTCGGTCCGCCTGACGGCCCGGCTGCGGCGGGGGGATCCGGTCGCGACCCGGGTCAAGCTGCGTAAATCGGACGTGGCCGGCGCCATCCTTTCCGCCCTCCGCTACGCACGATGAGCGCGTTAGGGGCGGCGGCGGCGGACCTCGCGGAGGTCGAGGCGATCGTGCGCCGGGCCGGGACGTCATTCTATCGCGGGATGCGCATCCTGCCGCCGGACCGGCGGGCGGCGATGTATGGCATCTATGCGTTCTGCCGCCTGGTGGATGATGTGGCGGACGAGCCTGCGCCGCTCGATGACAAAATCCGCGACCTCGCCGCCTGGCGCGCCCGGATCGCCGCCGTGTTCCAGGGGGCGGCGGATGACGCGGTGACGCGGGTGCTGGTATTGGCTGCCGGGGCGTATCAGCTGCGGGAGGCGGATTTCATCGCGGTCATCGATGGCATGCAGATGGACGCCGAAACCGAGATCGTGGCCCCGGATTTGGCGACGCTCGATCTCTATTGTGACCGGGTGGCCGCGGCCGTCGGTCGGCTCAGTGTCCGCGCGTTCGGCGATGCGTCGGCGGAGGCGGACCGGGTCGCCTGGCATCTGGGCCGCGCGCTGCAATTCACCAATATTCTGCGGGATGTGGCGGAGGATGCCGGGCGTGACCGGCTGTATTTGCCGCGCGAGTGGCTGATCGACGCGGGCGTGACGCCTACGGCTCAGGCAGTGCACGACGCGGCGCTGCCGCACGTGCTGATCCGCATGGCAGCGCAGGCGCATGAGCATTTTCAGGAGGCCGCGTTCAGCATGGATCGGTGCGACCGGCGGGCCATGCGTCCGGCGCGGCTGATGGGTGCCACCTATGCGGCGTTGCTGGCCCGGCTGGAACGGCGCGGCTGGACCCGGCTGGATCAAGCGGTGCGGGTGCCGAAATGGCAGAAACTATGGATCGCCGCCCGGGGGCTGATGCCGTGATCCGCCACGCCCATGTGATCGGCGCCGGGTTGGCCGGGCTGTCCGCCGCCATGGCGTTGGTGGAGGCTGGCGTGGCCGTCACCGTCCACGAGGCTGGGCCGGCGGCTGGGGGGCGGTGCCGGTCGTATTTCGACCGGGATCTGGGCGTCCGGCTCGATAACGGCAATCACTTGCTGCTGTCCGGGAACCGGGACGCGTTCGCCTATCTGGACCGGGTCGGTGCGCGGGACAGCATGGCGGGGCCCACGGAGCCGGTGTTTCCGTTCATGGACGTCTCCACCGGGGAGCGCTGGACCGTCCGGCCCAATCGCGGGCGGCTGCCATGGTGGGTGCTCAGCCGCCGCCGCCGCGTGCCCGGCGCGCGTCTCATGGATTTTTGGCCCGCCACCCGACTGTCCCATGCCGGGCCGGACGCGACGGTCGCGGAATGTCTGCCGCCCGGTGAGCTGTATCGCCGGCTGCTGGAGCCGTTGGCGATCGCGGCGCTGAATACCCCGCCCGCCACCGCCAGCGCCCGGTTGATGGGGGCGGTGATGGATGAGAGCCTGTCCCAGGGTGGGGCGGCGTGCATCCCGGCGTTTCCAAAACTCGGTCTGTCCGAGAGTTTTATCGACCCGGCCATCACCTGGCTCGAGGCACGCGGCGCCACCATCCGGCTCGGCAGCCGGGTCGGCGCGCTGGATTTCACCGCGGGGCGGGTGAGCGCGATCGAGGGCGTGCCCGTTCGCGCGGATGAGGCCGTGGTGCTGGCCACCCCCGCCCCCGTCGCCGCCACGCTTCTGCCCGGCCTCACCGCGCCGGACCAGTTTGAGGCGATCTTGAACGTGCATTACCTCTGTGACGCGGACCCGGGAGAGGCCGGCTTCACCGGACTGCTGGGCGGCACCGCAGAGTGGGTGTTCGTGAAACCCGGCGTCGTCAGTACTACCATCAGCGCCGGGAACGCCCGGATTGACCTGCCGAGTGATGCTTTGGCGCAACAGGTGTGGCAAGATATCTGCCATCTCCTGGGTGTGACTCATCCGATGCCGCGATATCGGGTAGTAAAAGAGAAGCGGGCGACGTTCGCCGCCACGCCTGAGCAAAACCGCCGGAGACCGACCTCGCGAACCGCATTTTCCAACCTCGTTCTGGCCGGTGATTGGACCGCCACCGGGTTGCCCGCCACGATTGAAGGTGCGATCAGGTCAGGACGCAGTGCAGCACAGATGATTCTTTGAGCAGACAGTCTCCCATGCCCCCCGATGTCATGACCCCCGATTACGCCGCCGAAATGCTGACGAGTCCCGGTATGTCATTGGGTGCGTCACCCATCGCCGATGACGTGCTGGAGTTGGCGATCGGCCGCGCCACTGCCGCGCTGTCGGGACGGCAGAACGAGGACGGGCATTGGGTGTTCGAGCTCGAGGCCGACGCCACCATCCCGGCCGAATACGTGTTGCTGGAGCATTACCTCGACCGGATCGATCCGGCGCTCGAAGCCAAGATCGCGGTCTATTTGCGCCGTATTCAGGGCGAGCATGGCGGCTGGCCGCTGTTTCACGGGGGCGCCTTCAACCTGTCCGCCAGCGTCAAAGCCTATTTCGCGCTGAAAGCCATCGGCGACAGCGCCGAATTGCCACACATGCAGGCCGCCCGCGCCGCCATCCTCGCCGCCGGGGGGGCGGAGCGGTCCAATGTGTTCACCCGCATTCAATTGGCGCTGTTCGAGCAACTCCCCTGGCACGGTGTCCCGGCCATGCCGGTCGAGATCATGCATCTGCCACGGTGGTTTTTCTTTCATCTGTCGAAGGTGTCGTACTGGTCCCGCACGGTCTTAGTACCGTTGCTGGTGCTGATGGCGATGCACCCCCGGGCACGCAACCCGCGCGGTGCCTCCATCCAAGAGCTGTTCTGCACGCCGCCCGAGGACATCAAGGACTGGATCCGTGGCCCATATCGCTCCCGCTGGGGCCACGTGTTCAAGGCGGTGGACCGCATGGTTCGCATCGCGCAACCGGCGTTCCCGAATTCCGTCCGCCAGCGGGCTATCGAGGACGCCCGCAAATTCGTGACCGAGCGCTTGAACGGCGAGGACGGGCTGGGCGCCATCTACCCCGCCATGGCCAACACCGTCATGATGTTCGACGCGTTGGGCTATGACATCACCCATCCGGACGCCGCCATCGCATGGGCGGCGGTGCAGAAGCTGCTGGTGGTGACCGAGACCGAGGCGTATTGTCAGCCCTGCCTGTCGCCCATTTGGGATACGAGCCTGGCGGGCCATGCGGTGGCGGAGGCGGATGGCGTCGCCTCCACCGGGCTCGATGCCGCGTGCGCCTGGCTCGTGGCGCGGCAGGTGACGGATGTACGCGGCGATTGGGCGCTGATGCGTCCAGACGCGGTGCCGGGCGGCTGGGCATTCCAGTATGAGAACGCACATTATCCGGACGTGGATGACACCGCCGTGGTTGGCATGCTGCTGCACCGCAACGGCGACCCGGCGCATACCGAGAGCGTGAACCGCGCCCGGGACTGGGTCTTGGGCATGCAGAGCACCAATGGCGGATGGGGTGCGTTCGACGCGGACAACACCCACGAATTCCTGAACCACATCCCGTTCGCCGACCATGGCGCGTTGCTGGACCCGCCCACCGCTGATGTCACCGCCCGCTGCGTCGGGTTCCTGGCGCAAATCGGCCACGCCGCGGACGAGCCGGCCATGGCGCGGGCGATCGAGTATCTGCGCCGCGAACAGGAGCCGGATGGCAGCTGGTTCGGCCGCTGGGGCACCAATTATATTTACGGCACCTGGTCCGTGCTGTGTGCGCTGAATGCCGCCGGGCTGTCGCATGACGACCCAACCCTCCGCCGCGCCGTCACCTGGCTGTTGGACCGGCAACGCGACGATGGCGGCTGGGGCGAGGACGAGGAGAGCTATGACAAGGCCGCGCCCGGCACCTATCACGAGAGCACGCCGTCCCAGACCAGCTGGGCCATGCTCGGCCTGATGGCCGCCGGCGAGTGCGGCCCCGCAATTGCCCGCGCCGCGGCCTATCTGGCGCGCACGCAGAAGAGCGATGGCGAATGGGATGAAGCGGCCTATACCGCGGTCGGTTTTCCGCGCGTGTTCTATCTCCGCTATGACGGCTACCGCCTGTTTTTCCCGCTGCTGGCGCTGGCCCGGTATCGCAATCTGCAGCGCGGCAACAGCCGCCGTGTCGGCTACGGCTTCTAATCCCGGTATGGTCATTGCGAGACGCCGCTTGGCGGCGCAGCAATGACGGGGTCTGAGGACCGGTCGAACGTTCATTCCGTCGGCATTATCGTCGGCCTGGAGGCCGAGGCCCGGGTGGCGCGCCGGCTTGGCTGGCCGGTCGAAACCGGCGGCGGCACGCCGGAGGGCGCACGTGACGCCGCGGAATTGCTGATCCAGTCCGGCGTCGGTGCCCTGTTGAGCTTCGGCCTGGCCGGCGGCCTGGACCCGGCACTTCGGGCGGGCGATGTGGTGATCCCGGCCTGGGTGTTGGAGGGTACTTGGCGGTGGGCCGCGGACCCCGGCCTTGCCGCCCAATTCGGCCCCATGGAGGGCGCGCTCTATGGTGGCGGCACGATCCTCGCCACCGCCAGCGCCAAGCGCGCGGTGCATCTGGAGACCGGGGCGGTGGCGGTCGATCTCGAAAGCGCCGCCGTCGCCCGGGTCGCGGCGGCACGCGGCGTGCCCTTCGCCGTGCTGCGCGCCATCTGCGATACCGCCGCCCGTGACCTGCCGCCCGCCGCCCTCGCCGCGCTGGATGCACGGGGCCGGATCGGCGCGGTCCGGGTGGCGGCGTCGCTGATCCGTCATCCCGGCCAGCTCCCCGCCCTGGTCGCCCTGGCCCGGGACGCCGCCCGTGCGCGCCAGGCTCTGCGGCGCTTGACGGCAAACAGCTAGGCGGGTGTCATCCCGTAGGGAGGCACCATGGATCTCAATCAAGTCAGTGAACGGCTGCACGTCCGCACGTGCAATCTGTCCGGGTCGCGGTTCGAGAATGTGAACATGTCCGGTGCCACGTTCACCGACGTGAACATGTCCGGCTGGGTGGTGCAGGATGTGAACCTGTCGGGCCTACGCCTCAGCAACGCGAATTTGTCCGGCGTGACGATCGAGCATGTGAGGCTGGACGGCATGGCCATCGATGGCGTGCTGGTGACGGATTTGCTGGCCGCCTACGCCGGGCGAAGCTGATGCCGACGGTCCTCACCCGGCAACATGCGGGCGTCCACACCCTGACGCTCAACCGTCCGGAGCGGCTCAATGCACTGACGGCCGAGATGGGGCGGGAGCTTGCGGCAGCGCTCGATGCGATCGACGCGGATGCCGGGTGCCGGGCCGTGCTGCTGCTGGGGGCTGGACGCGGGTTCTGCGCCGGGCAGGATTTGTCGGAGGTGACGGCGGAAACCGATCTCGGTGACACGCTCGAGCATCATCTGAACCCGCTGATCCGCCGCATCCACGCGCTGCCGGTGCCGGTGGTGTGCGCGGTGCAGGGGGTGGCCGCGGGGGCGGGGGCGAATTTGGCGTTGGCGTGCGACATCGTGCTGGCGGGGGCGACGGCGCGGTTCATCCAGGCCTTCGTGAACATCGGCTTGGTGCCGGATGCGGGCGGGAGCTGGATTCTGCCGCGGCTGGTCGGCGACGCCAGGGCGCGGGGCATGGCGATGCTGGGGGAAACCGTGACCGGGCAGCAGGCGGCGGAGTGGGGCCTCGTGTGGCGCGCGCTCCCAGATGACGCCGTCGTGGCAGAGGCCGAGCGGATCGCCGTGCATTTGGCGACACAGCCGACTCAGGCGCTGGCGCTGATGAAGCGGGCGTTTGCCGCCAGCGGGGCGAATACGCTGGACCAGCAGCTTGACCTCGAACGGGATTTGCAGCGGATGGCCGGGCGCACGCCGGATTACCGCGAGGGCGTGGCGGCATTTCTGGCCAAGCGGCCCGCCGTGTTTACCGGGCAAGCATGACGCCGGAGGAGCTGGCGCAGGCATGTGCGGAGCGGATGTGGTCAGGGGACCACGCGTCGCAGGGCCTCGGCATGGTGCTGGATAGCGTGGCACACGGCGCGGCCACCCTGTCGATGGCCGTTACCGGCCGGATGCTGAACGGGCACGGTATCTGCCATGGCGGGTTCATTTTTGCATTGGCCGATAGCGCTTTCGCGTTCGCGTGCAACACCGGCAACGCCGCCTCGGTCGCGGCGCATTGCCAGGTGAGCTTCTTGCGGCCCGTCCTGGCCGGCGAGCGGCTGGTAGCCCGGGCGGAGGAGCGGCAACGTGAGGGCCGGGCGGGTATTTACGATGTGCGGGTGACGTCCGGCACGCATATCGTGGCAGAATTCCGTGGCCATTGCCGGACGATCGGCGGGGTGGTTCTCGATGCGTGACTTGTCTCCCAGGCCCGGGGACCTCGACCCGATCGAGACCGCCTCCCGGGATGAACTGATGGCGTTACAAACGCAGCGGCTCGGTTGGTCATTGCGGCATGCATATGATAACGTGGCGCATTATCGCCAATCATTCGATGCGGCCGGCGTGCATCCGGATGA
>JAYVOF010000124.1:0-4591 GCA_043758105.1 Rhodospirillales bacterium | reverse complement strand
GTCACCGGGCGCAGGGCGTGCTACAATGCCGCCTCCGGAACAACGCCGCCCGGAACGTTAACGATGGAGGCACGTTGCTGGTCCCGATGCCCGTTCTCACGCCAGCCCCCGATCTCACGCTAGACGATGATAGCGCCGCACCCCTGATCCATCGCGAATGTCCGGAATGCGGGCTGTTTCAGGGCATACCGCCGCTCCGGCCCGGCATTGTGGCGGAGTGTTCGCGCTGTGAGGCGTCGCTCCGGCGGCGGCGGCGCAACTCGCTCGATGTGACGCTGGCGCTCAATGTCACCGGGCTCATGCTGTTCATCGTCGCGGCCGGGTTCCCCCTGCTGGGACTGCAACTCGCCGGGCAGGAGCGCTCGACCACCTTGACCCGCCTGCCGGCGGCGTTCCTGGGTGAGGGATTGTGGCAGCTCACCTGGGTCGTGCTCGGCACCACCATCATCGCGCCGCTCATGAAGCTCATTCTCACCATCGGCGTGATCCTGGGCCTGCGGCGGGGTGAGTCCGGCGTGCAGCTCGCAGCTATGGCACGTTTGCGGGCGGCGCTCACGCCCTGGGCCATGACAGAGGTCTTCCTGCTCGGCGCGTTCGTCGCCTACACCCGCCTATCCGCGATCGCCACTGTCGAGGTCGGCGTGGCGCTGTATGCCCTGTTTGCTCTCATGCTTGCGATGGTCGCGTCCGACGCGTGGCTCGATGAGCATGCGCTGTGGGAGGCGATCGGACGGTTGCAGCCCCCCGTGGCCGACGGGGACGGAGCGCCCGTCGGCTGTGACACCTGCGGCCTCGTCACCCGGCACGCACCCGGGACGCCGTGCCCCCGCTGTGGCGTGCGGCTCCGGCATCGCAAGCCCGAGAGCCTCGCCCGCACCTGGGCTCTGCTCGCGGCGGCGGCGTTGTGCTACATTCCGGCCAACATCTATCCGGTCATGACCGTGATCCGCTTCGCCCGGGGCAGCCCGAGCACCATCCTGGGCGGTGTGCAGGAGCTGATCGAGTATCGCATGTGGCCCCTCGCTGCCCTCGTGTTCACCGCCAGCGTCATAGTGCCGGTACTGAAACTGTGCGGGCTGTCCTACATGCTGATCTCCACGCAGCGCCACGCCACCGGACGGTTGCGGGACCGAACGCGGCTCTATCGGGTGGTCGAGTTCATCGGGCGGTGGTCCATGATCGACGTGTTCATGGTGTCCATCCTCGTGGCCCTCGTGCGGATGGGGTTGCTCGCCTCGGTGACACCGGGGTTGGGGGGCGTGTTCTTCGCCGCCGTCGTGATCCTCACGATGCTCGCCTCGTTCAGCTTCGACCCGCGGCTCATGTGGGACGCCGCCGGTGAGACCGCGCGCGAGGACGCCATGGCGGAGGGGGTGGCGTGAGCGACCGCACCCCGCAAGCCAGCCCCCAGGCGAGCCTTCGTCGTAGCCGGATTTCACTCGTCTGGCTGATCCCACTCGTGGCGTTGCTGATCGCCGCCTTTTTAGGCTTTCGCACCGTGTCCAGCGAGGGGCCGGTCATCACCGTGCGGTTCAGCGCCGCCGATGGCCTGACGGCCGGGCAGACCAAGGTCCGGCATAAGGCCGTCGATCTGGGGCAGGTCGAGAGTATCCGGCTGTCCGATAACATGATGCAGGTCATCGTTCGTATCCGCATGGCGCGGGAGGCGACGCCGTATCTCAGCAACCGCGCCCGGTTCTGGGTCGTGCGCCCGCGTCTGTCGTCCGGCAGCCTTGCCGGGATCGAGACCATCGTGTCCGGCAGCTATATCGAGATGGACCCGGGCGGGCGGGACGGCGACCGGGAGACGGAGTTCACCGGGCTCGAACAGCCACCCGGCGTCCGCTCGTCCGAGCCCGGGACAAATTTCTCGCTCCGCGCCAACCGGATCGGCTCGTTGAACGCCGGGGCGCCGGTGTTCTACCGGGACATCAACGTGGGTGAGGTGCTGGGCTACGACATCGGTGACGGGATCGGCCCGGTGACCATCAACATTTTCGTCCGCGCCCCATTCGATGGCTTCGTGCGGGAGGGCACGCATTTCTGGAACGCGTCCGGCCTATCGGTCCGGCTCGGCGCAGATGGGGTGCGGGTTGAACTCGCGAGCCTGCAGGCGGTGCTGAATGGCGGGGTGGCGTTCGATGCGCCGAAAACCCCGGCGAAGGCCATGGCCGCCGGGACCGAATTCCCGCTCTATCCGAGTTATGCCGAGGCGCAGGCGGCGGGGTATCAGCGTAAGATGAATTTCATCACGTATTTTTCGAGCGCCGTCCGTGGCCTCACTTCCGGGTCGGCGGTGGAGTTCTACGGCATCCAGATCGGCACCGTGCAGGAGGTGAAGCTCGAGGTGAACAACGACGCCGGAACCGCCCGGGTCCGGGTGGCACTCGAGGTCCAGCCGGAGCGGATCGTCGCCACCGCGGACATACGGGACGACGCGATCGAAATCGCCCGGCGCTTGATCAAGAACGGGCTGCGCGCGCAAACCAAAACAGCCAATTATCTGACGGGCCAGCAGGTGCTAGCGCTTGACTTTTTACCGAATGCTGCGCCGGCCGAGCTGCGGCAAGAGGGGCAGGATTGGGTGCTGCCGAGCGTGGGCGGCGGCATCGACAACATTCTGACCGCGGCCGCCGACATCTCGGCCAAGCTGGACCGGCTGCCGCTGGAGCAGATCGGCGCCAACCTCAACAGCACGCTGCGCTCGGCGTCGGGTGCCATGGTCAGCATCCAGGATTTGGTGAAGCGGACGGATGCGAGCCTCACACCCGCCTTGCGCCGCCTGCCGGAGATTACGGCGGCGCTGCAGGACGTGGTGACGCGGGCCGGGCGGACGGTCGGCTCGATCGAGACGAGCTATGGCCAGAATTCGCAGTTCAACCGGGAGCTGGAGCGCGCCATGACCCAGGTGGGGGACACCGCGCGCTCGATCCGGGTGCTGGCCGATTATCTGGACCGGCACCCGGAGGCGCTGGTGCGCGGACGCGCCGGGCTGCCGGAGCGATGAAAGTGGGGCCGATGAAACGCCGGGTCGTGCTGTTGGGCTTGTCGGTGAGCGCTTGCGCCTCGCCCGAGCCCGCATACTACACGCTGGCCGCCGTGCCGGGCGTCGCCCGCGGCGGGGCCCCGGCCTCGGTCGAGCTGCGCCGGCCCGGCATCGCCGGCTACCTGGACCGCCCGGAGATCGTCCGCGCCGGCAGCGCCTATCGGCTTAGGGTGGCGACCGGGGAGCGTTGGGGCGAGCCATTCGGCGATCTGTTCGGGCGTATTCTGGCCGAGGACCTGAACACCCGGCTGCCGCAAACCAGTGTGTTCACCGCGGCCGGCGCCATCTCCGCCCAGTCGGACGCGGCGGTGGAGCTGGACGTGCAGCGCTTCGACCTCGATGCGAACGGCACCGTGGTGCTGCTGACCCAGGTCGCGGTTTCCCGGACGCGGCGGGGACCGGCCACCACGCGGGTGATCCGCCTGACCCAACGCCCCACCAGCCCTGCCACGTCCGATCTGGTGGCGGCGATGAGCGCGGCACTGGGTGCCCTCGCCGATGCCATCGCGGACATGCTGCGCCATGCGTGACCGGGTCAGGGCGATGTTCATGCGGAAAGCCTAGCGTTGTCAGTGCACTGTATGAGAACGTGTACTTCGACTCAGAACCGGCTGAGCGCCTCCAGTAACGCCACCAGCCGCTCATCCCGCGCCACCGCCAGCTCTGGCACGGTCTTTCCCCCGGCCTCGGCCACCACGCCCTCCACCAGCGCGGCCTTGAATTCGGGCGTCAGCGCCGGCTGGCCTAGATCGGACCACAGCATGTCGGGGACGATGTGGTCCATGAGGTAGCCCAGACCGCCCGCGCCGCCAGCCAGATGGAACGTCATGATCGGGCCCATCAGCGCCCAGCGCAGGCCGGGTCCCTGGCTGATGGCGGCGTCCACGTCCTCCACGCTCACCACGCCCTGCTCGACCAAATACGTCGCCTCCCGCCAGATCGCGCTTTGCAGGCGGTTGGCGACGTGGCCCAGGATTTCCTTATTCAGCCGGATCGGGTGCTTGCCGATCCCCGCGTAGAACTGCATGGCGCGGTCCATCGTGCCGGCCGAGGTCTGGGTGCCGCCCGCCACCTCCACCAACGGGATCAGATGCGGCGGGTTGAACGGGTGGCCCAGCACCAGCCGCTCCGGATGCACCGTCCGGACCTGCATCGCGCTAGGCGTAAAATTGGAGCTGGAGCTGGCGATGATCGTGCTGGGCGGCAATGCGGCGCTGATTTTCGCGAATAGCTCGATCTTCAGCTCGATCCGCTCCGGCGCGTTCTCCTGCACCCACTCCGCCCCCTCCACCGCCCGCACCGCGTCCGGCACGAAGCGGAGGCGGGCCCGGTCGGCCCCCGTGGTCAGGCCCAGGCGCTCCAGCGTGGGCCAGGCCCGCTCCACGAATTCGTGCAGGAACCGCTCCGCGTCCGGACCCGGGTCGCTCGCGGTCACATCCATGCCGTGCGCCAGGAAATATGCCGCCCAGCTCGCGCCGATCGTGCCGCAGCCCAATACCGTGACCTTCATGTTCCACTCCTTTGCGCCCAACCGCGCTCCATTTC
>JAYVOF010000123.1:0-12932 GCA_043758105.1 Rhodospirillales bacterium | reverse complement strand
GTACGCGCGGGCGCGGGCGCGTCGATCGTGGCACGTTCCGTGTCGTTCACCATCACCATGCGGTGCGCCGAGTAATCGAGGATCATGTACACGCCCTGGGTTGGCGGATCGAGGCGCAGCTTTTGGTCGGCCGCACGGAACCGCCACCGTTGTTCGAGCGCACCCGTGCGATAGGTTACATCGACATCCCGCGTCGGCAGCGTCGGCGGATGCGGTTGGGCCAGCGCTGCCAGGTTCACGACTCCGGCCGCCGCGCAGCCGAGCAGCCCGGCCACCGCGCGCCTCATTTGAATTTACCAAATGACGGGAGGGCGAACGCCATATAGCCGTCCGGCACCGCAAACAGCGCGGCGGGCTGCGCGGCTAATTGCACTTTTGTGGCGGTAAAGCTGCCCTGGCGGCCGTCCACCTGCCCGGACGCCTGCAACGGCACGCCGGACGCGGTCAGGCAGACCGTGCCGTCGCCATGGCCGGAATGGACCGCCCACTTCGTGCACGCATGCCCGGCATACCGGGCGTCACCCTGCCGGGTCATGGTTTCACCCTGAAGGGTGAGCGCATCGAGGTCCTTTGGGCGGACCGGCAGGTTGATGGCGGAGCGCAAACCGCGGTCCACCAGCTGCGCCGCGTGGGCGGCCACATCCAACAGCACGTATTGCGGACGCCCTTCCACCTCCAACCGCAAACGCTGCGACCCGGCCGTCCAGAATAGATGGAGCGTGGCGGGGCCGGGCGGCGCGCCGGGAATGAGCGCGGACGCGGCGCCATCGGTCTTATAGGTGACCGCCACATCCTCGGACGGCGGGAGCGGCGGGCGCGCATCGTCGGCCCACGCCCCTCTTGAACATAGCGGGCTTGAACATAGCGGGCTGGCGACGAGCAGGCCCGCGAGAAGGAACCGCCTCACCTGGGCGAACCCGGGCGCCCGGGCACCACATGCTGGAAACCGGCCGGCGGCGCAAAATCGGCTTCCGGGGCGGGGGTGTAGGTCACGCTCACCGCCTCGATCGCGGTGTGGCGGCCCTGCGGATCGACCCCCTCGGTCCGCAACATCACGCCGTCATCGGTCACGCAGACCTGGCCGCGCTGCGCATCCTGCACCACGTCCCAGAGGGTGCAGGCGACGCGTGACACCGTGGCCCCGGCCCGGCGGGTAAACCGCATCTGTTCACTCAAGGTGAACTGGCTGCCCAATCCGGTGTCCCAGGGCACGTCCAGGATCGTGCCCTCGGAGGGAACGACCATCGCCATCGTCTTCGCCGCCTGATCGATCAGCAAATAGCTTTGATCCGGCAGGTCGATCCGGCGGATGGTGCCGCCCGGCCGGCTGCTTATGCGGATCTCGGTCTGCGGCTTGCCGGCGGCCAACAGGCGATAGAGGACCGAAACCTCACGCGTCGGCACCAGCGGCGGACGGTCGGGCCCGGCGCCGGCGATCAACAGTACGGAGGCGAGAAGGGCCGGCCGCATCACACCGGCACCGCCGCATCGGGACGATAGAGCCGGTGGAACTCGGCCGCCAACATCGCCGGATCCGGTGCCGCCAGCCATCGTCCGGGAGTGGCGACCGCCTGCGCGAGCTGGGCCTTATAAATGTCGCGGGGGATTTCGGTCGCACCGAATTGCGATAAATGCGTCGTCACGAACTGCGTATCCAGCAGCGTATAGCCGCCGATGCGGAGCCGGGCCACCAGGTGCACCAGCGCCACCTTGGACGAATCACGGGCGATGCTGAACATACTTTCCCCAAAGAACACCCCGCCTAACGAGACCCCATACAGGCCCCCGACCAGCTTACCCCCCTGCCACGTCTCGACCGAGTGGGCATGCCCGGTCGCGTGCAGCTCGATGAACAGACGCTCGATATCGGGGTTGATCCACGTGTCCTCCCGCCCCGGCCCCGTGGCCGCGCACCCGGCGATGATGTCGGGGAACGCGGTGTTGGACGTCACCGTAAACGGGCCGGACAGCACGGTGCGGAGCAACCGCTTGGGCAAATGAAACTTATCGAGCGGCAGGACCCCCCGCTGCTCCGGGTCCAGCCAATACAGCCGGTGCCCGACGCGTGACTCGGCCATCGGAAACAGCCCCGCGCGGTAGGCGCGGAGCATCAGGTCGGCCGTGACGAGGATCGTGCGCCGGGACATGCCTAGAGGGTGGCCCGCCCGGGGCGCGTTGCCAAGCATCGCGGCCTGACATCCTCGTCAGATCAGGGCGCCGCCACGAACCGCTCGAGCCAATGGATCGTGTAATCCCCGGCGATGAACTCGGGCGCGTCCATGATCCGGCGATGCAGCGGCAGGGTGGTTTTGATCCCCTGGATGGCGAATTCGCCCAGCGCGCGGCGCATCCGGGCGATCGCCTCCGGACGCGTGTCGGCATGGACGATCAGCTTGGCGACCATGCTGTCGTAATACGGCGGCACGACATACCCGGCATACAGCGCGCTATCGACGCGGACCCCCAGGCCGCCCGGCGCATGGAACACATCCACGCGACCCGGCGTCGGCATGAACGTGTCCGGGTCCTCCGCCGTCACCCGGCACTCGATCGCATGACCATGGAACCGGATATCGGCCTGGGTGTAGCCGAGCGGTTGCCCGGCCGCGACCCGGATTTGTTCCCGCACCAGATCGATCCCGGTGATCATTTCCGTCACCGGATGCTCGACCTGCAGCCTTGTGTTCATCTCGATGAAGGCGAACTGCCCGTCCTGATACAGGAACTCCAGCGTGCCGGCGTTGCGGTAGCCGAGCGTGCGGAGCCCGGCAGTCACGGTCGCCCCCAGCGCATCCCGCTCGGCCGGGGTAAGTGCCGGCGAGCCCGCCTCCTCCACCAATTTCTGATGCCGGCGCTGCAGGCTGCAGTCGCGCTCGCCGAGATGCACCACGTTGCCGTGGCTGTCGGCGATGATCTGCAGCTCGATATGGCGCGGCCGGTCGAGGTATTTCTCGATATAGACGCTGTCATCGCCGAAGGCGGCCCGGGCCTCGTTGCGGGCGGTGTTCCAGGCCTCGTCCAGCTCGGACGGATCATGCGCCACCCGCATACCCCGCCCGCCGCCCCCGGCCGCGGCCTTGATCAGGATCGGGTAGCCGATCGCCTCGCCGACGCGCGCGGCCTCATCGAGGTCGGCGACGCCCCCGTCGGAGCCGGGCACCAGCGGCACGTTCAGCGACGCCATGGCGGCTTTGGCGGAAATCTTGTCCCCCATCATGCGGATATGCGCGGGCGAGGGACCGATGAACGTCATGCCATGCGCCTCCACCATCTCGGCAAACTTGGCGTTCTCACTGAGAAAGCCATAGCCGGGGTGGATCGCATCGGTGCCTGTCACGGCGGCGGCGGACAGGATGGCGGGGATGTTCAAATAGCTTTCGCGCGCCGAGGGCGGACCGATGCACACGCTCTCATCCGCCAGCCGCACGTGCATCGCGTCCGTATCCGCCGTCGAATGCACGGCCACCGTGCGGATGCCGAGCTCGCGGCAGGCGCGCTGAATCCGGAGCGCGATCTCACCCCGGTTGGCGATGAGGATTTTATGGAACACGGCTATTCGATCACGAACAGCGGCTGATCGTATTCGACCGGCTGACCAGAGGTGACAAGGATGCGGCTGAGCGTGCCGGCGCGCGGGGCCTTGATTTGGTTGAAGGTTTTCATCGCCTCGATCAGCAACACCGTCTGCCCCATCGTCACGACCTGCCCCGGCACCACGAACGGCGCGGATCCCGGCTCGGCCGAAAGGTAGGCCACCCCCACCATCGGGCTCGGCACCGCACCGGCGGGGGGTCCGGCTTCGGCGGGGGCCAGAGCGGGTGCGGCGTCATGCACGGCGACCGGCGCGGGTGCTGCGGCAAAGATAGGAGCGGGCGCGCGGACGAGGCGAAGGCGGTTATCCTTGTCCACCATGTCGATCTCGGTCAGCCCGGTATCGCGCAGGATCGTAGCCAGGGCCCGGATCGCCTCGGCGTCAAACTGAATGCGACTCATGGTTCATGCCCCTTACGTCTGGGCGCGGTAGCATGCGGGGCGGTGGTGCGTCCATGCGGTGCAGCCGCCACCGCACGTCGCTCGCCGCATTCATGCCGGTGAACCCGGACCGCACGTCGCGCCGGCCGGTCAGCATTAACGGACCGCGCCGCCGACACGGCGCGGCGCTAATCGGCGAGGAGCGGCACAACCCGGCTTCCCTGCAATCGCCCGTTCGCGGCCGGTGACACCCATTCGGTGCCGGCCGGGGATGCCACATAGGCGGTCAATTCATGTCGATCGGCTTGCCATTAAGCTGAACAGGGCCTGTCGAGGTAAAGTCGAAGCTGGTGCCCAATATCAATACAGACCCATCCTGTTTCATCGTGAATTTGGCTTCTCCGACTTCGGTGACGAATTCCTCCCCGACTGTGATCTTGTGGTAATTGCCGACGTCGGTGAGATAAGTTTCACCAACGTGAACAACTTCACTGACCCCCACAGTCTGCACATCGGCCACGCCAACAGACCTTGTAGTCACATTGCCGACCACGGTGTTCATGACGCCAGACAAGCCAGAGAGGATGCCCCCACCATCCGCACCCATCCCCGCTCCGGCTGTGCGCAAGGCGTCACCCGCATCACTGACCGGGCTTGATCCAGCCACCACGCCCTGCAGGGACGTGAGTCCACCGCCGGTGAGGAACCCGAGCGCCGATGAGCCGATCGACATCGCCATCCCGCCGATGGATCATCACGTGCTCGATCTCGAGCACGATATGCGGCTCGTAGGCCGGCCCGCTTTTGGACACATCATACGGCGTGAAGCGTTGGCCCGGTGCCAGCGTCTTGACGTCGCCCGCCGCCTCGATCCGTTCGTGGTCGAACTCGGTCGCCTGCATCCGCAACCGCGTGGCCCGCGTCGCCGCGTCCGCATTGCCGATGCGGGAGGGTTTTCGTAGAGCTCGTACTGCTTGTTGCCGGGGAGCGCCACGATGGAGGGGGTGCGGCCGCCGGGCACGGTGCCGGGGGTTTGGAAGTTCCAATCCGCCCCCGCCCGCACGCCCGGCGTGTAAAGATACCGCTTGATCCAAGACGAGATACAGTCCTTGTCCGACGCCCCCTGCCTCAGCCGCACATCCGGCGTGCTCCCGATGGTATAGCCCACGGCATGATGGTCACACGCAACGTATGCTGGCCCGCCACATAGGTTTGCCAGAAGAACAGCCCGTCCTCCTCCAGACGCCGGGTCACTTAATCGAGGTCGGTCTCGTTCCAATGCACCGAGTAATGTTGCGGCGGCACGATATCATGCAGCATCAACTCGGCCGGCGGCAGGTCGTGCTCGGCCATCAGTGTCTTCAATACGTCGATGGCCGTCTTGTCCTGCCAAATCCGGCAATCGCTCTTTTGCGACAACAGCCAGAGTTGCGGGCGCATGACCAACGAATAGATGCGAGAGCCCCGCATGACGTGCGGGGCCTCGTGCATCTCCACCACCAATCCGTTCCAAATCCGCATCGTGCCGGCGCCGTCGAGGTCCAGCGACACATCCGCGAGCTTACCCACGATCTCCGCCGGCTTCAGATCGGACCGTTTGCTCCGCACATCCACCCGAACCTCAAACAGGCCGTTGACCATCTCCCGCAGCACGATCCGCTCCGTCAGCAGCACGTCCGGCCCGAGTGGGGTGTCGATCCGGATGGAGCGGCCGGCTTGGATGTAATCGGCGAGGTCGCTCATGGGGTCTCCGGTGAGGGTGGATGCAGCCGTTACGGACCACCGCGCCTTGTGTCTATCACGGCCCCCGTCGCTCTCAACGCGGCCCGGGCGGTTTCGTCATAGCCCAACCCGGCCAAAACGGCGTCGGCGTGTTCGGCAAACCGGGGCGGGGCGGCCCGTGTGCCGCCGGGTGTTCGGCTGAGCTTGATGGGAGTCGCGAGCATGCGGGTGCCGTCCCGCTCCGTGACCATGGCACGCGCGATGGTATGCGGTGCGTGCATGGCTTGGTCGATCGCCAGCACCGGACCGGCGGGGAGGCCGGCCTGGAGCAGGGCCGTGCAGAGCGCCTCACCGTCATGGCTGGCGAAGGCGGTCGTCAGTTCGGCGACCAGGGCCGGGCGGTTCTTCACCCGATCGCCGTTGGTCGTGAAGCGCGGATCAATCGGGAGGTCCGGGCGGGCGATATGGATGCAGAGCTTGCGGAATTGGCCGTCATTGCCGATCGCGATGAAGATATCGCCGGTCGCGGTCGCGTATTTTTCATAGGGTGCGATGTTCGGATGCGGGTTGCCCATCGGCATCGGGCGCTGGCCATTCAGGAAATAATTGGCGGCCTGAGGATGCAAAAGGGACATGCCGCAATCATGCAGCGTCATGTCCAAGAACTGGCCCTGGCCAGAGCGGTGGCGTTCCTGCACGGCCATCAAAATGCCAATGACCGAATACAGCCCGGTCGCCAAATCCACGATCGGGGTGCCCATGCGCAGGGGGCCGGTCGTGGGATCGCCGTTAATGCTCATAAGGCCCGTCATCGCCTGCAGGATCGCGTCATAGCCCGGCAGGCCCCCCAGCGGGCCATCCGCGCCAAAGCCCGTGACCCGGCAATGAATGAGCCGGGGGAATTGCGGCGCCAGGTCCGCGTAGCTCAGGCCCCATTTCTCCATGGCGCCGGGTTTGAAGTTCTCGATCAGGATGTCGGCGGTCGCCAGCAGGCGCATCAGCACCTCCCGGCCCTCGGGCTTGGCCAGGTCGAGCGCGATGCTGCGCTTGTTGCGGTTCACGCCGATGAAATAGCTGGCGTCCCGCGTGCCGTCCGGGTGGTCCAGGAAGGGCGGGCCCCAGTCCCGGGTCTCGTCGCCCTGCGGCGGCTCCACCTTGATCACGTCGGCCCCGTGGTCGGAAAGGACCATGGTGGCGAACGGTCCGCCCAAGACGCGCGTCAGGTCCACGACACGCAGGCCGTCCAATGCTGGCATTATTCCCCCCAAACCCGGCGGCAAAACGCCGGATAGGTGGCCAGCATCTCGGCCCGCACCGGTCCGCGCAAGAGCGCGAGGTCGGCAGGCGACGGGTCCGGCGTGGGTGGGGCGTCCACGCCGTCATACGCGAAGCCGGTTTGCGCACCGATGCTCTCGGCCGTCTCACCGGGATGGATCGAGGCGAGGCGGAACCGCCCACCGCCCAAAGCCGGGTCGAAGGTGAACACGCAGCGCCCGGTGACCAACGCCTGCGTCGTGCCGCGACGGAACACGCCGGGTGGGGACAAGCCCGGCGCGCTGATCGCGTCCACCCGTTCCACCAATACACGGCGGCTGTGCTCTTCGCGGAACAGGATGGTGCGTGGCACCGTCATGTACATGAACGCGGAGCCGAAGGTGCCGGGAAAGCGGGCGGTGCGTCCTGGCCAGTCGCCTGTACCGATCAGGTTCAGGTTGGCCTGGCCGTCGATCTGACCGCCGCCCAAGAAGAACAGGTCGATCCGCCCCTGCCCGGCCAAGTCGAACAACTCGCGTGAGCCCTCGCTGAACGGGTTGCCCTGGGGGCGGTGCAGGAAGGACAGGCGGATCGGGTGGCCCCGGAGGCGCGCGAGCCAACAGGCGGCAGCCGGAATGGGGCTCGCCGCACCCACCGCGATGTGGCGGGGGATGCCGGGTGCCAGGATGAGTGCGGCTATCGCGGCGGCGAGGCGCTCTTCGGTTTGGATCACGCCTGCGGTGGCATTCAGTGCGGCCTGGGCGGATTTCGCAGTTCTTCGACCATGTTCGCAAGGGTCTGATGCCGCCGCTCCATGGCGCGAATGATGTCATGCAGCCCGTCAACGTCGATGCGGAGGGCCTTGGTCTTGTCCACGGCATTTTCAGCGGTGGCCCAGTTCACCCGCGAGTCATCACGCAGCCCCTCCACCGCACCCTGCAGACGGTCGATCCGGTCCATGATCTGCGTTCGCATGGTGATCAGGCTGCCCTCTTGCTCGGTCTGGCGGGATCCAGCTTATCAAAACGGGCGTCCAGCCTATCAATACGGGCCTCCAGCCTATCAAGACGGCCCTCCAGCCTATCAAGACGGGCGTCCAGCGTCTCAAGACGGACGTCCAGCGCGGTAAAACCGCGCGTGACCAGCGCGGTGAAGTGCCCGATCATTTCGGTCAGCCGTGCTTCGGTTACGTTCTCACTCACTTTATAACCCCTTCCTTCTGTGATCGTAACACGAAACAGGCCGTTTCACCACGTGAGATGGTTTTTAGGGAGCAGCCGGTTTTGTCACAAAGGCTGTGCAATAATGGAGAAACCCTTCGTCCGTGCGGGCCGCCTTAGCGTAAACGGCAAAGTGTTCCGCGTCGGCCGGATACTCGTCCAGCACACCCACCGGCCAGGCCCCGCGCGGGACCACGGCGATGCTATCGATATAAACGGCGGCGATGACGCCGGGGGCCAGGCGCTCGTCTTCCAGCATGTTGCCCGGCACCCTCCGCTCCACAGTGACCAGCGTGCGCCGCGCGGCGTGGGCCAACGTCGCGAGTTCGCGGCGGCGCCCGACCCACACGTTGCCCTCCGCATCGGCCATCACGGCGTGGATGGCGGCGAACTCGGGTGACAGGGCCGGCAACAACACAATCGGGTCCGGCCCGGCGGAGAACGGGTTCTGCACCACCCGCCAGTCCGGCCGATGCGCCAGCAGGTCGCTGCCGAGGATGCCCCGGAGCGGCATGTAGGGCACGCCCTTTTCGGCCGCCTGCAGCATGGTGTGGATGGCCGGGCAGGTCGCGTCCTGAACGGTAATGGTTCCGGCCTTCACTGCCGCGGTGAAGCGGGGTGCAAGCCCAGCCTCGCCCAGCGTTACGGCGCTGGTCTGGACCGTGGCCACGCAGCCGGCGCCGATCAACAAATCCGTGGCATATCCCGACACCGGCACGCCCAGCAGCCGCAAACCCCGCGCGCCCCGCCGCACCAGCGCCCGGGCCAACGCGCACGGTGACAGCGAATTGTCCGGCGGCAGCGCCAGCTCGGCCCCGTCCGGGATCAGCCGGGCGAGGTCATCGACTGTCAGATGTAATGCTCCGCCAAGGGGGCGAAGCCGTTGAAGCGCTGGCTGGCATAGGTCGTGGTGTAGGCGCCGGCGCTGTCGATCTCGATCCGGTCACCACACCGCAAGGCCATCGGCATGCGGTAATTCGCCCGCTCGTACAGGATGTCCGCACCGTCACATGTCGGCCCGGCGATCGCCACCGGCCCCGTCTCGCCCCCATCATGCGCGGTTTGGAAGCGGTACTTGATCGACTCGCCCTCGGTCTCGGCCAGGCCACCAAAACGGCCGATGTCCAGATACACCCAGCGGACCGGATCCTCCTTCGCCTTGTGGCACACCAGCACGATTTCGGCGCTCACCACGCCCGCGTCACCGACCAAGAACCGGCCGGGCTCCACCAGGATTTCCGGCAGATCATTGCCGAAATGCGCCGTCATCGCGTGCATGATCGCATCCGCGAACCGGTCGATACCTGGAATTTCATCCCGGTAGCGCACCGGATAGCCGCCGCCAAGGTTGACCATGCGCAGCTTGACGCCCGCCTGCTCCAGATCGGTGAACAGCATCGCCACCCGGCCGATCGCCGTCTCATAGCTCCCGGTCGTCGTCTGCTGGCTGCCAACGTGGAAGCTGAGGCCATAGGGGTCGAGGCCGAGCTCACCGGCGCGGATCATCAGCTCCTTCGCGACGTCCACCGTGGTGCCGAACTTGCGGCTGAGCGGCCACTCGGCACCGTCATTTTGCACCAGCAGGCGGCAATATACCCGCGCCCCCGGCGCATGCGCGGCGATCTTCTCCAGCTCCTCGATGCTGTCGAACGCAAACATCGTCACACCCGCCGCATGGGCGCGCTGGATGGCCGAAACCTTTTTGATGGTGTTGCCATAGCTGATCCGCCCCGGCTCGGCCCCGGAATTCAGACAGAATTGGACCTCCTCGAACGACGCGGCGTCGAAGCTGCTGCCCAGGCGGACAAGCCGGTCCAGGATCGGGGCCGCCGGGTTGGCCTTCACGGCGTAATACACCCGCGCCAGCGGCAGCGCGCGCAACAGGGTGCGGTAATTGTTTTCGACCTGATCCACATCCAGCACCAGACAAGGCGTGGCGGGGGCGTGCTCAGCCAAATAGGCGGCGACCTTGGGCGTCATCGTGACTAGTCTCCAAGCCAGACATTCCCACCTGATGGGCAGGAACGCGCCCGCCGGGCACAAGCGCCGGCGAAGCGGGGGTTAAACGGAACGGTCGAACGAACCAGCGAAGTCGAGGTGTGCCAGAACGCTTGACGTCGTTGCGTAACCCGGAGGCCAGAGGCACGTGCGTTGCTGCGTGGATCGCGGAAATAGGACCACACTCCCCACGGCGCAAGAGAAAATCTTGGGTGGATTGTTATTATTTGCACCAAGGTGGGCAACAGACGGCACCGCCCGCCGTTTCAGGACCCGGTAGGCCTGCAAACTGTTGAGATCGTTAAGGGAGTAAGCCGTGGCCGATACCGCTGCATCCACCGGCCTCGCCCTCGCGCCCGAGCCGTCACCGCGGGCGGACGCGGCAGGGGCGGCCGAGGCCGGCCGAATCGCCGTCGATGACGACGCCGAAGCGCTGGGCCGCCATGCCGAGAGCCCGGCCGAAATCCCCTGGCGCGGCTGGCGCTCCGTCCTGCGGCGCACCGCGCTCGAAATGCTCACCGACCGGGTTTCGCTGACCGCGGCCGGTTGCGCCTTCTACGCGACGCTCGCGCTGTTCCCGGCCATTTCCATGCTCATCTCGATCTACGGCCTCGTGTTCGACCGGGAAACGGTCGAGCCGCAGCTGGCGGTGTTGCGGGATCTGCTGCCCCCCTCGGCCTGGACGCTGATCGATGAGCGCGTCCGCATGCTCGTCAGCCAGCCGCCGGGCACGCTCGGCATCCAATTGCTCATCAGCACCGGGATCGCGTTCTGGAGTTCGGCCACCGGGGTCAAGGCGGTATTATCCGCCTTGAACCTCGCCTATGAAGAGAAGGAGCGCCGGAGCATTTTGCGGTTCCAGCTCGTGTCGTTCGCGATCACGCTCGGTGCCATCGTAAGTGCAACCATTGGCCTCGCCCTTCTCGTCGGCCTCCCCACGATCCTGGGCTTCCTCGGCTTTCAAACCCCTCAAACGTCGCTCATTCGAATTGCGAGCTTCGTCCTGCTGGTGCTGTCCGTGCTGGGCGGGCTGTCGCTGCTGTATCGATACGGCCCGTCCCGCGAGCGTCCGCGGTGGCAATGGGTGACGCCGGGGTCGCTGGTGGCGACGGTGTTGTGGATCGCGGTGTCGGCGCTGTTCTCGTTCTACGTGGGCCACGTCGCCAGCTACGATGCGACCTACGGGCCGCTTGGCACCGTGGTCGGCATCATGATGTGGTTCTACGTTACAGCCTACGCAGTCTTGCTGGGTGCGGAGCTGAACTCCGAACTCGAATTACAGACGGCATGTGATTCGACCGATGGCCCGCCGCAGCCATTGGGTGCCCGGGGTGCATATGTCGCCGATCATATCGCGACCGACGGGTCTCGTCTGGATACCCCACCTCCTCCTCGGTCGCCTCTGCACTCTCCTCCGCCGCCTCCGCCATCACGAGGCTGACGGGACCCACACCCTGCTGCACCAGGCCGATCCGGGACGCGGCGCCGCGCGACAGATCGATGACCCGGGTGCGCTTGGGCGGGAGCCGGTCGGTGATGGTGACCACCACGCTCGCGCCGGTCGTCTCGGACGTCACCCGTACGACGCTGCCGAGCGGCAGTGTGGTGTGGGCCGCCGTCATGGCGTTTTGGTCGAACAGACTGCCGTCGCTGGTGCGTCGTCCCTGGTGATAGCTTCCGTACCATGACGCGTCCCCTTGCTGGGTCCAGGCTGCATGCGCGCCAGTGGCGGACAGCAGCAGGAGAGAGGAGAGGGCGGCGGGCAGGAATGTTGCGATCACTATGTCGGTCCGTATCTGTGAAGCCCGCATAGGGCATAAACACGTAACCGAGAGCAACAGAAAAATTCACGTCTTGGCTAAGTCATTGATTATTCAGCTTTGGCATAATCCTGCAGAAAAATATAAAAAACCTATAAACGGTCAGTTAAGGATCATCCTATAGAGTGTAACGATCACCCTCGATTTCTGGACATCTCCTACCGTTCTGTTACGATGTATTGAATACTCAAGTCGTCCGCGGCGATGCCAGGATCAGCGGATCAGGCCGGCCAGCGGGCTAGACGGATCGGCCCCCATCCGCCGTGGCATCCGCCCCGCGAGGTGCGCCAGACGCCCCGCCTCCACCGCCGCGCGCATCGCACGCGCCATCAGAATCGGCTCGCGCGCATGGGCGATGGCCGAGTTCAGCAGCACCGCATCACAGCCGAGCTCCATGGCAATGGCCGCGTCCGAGGCGGTCCCCACGCCTGCATCCACCAGCACCGGCACTCGCGCCTGCTCGATCAGCATGGCCAGCATCGCCGGATTCTGGAGGCCTAGGCCCGAGCCGATCGGCGCGCCCAGCGGCATGATGGCGACACAGCCCATCTCCTCCAGCCGCTTGGCCGCGACCGGGTCATCGGCGCAATAGACCATCACCTCAAACTTGTCAGCGACCAGGGCCGCCAAAGCCTCATGCGTCGCCTGCATATCTGGGTACAAATGCGGAGGCGGGCCCAGCACCTCGAGCTTGACGAGGTTCCAGCCCCCGGCCTCCCGCGCCAGTCGCAGCGTCCGCACGGCGTCATCGGCCGTGTGGCAGCCGGCGGTGTTGGGCAGGTAGGTGTACCGCTTGGGGTCCACGTAATCCTGCAACATCGGCGCACCCGGGTCCGACAGGTTCACGCGCCGCACGGCCACCGTCACCATTTCGGCGCCAGACGCCTGAATCGCGGCCGCCGTCTCCTCTAGCGACCGGTACTTGCCCGTCCCCACCACCAGCCGG
>JAYVOF010000122.1:0-4616 GCA_043758105.1 Rhodospirillales bacterium | reverse complement strand
CGCCGCGCTGGACCTCGTGCGGAGTGATCCCGGGTATGCCAGCCGCGCCCGGGCATTTGCCGATCGCTATCACGGATTCAGCTCGGCGGACGCGTCCCAAGCGGTGGCGGCGGACTGTGCAGCTTTGTTGTGAGGTTTTAGCTTATCCTACTTCCGTTGTGCATTCGGATCGGCTAAGGAGGTATAAACCTCAAAATTGGGATTTGAGAATGTCGATTGCAACCACGCGTATCAGCCCGGCCGAGCACCGCACCATTCTGTTACTCGGCTGTTCAATGGTTGCCCTGCTCGCCGTGTCCGGCGCAGCACGCGCCCAGGTGACGACCGGATATACCTATACCGTTGGCAGCGCGGGCATCCCGGTCACCAGTTCCTCCACCTCCCCCACGTCGGTGGACCTGCTGCCCGGTGCCTCCGACGCCAGCAGCAACAGCATATTCGGCCATGATTTCGGCACGGTCGGGGCCGGCTTCGGCAGCCGCTCTTCCGGCAGCGGCGTGTATAGTCTCAGCGGTTTTACCGACTATAAATCGACCGTGACCAATACCAGCGCCACCACCAACGACTACACCGTCACCTACACCATCATAAACGGTGATTTGGGCGTGGGCGCAGCCGTCACCGCCATCGGCAGTCAGTTGGCGCAGTTGACGGCGTCCCTCACAAGCACGTCCGCCGCCGGTACGAAAACCCTGCTCGACTATGCGTCGAGCATGAATTTCAACAGCACCACCCATGTGACCCCGATCTTCTCCGAATCCGGGCTGGTGCTTAACGCAGCCGGTGCGACGCTTGCAGCCGATACCGGCGATTACTCCTGGAGCAGCTACACCGGCACCGTCGATGTCGGCATCCTGGCCCCTGGCGCCAGCGTTGCCCTAGAATACAAGGTGACCTCCGCAGTGACCGGAACCACCCCCTTCACCACCTCCCCCCCGATCATCACCCCGCTGAATCTTGGCGTTGTGGCTTACGGCGGATATGGCGGTTATGGCGGTACGACCAATGGCGGCAACGCGGTGGCCCGCTTCGGCGACCCGTTCAACGGCACCGGCACCGGTGGCGCGTTCGTGGTCACCGCTAACGCGGTCGCCGTACCGGAGCCGGCGTCCATGGCCGTCCTCGGCGCAGGCTTCGCCGCCCTCGCCTTCGTCCGCCGCCGCGCCGCACGCTCTTAAACCGGCGTCAGTACGCCTCCGCCACCAACATCATGGACCGCGCCGGCGCCCGATCAGCCCGGCGCGGTCCATCGCGTTCAGCATCGGCGTGAATCCCCGACTTCGCGCCTTATACCAATCGCCCGAAGCTCTGACCTTTGCGCAAATCGTAGGGTGGGCTTCAGCCAACCGCTTTAGGCCGTCCCGGTCGTGGTGGGCTGAAGCCCACCCTACAAAGATTACAGAGTCATCGTGAGCGGCGATTGGCATCATACAAATGGCATGAATGCGTGACCGGCTCTCTCACCTCGTCATTGCGAGACGCTTGACGAAGCAATCCAAGGGCGACAGGCACGAATGTTGCCCTTGGGTCGCCACGGCCGAAGCCGCGGCTCGTGATGACAGGGCACTCCCTCTAGCCGCTGCTACGACGCCGCCATGCGGCTATCCTTCTTGGTATCCCGCATGAACACATAAACCAGCAAAGACAAGAACGTGAGCGCGGTCACATACCAATAGAACCAGCTCTCATGCCCCGCCTCCTTGAATTGCAGCGCAATCAGCGGCGCGGTCCCGCCGAAAATCGACGCCGCCAGAGCATATGGGAGGCCCACACCCAACGCCCGCACACCGGCCGGGAACAGCTCCGCCTTCACCACCGCGTTGATCGAGGTGTACCCGGATACGATCGCCAGCGCCGCCAAAATGAGCAGTAACGCGCGTAGCCAGGTATGCGTGTCACCCAGTGCAGTCAGGATCGGCACCGTGCACAGCGTGCCCATGATGCCGAACCACATCAGAACCGGGCGCCGGCCCACCCGGTCACTAATGGCACCGAACAGCGGCTGCATCGCGGCATACAGGAACAGGCTGATGAACGAAATCTCCGCCACCCACTCCTTCGGGAATTTGAGCGTGTTCGACAAATAGGTCGGCATATACGAGCTAAATGTATAGAACGCAGTGGTACCGCCCATCGTGAGGCCGAATACCAACAGTAATTCCTTGGGATGCTTAAACAGCTCGCGGAACAAACTACCCTTCTTCTCGCGCGACGCTGCCAGCCACTCGGCGCTTTCTGCCAGATTGCGGCGCAAATACAAACCATACAATGCGCCGCATGCGCCGATGGCGAACGGAATGCGCCACGCCCACTCCGAAAGCTCCGCACCGGTAAACACCTGCTGCATCACCAGCAACACCAGCGCCGCCACCACCTGCCCGCCGATCAGCGTCACATATTGGAACGAGCTCCAAAACCCCCGGTTCTTCGCCCCCGCCACCTCACTCAAATACGTCGCAGACGACGCATATTCACCACCCAGCGAAATCCCCTGCAGAATGCGCGCAAGCAGCAACAGGATCGGCGCCCAAATCCCCGCCGTGGCATAGGTCGGCAGCAGCGCAATCATGCCCGAGCCCAGGCACATCAGCGTCACCGAGAGCGTCAATCCCGCCCGCCGTCCCGCCCGATCCGCGAAGTAACCAAGAACCACACCGCCGATCGGCCGGACGATGAAGCCGACCGCATAGATGGTGAACACCTGAATCAGTTGCGCATTCGGGTTCGTACTGTCCGTGAAAGACTTGGCAAAATAGATCGCGAACGAGTTATAGACATAAAAATCATACCACTCGATCAAATTGCCGATCGACCCGGCAAAGATGCTCTGCAGCCGGCGGGCGGTGGTCATCTCGATTTGACGGCTATCGGGCACGCGAACCCTCCCATTTTTGAGCAGAATAGCATTTTATCCAGAATAGACCGGCTTGCCCTCATCTGCCACAGTCCGCGCCGGGGCGGGAACGGCCGTCCCGATCAGGGAGGATACCATGTCTGACATGCGTGCAGCCTGCGATAAGGTGTTACAGGACACCGTCGCCCACACCCCCGGCGTGCCCGGCGTCGTGGCGATGGTCACCGACCACCACGGCAACATCTACGAGGGCGCTGCCGGCAAGCGCGCCCTGGGCCACGATCAAGCGATGACGACCGATAGCGTGTTCGCGATCTTCTCCACGACCAAGGCGATCACCAGCACGGCCGTGCTGCAATTGGTCGAAGACGGACGCGTCGATCTGGATGCGCCGGCCAAGAATTACGTGCCCGACATCGGCGCGCTGCAGGTGCTGGACGGGTTCGATGCGTCCGGTAAGCCGAAGACGCGCGCGCCCAAGCGTGACATCACCACTCGCATGCTGCTGTTGCATACCGCCGGGTTCGGCTATGAATTCTTCAACCATGACTACCTCCGCATGGTGTCCGAGCACGGCCAGGTCAGCGTGCTGACCGCGACGATGGCGGCGCTCAAAACCCCCCTGCTGTTCGACCCCGGTGAGCGCTGGGAATACGGCAGCAACATCGACTGGGCCGGCCAGGTGGTGGAGAAAGTCACCGGTCAACGCCTGGGTCAGGTGATGCAGGAGCGCATCTTCGCCCCGCTCGGCATGAGCAGCACGGGCTTCAAGATCACCCCGGACATGCGCACGCGCCTGACGGGCATGCATCAGCGCGACGACACGGGCGTGCTCAGTCTCCTGCCAGGTTGGGAGCTGATTCAGGAGCCAGACCTGCACATGGGAGGCCACGGCCTCTATGCGACCGTACCGGACTACATGCGTTTCATCCGCATGTGGCTGAATGACGGCGCGGGCGAGCACGGCCGGGTGCTCAAGGCCGAGACGGTGCACATGGCCGTTAAGAACGGCCTGGGGGACAAGAAAATCAAAAAGCTCCCAGGCCCGATCCCCAGCGTCTCAGGTGACGCCGAGTTCTTCCCGGGCATGCCCAAATCCTGGGCGCTCAGCTTCATGATCAACGACGAAAAAGCACCGACCGGGCGCCCCGCCGGTGCTTTGGCCTGGGCGGGCCTCGCTAACCTATACTACTGGATCGACCGCCAAACCGGCATCGGCGGCTTCTGGGCGACGCAAATCCTCCCATTCGTGGACCCAGCCTCGGTCGGCGGCTACCTCAAGTTCGAAACCGCCGCCTATCAGAGCATGACCATGGCCAAAGCCGCCTAGTCGGAACGGGCGGCCAAACTTGCTTCCCCCTCTCCCTTCGGGAGAGGGCCGGGGTGAGGGAAACAGTCAGACCGGACGCTAACAGGCCGGACGCGACTGGCTTGAAGCCGCCTCAGCACACATACGGGCTGGGACCGGTTAATTCCCTCACTCCGCGCTTTGGTGTTGGGTGGAATGCCCTACGAAAAACATCCCACCGGCGGATGCGGCCACGTTCACGCGAGCCTCACCACCGACCCATAGGCCACGCCTGCCTTGATCGACTCCGCCAACGGCACCTTTAACGTCACGTGCAGCAAACACCGGATCGGCCCGGCATGGGTCACCAGCAGAGTCGTCTCCGCCGCACTCGCCAGACTCGGCCAGGCATGGCGAACCCGGCGCAGCATCTCATTCACCGTCTCACCCCCGCCCGGGCGGTAGCCGGCGGGG
>JAYVOF010000121.1:0-4638 GCA_043758105.1 Rhodospirillales bacterium | reverse complement strand
GCGGTGTCCCGGTTGCCGCGTGGTTTGTGCGGCGTCGTGTTCCGTCATGACCGCCACCCAGACCGGGTGGCAATCGCCGGCCGGGTTGCGCGGATCTGCCGGGCGCGTCGGCTAACGCTGGTGATCGCCGGAGATTGGCGGCTGGCCGCGCAGTTGCGGACGGGGCTGCACGTGCGTGGCGGACGCGGGCCGGCCCGGCCGCTCATCAAGCTCATCACCGCGTCCGCGCATGATCGAGTGTCATTGCGTCGGGCCCGGCGATCGAAGGCGACGACGATCTTCCTTTCGCCGGCCTTTCCAACCCTGTCCCATCCTGGCGGCGTCGCCTGGGGGCCGGTCCGCTGGTCTGCGCTTTCGATCGGGGCGGGCGAGACTGGAACGAGGGTCGCGGCCTTGGGCGGCATTACCGGCCGCACCGCTCGCCGGCTGCCATTCAACGTCGCGGGGGCCGGCGGGATCGGTGCTCTGGTGTGATGTGGCCCCTGCTGTGATGGGGCCCCCGCTGTGATGGGGCCCCCGCTGTGATGGGGCCCCTGCTGTGATGGGACCCCCGCTGTGATGGGGCCCCGCTGTGATGGGGCATGGAATAATGTGGCATGACCGCCACAGTGTTTCGGAATTACCATGCGGCCGGCGCTTCAACGATTGCAGCCCGTCAAGTCACGCGGCAATAGTATCCGAGGTCTGGCAGACCCTGGAATGAGGCATTCGCGACTTTGCGAGCCGCATAGACAGGACGGGGCCTTGAACGTCCGCCGGGACCTGTCCGGTGATTTGAGGAGAAGTTTCATGCGTAAGCTCCTGCTGGCCAGTGTGGCCGTGCTGGGTGCGTCGATGGGGATCGCCGATACGGCCTTCGCCCAAGACGCCGTCGACTACACCGGCCAGTCCTTCCCGACGCCCGGCACCGTGACGGTCCGGTTGAACGGGCGCTTCCGGTTCTATGCCGCCGCGATCAACAACGGGGCCGCACGCACCTCGAACTTCGCTTCCGGTGCCGCCAATGCCGCCGTCACGCCGGTGAGTGCGACCGGCACTGCCGCGCCGATCGCGCTGACGACCTCGAACCAGGGCACCAACAAGCTATCCGGCTACGGCGTCATGGATTACGCCCGCCTCTACCCCGGCTTCGACGGCGTCGCGACCAACGGCCTGAAGTATGGTGCGAGCCTCGAAATCCGCCAAGACAACAACTTCGGCGCGGGCGGCGGTTTCTCCGGTTCGATCTCGGGCCAGAGCCGCACCCGTAACGCGCTGTATCTACGCCGGGAGTGGGGCTATATCGGCACCGACCAGTTCGGCACGATCCGCGTCGGTTCGTCCGACAACCCCGCGAGCCTCTACCTCACGGGCACATTCGAAAACTTCAACGACGGTGGCCTGAACGGCGACCTTCCGGCCCTTCTGCCCGGCAACATGCAGATCAACTATCCGTTCGCCAGCGTCGGCAACGTCTATTCGACGACCAAGGTCGTCTATCTGTCGCCGCAGATCTTCGGTGTCGATTTCGGTGTGTCGTTCGAGCCGACGACGGCGAACGGCGGCGAGGATAACGCCTCTGGCTGCGGCCCGACCGCGTCAGCCGGGGCATTCTCTGCCGCCGGTCAATCCGTGGCCACTCCGGGCTGCGACAATCTGTCCTCCACCAGCACGGCCGATTACCAGCGCCGGAAGAACACCTATGAGGCGCTCTTGCGCTATCGTGGGACGTTCGGCCCGGTTGGCTTGGCGGCGACGGCGTCCTACACCGGCTCGGGCCGGGTGCTGGACAGCGGCGTTCCGGGCTCCACCACCAACCCGCAGCGTGCTCGCCTTGAGGACCTGAGCGTCGGTGACTTCGGTGTGGCCGCGACCATCAGCGGTGTGTCGTTCGGCGGTAACTACCAGTTCGGTCGTTACAACGTGCCGGGCGGTGGCGGCTATGGCGGTCTTGTGGCACGGGGCCAGCCGAACGCGAGCGCCTTCATCATCGGCACGAGCTACACGATCGGTCCTGTGATCGTGGGCGCGCATTACCTGAAGTCCATCTCGCAGGGTGACCAGCAAACGGCCACCAACCGTAACGCCAATGGCGTACCGAACGCGCTCGGTTCCGTCATCGGCGGACAGCGGGCGGAGACGGGTTTTGCCGCCGGTGGCACGTATAGCCTGGCGCCGGGCCTTTCGCTCTTCGCTTCGTATATTTACGAGCAGCGGAAGCAGAACGGCTATAACTTCATCACCGGCCAGTCGAACAACGCCAACAACAACAAGGTCAATGGTCAGGTGTTCGCGATCGGCACCTCCTTCGCCTGGTAAATCTGCCCTTTTGGGTTGAGCATAGGGGCGGCAGAGCAATCTGCCGCCCTTTTGTTTTGCCGACATTCTGGGTAGGGCGCCCAAGTCACGGGCTCGCTGGGTTCGCCCCGCTTGGCGGATGTGGGTGCGCCGGGCTATGAGAGCGCGTCGGCGCAATTGGTGCCCATAGGCAGTGAGTCCATATGATCAGAAATGTGTCCAAGGCGGCTTTAGGTCTGGTCGCTGTGCTGGGTTTGTCGGCCTGCAACAACGTGAGACCGGTGGCCGATAACGAGTATAACGATTACCGCACCAAGGGTGCCGACCGCGGGAAGTTGTTCGGCGATCAAGGATTGTCGTTCGGGATCGGCAAGGGTGCCGATGGCGGCAAGTCCGACGAGGGCAGTGGCCTTGGCGTCAACGCCTATCTCTGGCGGGCCGCCCTGGATACGCTATCGTTCATGCCGCTGGCCAATGCGGACCCGTTCGGCGGCGTCATCATCACGGACTGGTATCAGCCGCCCACCGGTGGCGGCGAGCGGTTCAAGGCCACGGCCTATATCCTCGGCCGGCAGCTCCGGGCGGATGGGGTCAAGATCGCACTGTTCCGGCAGACCGCACAGGGTGGTCAATGGGTCGATGCGCCCGTCGCCTCCGGGACGACCAGCGAGATCGAGAATAAGGTGCTGGCCCGTGCCCGCGAATTGCGGTCCCAAGCGACCGGATCGTAGGCTCATGCGACCGCTGTTGCCGGGTAAGTTGGTATAGAAGATAACAAGCGCCAGACTTCCTTGGCGACTTCCTGGTCGGACGCGCACTGCATGAACGAAATCAGCCCGATTCCTGGCGAAGCTTCCCCGTCTCCTGGCGACGGCTCAGGGTCTCCTGGCGAAGCCTCCGGGTTTGACTTTCAAGCGGCCGAGCCCCGGTGGCAGCGTGCGTGGGACGAGGCTGGCTGTTTCCGCGTGGACGACGTGCCAACGGACGGGAAGCCTAAATACTACGTGCTAGAAATGTTTCCCTATCCCAGTGGTAAGATCCACATGGGGCATGTGCGGAACTACACGCTGGGTGACGTCGTGGCCCGGTATAAGCGGGCGCGGGGGTTTTCGGTCCTTCATCCGATGGGTTGGGATGCGTTCGGGCTGCCAGCCGAGAACGCCGCCCGGGAGCGCGGCATCGACCCGGCGAGCTGGACCCGGAGCAACATCGAGGCGATGCGGACGGAGCTGAAGCGCATCGGATTGTCGCTCGATTGGTCCCGCGAGTTCGCGACCTGCGATCCGGCCTATTACGGCCAGCAGCAGCGCCTGTTCCTTGATTTGATGCGGATGGGATTGGTCGAGCGGAAGGAGAGCTGGGTCAATTGGGATCCGGTCGATGGAACGGTGCTGGCGAACGAGCAGGTGATCGACGGCAAGGGCTGGCGGTCGGGTGCCACGGTGGAGAAGCGGCGTTTGTCGCAGTGGTTCCTGCGGATCACCCAATTTGCTTCCGAACTCCTGGGTGGACTGGACACCTTGGACCGATGGCCCGAGCGCGTACGCACGATGCAAGCGCGCTGGATCGGGCGGAGCGAAGGTGCCCGAGTGAGGTTTCAACTGGCGGAGCCGCACTCCGGGATTAGCGCGTTAGAGGTTTTCACGACCAGGCCGGACACGCTGTTTGGCATGTCGTTCCTGGCGATCGCGGCGGAGCATCCGCTGGCGGCGGCAGTGGCGGCCGCCAATCCAGCGGCGTCCCAGTTCATCGCCGAATGCCGGAGCCGGGGCACCAGTGAGGCCGCGGTCGAGACGGGCGAGAAGCTCGGCTTCGACCTTGGCCTCACGGTCACCCATCCGTTCCTGCCGGGGGCCGTATTTCCGGTTTGGATCGCTAATTTCGTGTTAATGGAATACGGCACGGGGGCGATTTTCGGCTGTCCCAGTGGTGATCAGCGCGACCTTGATTTCGCCCGCGCCTATGGCTTGCCGGTCGTCCCCGTGGTGTTGCCGCCGGATGTGCCGCCCGGGGGGTTTCAGATGGCCGATGTGGCGTATGATGGACCGGGACAGATGATCAATTCCGGTTTTCTTGACGGTTTAGACGCGGGCACGGCGAAGACAGCGGCGATCGCGGCGTTGGAGCGGGACGGCACGGGAAGCGGCGTGGTGAATTGGCGGTTACGGGATTGGGGCATCAGCCGTCAGCGGTACTGGGGTTGCCCGATCCCGGTCATTCATTGTGACGCGTGTGGCGTCGTGCCGGTGCCGATGCATGATTTGCCGGTCGTGCTGCCGACCGACGTCCGGTTCGACACACCCGGCAACCCACTCGATCACCACCCAACCTGGAAGCATGTGCCGTGTCCGCTCTGTGGCG
>JAYVOF010000120.1:0-13064 GCA_043758105.1 Rhodospirillales bacterium | reverse complement strand
GGACCGCGTCGGGGCGGCGGGCCGGGTGGAGCTATGGCCGCTGGCACCGGTGCCGCCGCAGATCGAGCCCGTGCCCTGGGCGGTGCCGGACGAGAATCACGGCTTGATCTCCGCCCCGCAGCGGCTGGCGGACATGCTGGCCGGCTGGATCGCGGGAGAGCTCGCGGATGGCGTGCGGCTGCCGAGCCGGGGGCGGGCGTTGCAGGCGGGGGACATCCTGATCTTGGTGCAGCGGCGCGGTGAGTTCGCGCGCGCAATGGTTCGGTCCCTGAAGGCGCGCGGCGTGCCGGTGGCCGGGCTCGACCGTATGAAGCTGACGGATCAGGCGGCGGTGCAGGATCTGCTGGCGGCGTGCGACGCGGTGCTGCTGCCGGAGGATGACCTGGCCGTCGCCTGCGTGCTGACCAGCCCGCTCGGCGGCCTTACCGACGACAGCCTGATGCGCCTCGTGCTGGCCGGGGTGCCCGGCGCGCGGCTGTGGGACACGCTGCAGGCCCAGGCCGCCGGGCGTCCCGGCTGGGCGGTGGCGTTGGCGTTCCTGACCGCGTTGCGCGCCCGGGCCGACCACGTGACGCCCCATGCGCTGTTGAGCGAGGCGCTGGGCCCGCTCGGCGGACGCGCCCGGCTGCTGGGCCGGCTGGGGGCGGAGGCGGCGGAACCGATCGACGAGTTGCTGAACGCGGCGCTCGCCTATGCCGGGTCGAACCCGCCGTCCCTGCAGGGCTTCGTGCAGTGGGTTCGCGCGTCGGGGGCCGAGGTGAAACGGGAGGCGGGCGGTGACGGGGGTGCGGTGCGGGTGATGACGGTGCATGGGGCCAAGGGATTGCAGGCGCCGATGGTGATCCTGCCGGACACGACGGCGCTGCCGCCGGAAGACGAGCCGTTCTCGTGGGTGATGGATGCCAGCACCGGTGTGGAATTGCCGCTGTGGTCGCCTAAGAAAGAGCTACGCTGCGCCGCCTTGGACCGCGCCCGGGACGCCGACCGCGTCGCCCGGCGGCGCGAGCATAACCGGCTGCTGTATGTCGCGATGACCCGCGCCGAGGACCGCCTCGTGGTCTGCGGCTGGGCCACGCGCAAGAAGGACGGCCCGCCTGAGGAGAGCTGGTATCGCCTGGTGCAGGCCGGCATCATGGAATTGTCCTACGACTCCGAAATTTTCGACGGACCCGGTGCGTGGGAAGGACAGCGCCTCGTGTATGAAACCGGCCAGGACACGCCGGTCACTCCCGCCCCGGCCGGGGCGGATGCGTCCGCCGCCCGGCTCCCGGCCTGGGCCGGCAAGCCCGGCGATTGGACGCCGGCCCCGCCCCCGCCGGAGCCCGCCGTGCCGATCCCGATCGCGCCTAGCCGTCCGGAGGGTGCGGCGTATGGCCCGGTGCCGCGCGCGGGCTCGCCGTTGCATGCCGGGGCCGGCGCGGACCGGCCGCGCCTGACGGGGCAGTTGGTGCATAGCCTGCTGCAGTATTTGCCCGATGTGGACGGCGACCGGATCAACGCGGCGCGGCGGTATCTGGCGCAGCCGGGCTGGGGCCTCGATGCGGCGGAGGCGGCGCGGTTGGCGGCGGAGGTGCTGGCGGTGCTCGATCACCCGGCGTTGGCGCCGCTGTTCGGCCCGGGTGCGCGGGCGGAGCAGCCGCTGACGGGGTTGGTCCACGGCATGGTGGTCAGCGGCGTGGTGGACCGCATGGTGGTGCGGGCGGACGGCGTGTGGCTGGTGGATTTCAAGACCCACCGCGCTGCGCCGCCGGATGTGAGCCAGACGCCGGTGCGCTATTTGCGTCAATTGGCCGCCTATCGCGGTGTGCTGCGCGGGATCTATCCCGATCGTCCGGTGCAGTGCGCCCTGGTCTGGACAGAGACCGCCAGCGTCGTCACCATTCCGGATCACCTGCTTGATCGGGCCGGGCCTGGCCCCCAATATGTTGATAGCGTTTAGGAGACCATCTGTGAGCGAAAATACCGTGGCCGTCAGCGACGACACGTTCAAGGCCGACGTGCTGGAGAGCAAGGGCATGGTCCTGGTCGATTTCTGGGCCGAATGGTGCGGCCCGTGTAAGATGATCGCGCCGGCGTTGGAGGAAATCGCGGTCGAATACAAGGGCCGGGTCACGGTGGCCAAGGTGAACATCGATGAGAACCCGATGTCGCCCAATGCCTATGGCGTGCGCGGTATCCCGACCATGATTCTGTTCAAGGACGGCAAGCCCGCCGCCACCAAGGTCGGTGCTGCCCCCAAAAGCGAGTTGAAGGCGTGGGTCGCGAGCAATCTGGCCTGATACCGGGTTCCTGGTGACGTAATCCGCGGGCCAAGAGAGCGCATTCGGCCCCTGGATTGCTTCGCCAAGCGGCTCGCAATGACGGGTTGCCGGCGAACGCGCATCCGCTTCACGATTTGTTAACCTGGACCGTGCATACTCCTTCTGACTGGAGGATTGATGCACGATCCCGGCCTGTTGGCCCCGGATATCAAGGCTACTCTGGATACCGAGGCGATCCTGGACGCGGCGTTCGGCGCGCTGCGAGCCGGGGATAGCCACCTGGCGCAGGCGTGCTGCCGCCGGGTCATGACCGTTTATCCGCGTGAGCCCGGTGCGCTGCATATCCTCGCCATCATCGCCTGTAACCGGCATGAGCCGCAGCAGGCGCTGGCCTGGATCGACGCCGCGATCCGGGAAGATCCCACACCGGCACCGCTGCACCACACCCGCGGTCAGGCCCTGGCCGCGCTGGGCCGAGTACCCGAGGCAGAGGCGGCGTACCGGCAGGCTTGGACGATCCGGCCCGGGACCGGCGCCACGGCGAACAACCTCGCTTGCTTGCTGCGGGACGTCGGCCGGGTGACGGAGGCGCTGGACTGGTTCCGTCGCGCCGACGCGGTCATGCCGGATGTGGTCGAAATCGTCTGCAACCTGGCTCGCGCGCTGACGGCCGCGGAAGATTTCACGGGGGCGCAGTCGGCGTTCGAGCGTGCGCTGGGGCTGCGGCCCGGCTGCCCCGACATCCTCGGTCATTATGCCGCCATGCTGCTGGCGACCGCCCGCCCAGGGCCGGCGGAACAGATGTTGCGCGAGGCCCTGCTGGCCCGGCCCGGCCACGCGGCCCTGCTCAATAATTTGGCCCTCGCCCTACAAGCGCAGAACCGGACGGAGCTGGCGATCGAGTATCTGCATGACGCCATACGCTGCGATCCCGGCTTCGCGGACGCGCATTATAACCTCGGCTGCCTCATGCTGCTGGATGACCGGCAGGATGAGGCGCGCGCCTGTCATGAGCGGGCCGTGGCGCTCAAGCCCCTGCATGGCCGGGCGCTGTGGGCCCGCTGCATGGTGGAGGTGCCGATCCTGTATGAAACGCCCGAGCAGATCACCCTGCAGCGCATGCGATACTCCCACGCGCTCGGCCGGCTGCAGGCGCTGGCGGTTGACCCTTCCGTGGCGGCGGCACTCGCCGGATCGGCCGGGGCCAGTCAGCCATTCTTCCTGCCGTATCAAGGCCAGCCCGACCGTGCGCTACAGGCGCAGTACGGCACGCTCATGGCCCAAATCCGCCCGGCGCACGGCCTGAAGCTGGCCACGCCGCCCGGCCCCGCCGAACGGATCCGCCTTGGCATCGTGAGCGGCTTCTTTTGCGAGCATACCGTCTGGCGGCTGATGCTGAAGGGGTGGCTCGGTGAGCTGGACCGCAGCCGGTTCGAGGTGACGGCCTACCACACTGCCACGACCTGCGATCCGCAGACGGTGATTGCCCGGGCACTATGTCCCCGCTTCATCTCCGGCACGGCAGCCGCGGTCCGCGACGCCATCCTGGCCGACCGGCCGCATGTGCTGCTCTATCCCGAGGTGGGCATGGACCCGGCGGCCGCCCAGCTCGCGGCCGAGCGGCTCGCGCCGACACAGGCCGTCTGCTGGGGCCAGCCGGAGACCACCGGCCTGCCGACCATGGACCTATTCCTGTCCAGCGCTTTGATGGAGCCGGACCAGGCCGACCAGCACTATACCGAGCGGCTCATCGCGCTGCCGAAGCTCGGAATTTGTTACCAACCCGATGAGCGCGTGACGAAGCCGATCAGCCGTGCCGCGTTGAAGATCCGTCCGGATTCAGTGCTATTCTGGTGCCCGCAAACGCTGCAAAAATACCTGCCCCAGCATGACGAGGTGTTCGTCCGCATCGCCGCCGCGACCGGCAATTGCCAATTCGCGTTCATCGGATTTGCCAAAAGCCGGACGGTCACCGCGCATTTTCACGACCGGCTGCGCGCTGCCTTCACCGCGCGCGGGCTGGATCCGGAGCGGTATTTGCTGATGCTGCCGCCGCTCTCGCAGGGCCGGTTCCTCGGCGTGACCCGGCTGGCGGATGTCGTGCTGGACAGCATCGGCTGGTCCGGCGGCAAATCGACGCTCGATATGCTGGCGGAGACACCGGTCATTGTGACGGCCGCCGGACCGCTCATGCGCGGGCGTCACACCGCCGGGATCCTGACCGGTATGGGCGTGACCGACACGGTGGCCGCGGATGTGGACGATTATGTCCGTATCGCCACGACCCTCGCCCAAACGCCGGGCCTACGCGCCGCGTTGCGCACCCGCATGGGCGCCGGGCGCCGCCATATCCTGTCCGACCTCGCACCCATCCGGGCGATGGAGGCGGTGCTGACCCGTGCAGCCAGCGGCCAGCTTTTATGCCATGACCTATGAGGAGGGTGCCCGGTGGATGGGATCCACCCAGGCCACCCCCTCCGGGCGCTCCACCGGCTCGATATCCAAATTGACCACCACGGCCTCATTATCGCTGCGCACCAGCACGCATTCCAGCGTTTCGGTGCGGCTCGCGTTGATCTCCTGGTGCGGGACATAGGGGGGGATGAAGATGAAATCGCCGGGTCCGGCCTCGGCCACGAATTCGAGTGCGGCACCCCAGCGCATCCGGGCGTGGCCGCGCACGACATAGATCACGCTTTCGAGCGCGCCGTGGTGGTGCGCGCCGGTCTTGGCGTGCGGGTGGATGTGCACCGTCCCGGCCCAGAGCTTCTGCGCGCCGACCCGGGCGAAATTGATCGCCGCCGCCCGGTTCATACCCGGCGTCTGCGCGGTATTGGTGTCGAGGCTGCCCCCCGGGATCACCCGCACGCCATCATGCTTCCAATCCGTCATCACCCCTCCTTCGACGCGGCCCGCGGAGCAGGCTAGGCTGATTTCATGACGGAGAACACGATGATCGTACAGGACGCCACCGACCGCCGCCAGCAAACGGCGCGGGTGCTGCTCGGCGTGGCACTGTTCGCCGTTGGGCTCTACACGCTGCAGGAGTTTCTGCGTGCCCTCGTCTGGGCCGCCGTCCTGGCCATTGCGGTGGCACCGCTGTATGGCCGGACGCTGCGCCGGCTCGGGCCGGGGCACCATAATGTGGTGCTGCCGCTGCTGTTCACCTTGGGGGCGGTGTTGCTCGTGCTCATCCCCGTCACCCTCGGCGCGCTGCAGGCCAGCCGAGAGGCGCGGCAGGTGGTGACGGTGGTCAATACCGTCCGTGAGGAGGGCATGGCGCCGCCCGATTGGGTGCAGACCCTGCCGCTCGCCGGGCCCCGCGCCACCGCCTGGTGGGAGGCGAACCTCGCCCATCCGGAGGACGCGCGCCGCCTGCTGGGCCGGGTGGACCGGGCGGAAGTGATGTCGTTCTCCCGCAGCTTCGGTTCCCGGCTGATCCATCAATTGGTCACCCTGGGCTTCACGCTGCTAACTCTATTTTTCTTGTTGAAGGACGGTCCGGCGCTGTCCAGCAAGATGCTGGCCGTCGCGAATCGAGTATTCGGCCCGGCCGGCCCCCGAGTGGCGCGGCAAATCATCGCCTCCATTCATGGTACGGTCGATGGGTTGGTGCTGGTGGGACTGGGTATTGGTGCCGTCCTCGGGGTCGGTTATTGGCTGGCGGGCGTGCCGCATCCGGTGCTGCTAGGTGCCGTGACCGCGATCGCTGCGATGGTGCCGGGCGGGGCCACGCTCGTGCTGGTGGTGGCCTGCCTGATCGCCGTCGCGCAATCTCACACCGTGGCGGCGGCCGTGCTGTTGGGGGTTGGGTTCTTCATCATCTTCGCCGCCGATCACGCCATTCGTCCGGCGCTGATCGGCGGGGCTACGAAGCTGCCGTTTCTCTGGGTGTTGCTGGGCATCCTGGGCGGCGTCGAAACCTTCGGCCTGCTCGGGCTATTCGTCGGCCCCGCAATCATGGCGGCCCTCATCCTTCTCTGGCGGGAATGGACAGGAGATGCGACATATATCGAACCCAGCGGAGGCACCGTGTGATGGATTCAGATACAAACCTGGCTCCGGCTCAAACCTCGTCTCATACCGCGGACGACATGCGCGTCCGCATCGTCGCCAAGCTCACCTACCAGGTCGGCAAATCGTCCGACACCGGCACTGAGCGCGATTGGTTCGTGGCCACCGCACTTGCGGTCCGCGACGTCATCACCGACCGCTGGTTCGAAACCACCCGCGACATCTACCGCACCGGCGGTAAGCGGGTGTACTACCTATCGCTCGAATTCCTGATCGGCCGCTTGTTGTTCGACTCGATCGGCAACCTCGGCCTGCTGGACAGCGTCCGCGCGGCGCTCGCGGCGGAGGGTGTGGATCTGGACCGGATGCGCGAACAGGAACCGGACGCGGCCCTCGGCAACGGTGGCCTCGGCCGGCTCGCCGCGTGCTTTATGGAGAGCATGGCGACGCTGGGGGTCCCCTCGTTCGGGTATGGCATCCGCTATGAGCATGGCTTGTTCCGCCAGATACTCGCGGATGGCATTCAACAGGAATTGCCGGAAGACTGGCTCCAGCTCGGCAATCCGTGGGAGTTCGAGCGGGCGGACGTGTCGTTTCCGATCGGCTTCGGCGGCACCGTCTCGGCCCACCGGGATCCGGATGGCTGCCTCAGCTATGCATGGAATCCGGGTGAGACGCTGAACGCCGTCGCGTTCGACATGCCGATCATCGGCGGCGGGACAGGTGCCAACACGCTGCGCCTCTGGTCCGCCCGGGCCGCCACGCCGCTGCACCTGGACGCGTTCAACCGCGGCGACCATGTCGGCGCGCTGCGGGACCGCGTGCAGATCGAGGCGGTGTCACGCATTCTATATCCGGGTGACGAGAGCGACGCCGGGCAGGAATTGCGGCTGCGGCAAGAGTTCTTCTTCGCCTCCGCGTCGCTGCAAGATCTGATCCGCCGCCATGTGACGCAATTCGGCTCCATCCAGACCTTGGCGGACAAGGTGGCGATCCAGCTCAACGACACCCACCCGGCGATCGGCGTGGCCGAGATGATGCGGTTGCTGGTCGATGTGCACGGCCTGGTGTGGGACCGCGCGTGGGAGATCACGATTGCGACCTTCAGCTACACGAACCACACCCTCCTGCCGGAAGCGCTGGAGACGTGGGCCGTGCCGCTCATGGAGCGCCTGCTGCCGCGTCACATGCAGATCATTTACTTGCTCAACGGCAAGCATTTGGAACATGTGCGGAGTCTGGGGCAAGGCAGCGATCAACAACTGGCCGCCGCCTCGTTGATCGATGAGCGGCATGGGCGCCGGGTGCGGATGGGGCATCTGGCGTTCTTGGGCAGCCATGCGATCAACGGCGTCTCCGCGCTGCATTCCGGGCTGATCCAGCAGAAATTATTCGCCAATTTGGACGCGATCTATCCGGGGCGCATTCAGAACAAGACCAACGGCATCACCTTCCGCCGCTGGCTGCACCGTGCCAACCCGGGCCTGACGCGGGTGATCCAGGACCGGATCGGCGACCGGTTCCTGACGGACGCCACCGCCCTGTCGGAGCTCGCGGCACACGCGAACGACCCGGCATTGCAAGCGGCGTTTGCCCGGGAGCGGCTGGCCCGGAAGCGCGCCTTGGCCCGCGTCATCCAGGACCGCACCGGCATCCCGGTCGATTTCACTGCCCTATTCGACGTGCAGATCAAGCGTATCCATGAATACAAGCGCCAATTGCTGAACATCATCCAGGCCGTCGCCCAGTATGACGACATCCGCGCCAATCCCGGGCGGAACTGGGTGCCACGCGTGAAGATCTTCGCCGGTAAGGCCGCGCCGGGCTATTGGGTGGCCAAGGAGATCATCCGCTTGGCGCATGACGTGGCGCAGGTGATCAACACCGACCCGAGCGTCGCCGGGCGGCTCAGCATCGTGTTCCTGCCGAATTACAACGTGAGCCTGGCGGAGGTGATCATCCCGGCCGCCGATTTGTCGGAGCAAATCAGCACCGCCGGCATGGAGGCATCGGGCACCGGCAATATGAAAATGGCGCTGAACGGTGCCATCACGATCGGCACGCTGGACGGCGCCAACGTCGAAATCCGTGACCATGTCGGCGCGGATAACATCTTTATCTTCGGCCTCACGACCGACGAAGTGCTGGCCCGCACCGCCCGCGGGGGCCTGGCGGCCCATGACGACATCGCCGCCAGCCCCGCGTTGCAACAGGCGCTGGAGGCGATCGGGTCGGGCGTGTTCTCCCCGTCCGAGCCCGGGCGCTACCGCCGGCTCGTGGACGGCCTGGCGGAGCGGGACCCGTTCATGATCGCCGCCGATTTCGACAGCTATGCCGCGCAACAGGCCGCGGTCGATCAGCTATGGGCGGATCAACCCGGCTGGTGGGCGACCGCGATCCGCAACACGGCGGGGATCGGCTGGTTCTCGTCCGACCGCACCATCGCCGAATACGCCGCCGACATTTGGCGCGTGCCCGGCGGCAACAAATAATGGTGCGTCCGTCCGAACTGCACGCCCCGCTCGCCCGCTCGGCCATGGCGTATGTGCTGGCGGGCGGACGCGGAAGCCGGCTGATGGAGCTGACGGACATCCGCGCCAAGCCCGCGGTGTATTTTGGCGGTAAGTCCCGCATCATCGACTTCGCGCTCAGCAATGCGCTGAATTCCGGCATCCGCCGCATTGGCGTGGCGACCCAGTATAAGGCGCATAGCCTGATCCGTCATCTCCAGCGCGGCTGGAACTTCTTCCGGCCGGAACGGAATGAGAGTTTCGATATCCTTCCCGCCAGTCAACGCGTGGCCGAAGGTGTGGCGGGATGGTATGCCGGCACCGCGGACGCCGTGTTCCAGAACATCGATATTATCGAGGATTACGCGCCCCGCTTCATCGTCTTGCTGGCCGGCGACCACATTTATAAGATGGACTACGAACACATGCTGCAGCAGCATGTGGACCAGGGTGCCGACGTGACGGTCGGCTGTATCGAGGTGCCGCGGATGGAGGCGTCCGGCTTCGGCGTGATGGCGGTGGACGCGGACGACAAGATCATCAGCTTCTTGGAAAAACCGGACGATCCGCCGTGCATCCCGGGCCTGCCGGATCAGGCGCTGGCGAGCATGGGCATCTATGTGTTCGACACCAAATTCCTGATTGCCGAGCTGCGCCGGGACGCGGCCAACCCGCATTCCACGCATGATTTCGGCCGCGACATCATCCCGGCCATCGTCGATCGCGGCATGGCGGTCGCGCACCGGTTTGCCCGATCCTGTGTGCGATCCAGCCACGAAACCGCGCCGTATTGGCGGGACGTGGGGACCGTCGATGCGTATTGGGAGGCCAATGTGGACCTCACCGATTTCGTTCCCGGCCTCGATCTCTATGACCGCGACTGGCCGATCTGGACCTATGGTGAGATCGTCCCGCCGGCCAAGTTCGTCCATGACGAATCGAACCGCCGCGGGTCGGCCGTGAGCGCCCTCGTGTCCGGCGGCTGCATCGTATCCGGGTCATCGGTGAAGCGGAGCCTGTTGTTTACCGGGGTGCAGGCGCACTCCTATGCGTCGGTGGAGGGCGCGGTCATTCTGCCCTACGTCGATATCGGCCGTCATGCGCGTCTCAAGAATGTAGTGGTGGATCGCGGCGTGCGCATTCCGCCGGGCCTGGTGGTCGGGGAGGATGCGGAGCTGGATGCCGCCCGCTTCCGCCGCACCGCGCGGGGCGTGTGCCTGATTACCCAGCCGATGATCGACCGCCTGAGCCCTTGATGGCCAAGCCGCCCCCGCTCCGCGTGCTCTCGGTCGCGTCCGAGGTGTTTCCGCTGGTCAAGACCGGGGGCCTGGCCGACGTGGCCGGCGCGCTGCCCGCGGCGCTGGCGGCCGAGGGTGTGGAGCTGCGGACCCTCGTGCCGGGATATCGGGCCGTGATGGCCGCGCTGATGCGGGCCGTCGAGGTGCGCGCCTGGCCGGATTGGTTCGGCGGCCCGGCGCAGCTTCTGGCAGGCGACGCCGCGGGGCTGTCGGTGTTCGTGCTGGACGCCCCGCATCTGTATGACCGGCCCGGCGGCCCGTATGCCGGGCCGGATGGGGTCGATTGGCCGGACAACGCCCAGCGCTTTGCCGCCCTGGCGCGTGCCGCGGCCGCGATCGGCCAGGGGGCGGTGCCCGGCTGGCTTCCGAGCGTCGTGCACGCGCATGATTGGCAAACGGGCCTGACGCCCGCGTATTTCGCCCCGGGGGCCCGGCCCGGCACCGTCTTTACCGTGCATAATCTGGCGTTCCAGGGCTGGTTCCCGCCGGATCTGCTGGGCCCGCTCGGCCTGCCGCCCGCTTCGTTCACGGTGGAGGGTGTGGAGTATTTCGGCGGCATCGGCATGCTGAAGTCCGGGCTCCGCCTGTCGGACCGCATCACCACCGTGTCCCCGACCTATGCGGCCGAGATCCAGACGCCGGCGGGTGGCAGCGGCCTCGATGGCCTGTTGCGCACCCGGGCGCCGGTGCTGTCCGGCATCCTGAACGGCATCGACCGCACCGAATGGGACCCGGCGCATGACCCGCATTTGGCGGCGACCTATGGCCCTGGACGCCTCCGCCGCCGCATGCGGAACAAGGCGGCGCTGCAAGCGCTGATGGGCGTGGCGGTGGACGAAACCGCCCTGCTTTGCGGTGTCGTCAGCCGGTTGACCGACCAAAAGGGTATGGACCTGCTGCTCTCCGGCCTGCCGGCCTTGCTCGCCGCCGGCGCGCAGCTGGTGGTGCTCGGCACCGGCGATCCGGTGATCAGCAGCGGATTGGCCGCGGTGGCGCAGTCCACTCCGGGCCGGGTTTCGGTCATGCTGCGGTTCGACGAGGCGGTGGCGCATCAGATACACGGGGGCGTCGATGCGCTGCTGGTCCCGTCCCGGTTCGAGCCCTGCGGCCTGACCCAGCTCTGTGCGCTCCGCTACGGCGTGCTCCCGGTGGTGAGCCGGGTGGGCGGGTTGAACGACACCGTGATCGACGCGAATGACGCGGCGCTGGCGGCGGGGGTGGCGACCGGCATTCAGTTCGCGCCCGCGGACCAGACGGGTCTCGATGGCGCGGTTCGCCGCATGGTGCATTTGTGGTCCATGCCCAAAGTGTGGGCCGAATTGCAGAAGAACGGCATGCGCGCCGAATTCGGGTGGGAGGGTCCAGCCCGGGCCTATGCGGCGCTGTATCGCGAGGTGGCAGCGTGAGGATCGGCGTGCTGGGCCGCACCGGGCGAATGGGCCGGTTATTGGCCGAGGAGATCGTGGCCGCCGGGCACAGCCTGAGTAACGAAGCCTCGATGGACGTGGCAACGCTTGCCGCCATCAGCGACGCCGTGATCGACTTCACCCACGCCAGCCGCGTGCCGGTCCATGCCGCCGCGTTGACCGCAGCCGGTATTGCCTGGGTGCTGGGTACCTCCGGCCTGTCGGCCGCCGACGAGGCCGCGGTCGCGAGCGCAGCCACGCATATCCCGGTGGTGTATGCCGCAAATTTCTCGCCGGGCGTGACCCTGGTGCTGGCGCTGGCCGAGCAGATGGGGGCGGCGCTCCCCGGCGATGCCTATGACGCCGAGATCGTGGAGATGCACCACCGTCAAAAAGTGGACGCCCCGTCCGGCACCGCGATCGGCCTGGGCCGCGCCGTCGCCGCCGGGCGCGGGGTGCGGCTCGCGGACGTCATGGTCAGCGGGCGTGACGGCCATACCGGCCCCCGCCCGCCGAACGCGATCGGCTTCGCGGCGCTCCGCGGCGGGCAGGTGGTGGGGGAGCATACGCTGCTGTTTGCCGCCGGGTCCGAGCACATCGCGCTGACCCATCGGGCGTTCGACCGGCGGGTGTTCGCGACCGGGGCGGTGCAGGCGGCGGGCTGGACCGAACAAATTGGGCCAGGTCTTTTCGGGATGCGCGACGTGCTTGGGCTGCCATAAGTCTCAGCTATGCACGAGGGTCACCAGTGTGTGGCCCGACGGATCGGCGGCGGTGCCGAACGCGGCTGTGGTGTAGGTGCCGGACAATGCCACCGACACGGTGGCCGTGCCGTTGGACACCAGCAGCGCGCCGCCCGTTGCATTACCGCTGAACGTCGCGGACGTCCCGGCTGCGACGAACCCGAAATCCGCCAGATCGATCTTGTCGCCGACCGCGAAGCCGGTGATCCGGGCCGCGAATGCCGATGAGCTGTCCAGCCGCAACGTTCCCGTGGCGGCGCCGTCGAACACGATTTGTTGCGCGCTGCCCACTGGTCCGGCGAATTCCATTGTGCCGGGCCCGGTGATCCGGTCGATCCCCGCGCCGGTAACGGCGCCGCCGACCGACACGCTGGTGCCCTGCGCCCAGATCAGGCCGGTGTTGGACACGGCCCCCGCGACCGCCAGCCCGCCCGCGCCCGTGGCCTCGATCGTGCCGGAATTGCCGATGACGGTGGCCGTCGTGTCGATGCGCAAGGCGGCCGCGCCGGTGGCGTTGATGGTGCCCTGGTTGATCAGGGCGAAATTGCCGTCGCCATCCCCGATCCGCCCGGCACCCTGGATGGTGCTGGCGTTGGTCAGGGTGGACGCGGTGCCGTTGCTGACGATGCGGTTCTCGAAATTATCCCCCAGCACGACCGCGCCGGCCCCGGACAGCGTCACCGTGCCCACCGTCTGCAGCGCCGTGTAATTGCCGCCCGAATTTAGTTGCAGGGTGCCGGCATTATTAAGCGTGCCCTGCACGGTGATGAAATTATTGTTGGTATCGCTGACGGTCGTGCCGGCGGTGATGGTCGTGTTCTGCAACAGCGAA
>JAYVOF010000119.1:0-13093 GCA_043758105.1 Rhodospirillales bacterium | reverse complement strand
TCGGCTCCCCCCTTAGCCCAGGGCATACCGTCGCGTGGCGTGCCGAATTGGCCGGGCTCGATGCGCCGGAGGAGGCCCGGGCGCGGATCGAGCGGTGGCTGGACGGCGATGGCACATGGCTCCGGCTGTCCGATCCCGGGGCCGGGGTCACCCGGGCGGCCCGGGTGGAGGATGGCAGCCTGCGCGCGTGTTTGTTCATGGCCCCCACGGCGCACCTGCCGCCGCGGGACTGGCTCGCGTGCCTGATCCAGCTGCCGCAGATCACGCTGGATGACCGGCGCACGCTGCTGGCGGCGCGCCCCGCCAATGGCCTGGCACCGGAGCCGAGCCTGTGTGTTTGTCATGGGATCGGGGCGGGTGACATCCGCGCCGCCATCGGGGCCGGGTGCCACAGCCTGGATGCCATCGGCGTGCGGACGAAGGCCGGTACTGGCTGTGGTTCCTGCCGGCCAGAGATCGCCCGGCTGCTGGCGGCCGCGCTCGTTCCGGCCTGAGTTCGGGCGCAGGTTTGGGCGTGAGTTTGGGCGCACACAGTGTTGATCGCGCGGCTGTGATCGCGGTATGATGCGATAAGGGCGCTCGTGCGCTTCGCGTAACCGCCAGGAGCCGATCGTTGGCATGACCGACGCTGAATTCTTAACCGGCGGGGGCGATGCCGGCGCGCTCATGCGCGGGCTCGAGTGGTCCAAGACCCCGGTCGGTCCGCTCCACACCTGGCCGCAAAGCCTGCGGACGTCGGTCAGCACGTGCCTCAATTGTGCATTCCCCATCGTGCTCTGGTGGGGCCACGGCCTCGTCCAGTTGTATAACGATGCCTACGCGCCCATCCTGGGCACCCGCCATCCGGCGGCACTCGGCCTTTCCGCGCCGGAGATTTGGCCGGAGGTATGGGACGAGGTCGGGCCCATGCTGGACCGGGTCATGACCGAGGGTGCCACGATCCGTTCCGATGACCGGCGGTTCGTCCTTAACCGGCACGGTTTCGCCGAAGAATGCTATTTCAGCTTCTCCTACAGTCCCATCCGCACCGAATCCGGCGGGATCGGCGGCGTGTTCTGCCCGGTGCTGGAAACCACCGAGCGTGTGGTGGGGGACCGCCGGCTAGGCCTGCTCCGGCGTCTGTCGGACCGCATTGCTGGGGTGCGGAGCGCGGAAGAAAGCTGCGCCGCCGCCGCCGCGTGCCTCGATGGCTGGGAGGGGCGTGACCTGCCCTTTGCCGCGTTTTACCTGCCGGACCCGGAGCATCCCGGGCTCGCGCGGCTCAGTGCTGCGACAGGGTCCGAGGATGGGGTCGCCGTGCCCGGAACCCTTCGCATGGCTGACATCGGGTTGGAGGATCCGAACCCGCATTGCATGATCCTGGCGCTGGGCGGCACTGAGCCGGCGGCTGGATTTATGACCGTCCGGCTCAACCCGCATCGTCCGGTGGCGGAAACACGCGCGTTCGCCGGGTTGGTGGCCGGCCAGGTCGGCACGGCGATCGACGCCGGAATCGCGTATCGAACGGTGCTGCAGCAAAAGGTGCAGCTCGAGACGGTAATCGAGACGGTGCCGGCCGCGGTCTGGGTCACCTATGACCGCCAGGGGCGCGACGTCACGGGTAACCGCCACGCCGGTGCGATGCTGCGCATGTCGCCCTCCGCGAACCCGTCCATGCAGGCCCGTCCGGACATGGGTTTCGGTGATTTTGCCGTCCACCGCCGCGGCGTGGCGGTGGCCATCGCCGATATGCCGATCCGCCGCGCGGCCCGCGGTGAGGATGTGCCGACCGAGGAGTTCGAGTTCGTGTTTCCGGACGGGACCGCCGCGGCCGTCCTGGTGCGCGCCGCACCGCTGCGGGATGACCGGGGTAGCACCATCGGTGCCGTCTGCACCGCCGTCGATATCACCGACCGCAAACGGGCGGAGGCGGCGGCGCTGCTTTCGGGTGACGAGTTCAGGGCGCTCGGTGAGAACCAGCCGAATTTGTGCTGGATGGCGCATGCCGATGGCTCGATCTATTGGTATAACCGGCGTTGGTATGACTACACCGGCACCACGCCCGCCGCGATGGAGGGGTGGGGGTGGCAATCGGTGCACGATCCCGCCCGGTTGCCGGGTGTGATCGAGCGGTGGCAGGACGCGCTCTCGACCGGCACGCCGCTCGAAATGACATTCCCCTTGCGACGCGCCGACGGCGTGTTCCGGCCCTTTCTCACCCGCGTCGTGCCGATCCGGGGTCCGGAGGGCGGCATCACACGATGGTTCGGCAGCAATGTCGATGTCACGGATCAGCTGGCGACGGAGGCGGCGCTCCGGGCCGGCGAAGAGGCGCTCCGCCGCATGAACGATGAGCTGGAGGCCCGGGTGGCGGACGCCGTCCTGCAACGGGAACAGGCGGTGCAGCACCTGGCGCAGTCGCATCGGATGGAGGCGCTGGGTAAGCTCGCGGGCGGGATCGCGCATGATTTCAACAACGTGCTCCAGGCGGTGTCGGGCGGGCTGGCCCTGATCGGCAAGAAGGCCGGGGACCCGGATGCGGTGCGGCGGCTGTCGCGCATGACCGGGGACGCGGCGGCGCGCGGGGCGGCGATCACCGGGCGGCTGCTGTCGTTTGCGCGCCGGGGTGAGCTGCAGACCGTCGCGGTGCCGCTGCCGCCGCTGCTGGACAGCCTGTATGAAATCCTGACGGCCACCCTGGGTGCGGGGATCGACGTGCGGGTGGGGGTGGAGGCGGGTGCGGGTGCGGGTGCCTTGGCCCTCATGGCCGACCGGGCGCAGCTGGAAACCGTGCTCATCAACCTGGCCGTCAACGCCCGGGATGCCATGCCGGAGGGCGGGATCCTCACGATCTCCGCCCGGCACGAGCGGGCCGGCGGAGCTGGATCGCGCGGCGCGTCACAAGCGCCCGGATTAGAGCCGGGGTCGTATATCCGCATCGACGTCGCCGATACCGGGATCGGCATGGATGAGGCGACCCTCGCCCATGCGTCGGAGCCGTTCTTCACGACCAAGCCTGTCGGTCTCGGCACCGGTCTTGGCCTCGCGATGGCGCGCGGGTTCGCGCAGCAATCGGGCGGCGGTTTTGCGATCACGAGCGCGCCCGGGGCCGGGACCGTGGTCATATTATGGTTCCCGCACGCCGCAGCCCCCGCCGCCATCGCCCCTGGGCAGGATCACGCCGCCGCCGCCCTCCAAAATGTGCGCGCCCGCGTGATGGTGGTGGATGACGACGCGATGGTGCGCGAGGTGCTGGTGCTCGAGCTGGAAGCCTGCGGCTATGAGGTGATCGCGGCGTCCGAGGGCCTGGCCGGATTGGCACTGCTGGATGGCGGTGCGGTGCCGGACGTGCTGATCACGGATTTCTCCATGCCCGGCATGAATGGCGCATTGCTGATCGAGGCCGCCCGCCGCCGGTTACCCAACCTGCCGGCCATGCTGTTGACCGGCTATGCCGATGACCGGCTCGCCTTCGCCCAGGAGCGCGGGACCGACCCCCGGACCGTGATCGCCCGCAAGCCGCTCAGTGCCACCGACCTCACCACGGGGGTCGCCGCCCTGCTCATCGTGGGGAAGAAAGTGCCGTTGCCGGTTTAAGGCGCCTCGTCATTGCGAGACGCCGCTTGGCGGCGAAGCAATCCAGGGGCCGCAGGCGCGCCCGTTGCCCCTGGATCGTTTCGCCAAGCGGTTCATTATGATGGTGATGCGTGTTGCAGCACGCGCCACACCGTCTGGGGCGTGGCGGGCATGTCGATGTGGGTGATGCCGCACTCTCGCACGGCGTCCACCAGCGCATTCATCACTGACGGCAGCGCCCCGGCGCATCCCGCCTCGCCACAGCCCTTCACGCCCAGCGCGTTAGTACGGGACGGCACCGGGTGGCTGCGGAACACGAAATTCGGCGCGTCCGAGGCGTGCGGCAGGGCGTAATCCATGAACGACCCGGTCGTGAGCTGGCCGCTTTCGTCGTAGGCGCAAACCTCCATCAGCGCCTGACCGATTCCCTGCACGATGCCGCCATGCGCCTGACCCTCGACCAGCATGGGGTTAATCAGCACGCCGAAATCGTTGACCATGTGATACCGCACCACCGTGGCCACGCCCGTTGCGGGATCGATCTCCACCTCCGCCACATGGGCACCGTTGGGGAAGGCGGAGGGTGAGGCCTCGTGGATGTGCTGGATATCGAGCGCACCGGGCCGGGCGGCGGCGAGGTCCATCATGTCGATGCCGCGATCGGTGCCGGCGATGACATATCGGCCGCGCCCCGCTTTATCGCGTTCGAATTCGATGTCTTCGGGGGCCGCCTCCAACACATCGGCAGCGACGGCGCGGCCCTGTTTGATGCATAGCGCGCTCGCCTCCACGATGGCGGAGCCGCTGGCCATCATGCTCTTAGAGCCGCCGGTGCCGCCGCCGGCGATCAGCTGATCGCTGTCACCCTGCAACAGGCGGATGCGGTCGAACGGGATGCCGAGCCGGTCCGCCAATACCTGCGCGAACGGCGCGGCGTGGCCCTGGCCGTAATCCAGCGTGCCGGTGATGAGCGTCACCGTGCCATCCGGCTCGAACCGGATGCCGCCCATCTCTTGCGATGGCGGGCCGGTCACCTCCAGATACTGGCCGATGCCGCGGCCACGCAGCTTGCCGCGGGCTTGGCTCTCGCGCCGGCGGGCGGGAAAGCCGTCCCAGTCGGCCAGGATCAGCGCCTGATCCAGCACGGACGGGAACGCGCCGCTGTCATAAACCATGCCGGACGGGGCTTTATACGGCATCTGTTCCGGCTGAATGTGGTTACGGCGGCGCAGCTCGACCCGGTCGATGCCCATCTCGGCCGCCGCAGTGTCGACCAAACGCTCCATGTAATAATTCCCCTCCGGCCGCCCGGCGCCCCGATACGGGCCGACTGGGGACGTGTTGGTCATTACACAGCGCGAATGCACGGACAGCAGCGGCGTCCGATAGACACCGATGATGTTCTTCATGGTGTTCATCGTCGGCGGCAAATAGGCGACGTTACTCAGCACCGCCCCCATATTGCCGACGAGTTCGACGTCGATCGCTAAAAATCGGCCCTCCGCGTCCAAGGCGAGCGCCACCTCCACCTCATGCGCCCGGCCGTGGCTGTCGCTTAGAAAACTTTCGGAGCGGTCATCGGTCCACTTCACCGGGCGGCCGAGCGCGCGGGCCGCGTGCAGGATCGCCGGGTATTCCGGATAGACCGACGCCTTCATGCCGAACGACCCGCCGATGCTGCCGCTCAAGACCCTTAACGCGGTAACCTCCACCCCCATGACGGTGGCGAGGCTGGCGCGGAGGCCGAAAACCCCCTGGCACCCCACATGCAATGTCCAGCGTCCGTCGTAGCTGGCGACGGCGGAGCGAGGCTCCATGGCGTTCACGATCACCCGGCTGTTGCGGATCGCGAGCCGGGTCACATGCGCGGCGCCGGCGATCGCGGCTTGGACGGAAGCCGCGTCACCATGGCGGAACTCCATGACCACATTGCCGGGCATTTCGTCATAGAGTTGCGGCGCACCGTCCCGCAGCGCCGCCCGGGCGTCGGTCACGGCCGCCAGCGTGTCGATGTCGAGCCGCACGGCCTCCGCCGCATCCCGCGCCTGTTGCACGGTGCCGGCGACCACGAACGCCACCGGCTCCCCCACATAGCGCACGCGGGTGGCCGCCAGCACGGGCTGCACCGGGCGGGGCGTGGGGGTGCCGTCCGCGTTCGTGCCGCGCGGCGCCGGCATCGGATGCAGGGGCAAATCCTGGGCGGTGTACACCGCGTGCACGCCGGGCAGGGTCCGGGCCGTGCGCGCGTCCACACCGCGTAAGACGCCGTGCGCATGCGGGCTGCGGACCATCACCGCATACAGTTGACCGGGTAACGAGACATCATCCGTGTATCGGCCCTCACCCCGTAACAGGGCCGGGTCTTCGGTCCGGGACACCGGTTGGCCGATGGCATACTGGGTCAGGGTCGGGTCGAAATAGGCGTTCATGCCAGGGTCTCCTGTGCCGTTTCGGGAGACATGGGGGTGAACCGCCGCCAGACCATCCAGGTTATCACCGCTGCCGCCGCCTGCATCAGGACGATGACCACCGCGGGGCCGGGCCAGCCGAACGCCCGCCAGAGCTCGCCGGGGGCGACGCTGCCGGCCGCACCGCCGGCGTAGAAACAGGTGACATAGAGCCCGACCGCGGTCGATCGGGCCTGTCGGGCCGTGGCGGCGATGTGGCCGAGGGAGAGCACCTGCTCGGCAAACAACCCGGCCACGGCGATGCCGAGCCCGATCATGATGGCCCCGAGCCCCAATCCGGGAAACAGCGATGGCAGCAATGTTACCATGATCCCGAACGAGGCCACCGCGCAGGCCAGCGCGTGCGTCCGCTGCCGGCCCCAGCGCTGCGAAATCCGGCTCGCGACCGGCGTGCCGGCCGCCCCCACGAGGTAGATGACGAAGATGTTGCCGAGCGCCCCCGGCCCCAACCGGAACGCCGGCCCGGCTAAATAAAGAGTGATGAACGTGAAGGTCCCCACCACCGAGAACAGCATGGCAAACCCGGCCGCGCAGGTGGACATCACCTGGGCGTTGCGGAATTGGTCCACGAAGCCCTCGATCGAGCCGCGCCAGCCCTGGGTGGGCCGGAACTGCTCTTCCATCGGCAGGGACGCCATGATCACCACGGCGCAGATGAGGGTGAGGACCGCCAGCACCAGGAACGCGGCACGCCAGCCGGCATATTCCGTGACCCACCCGGCGATGAAGCGTCCCGCGAACCCGGCGACGATGCTGGCGATGGCATACAGGCTCGTGACCCGCGCCGCCTCCGCCCCCCGGCACTCATCGCCGATATAGGCCACGGTGACGGCGAACACGAACGGTAGCATGAGCCCCTGGACGAACCGCGCCAGCACGAGGGCGTGGAGGGAGCCGGCCCAGCACATCGCGAGCCCGGGCATCACCAGCAGCATGGCCGCGACGACGATCAGCCAACGGCGCCCGACCGCGTCGCTGATGCCGCCCACGAACGGGGCCACGATGGCGACGGCCAGCAGGGTGGCGGTGACGGTCACGCCGACATGCGCCGGGTCCGAGCGAAAGGCGTCCGACAGCGTCGGCAACAGCGCCTGGGGCGCATAGAGGTTGAGGAAGGTGATGAACCCCGCCGCCACGACGCCCGTGCGGCGTGCCGCGGTATGTGATGGCATCAGTCCGCGTCACCGCGCAGGATGGCAGTGCACGCGGCCGGCAGCGGCGCGGGGGCCCGCGGTGCCACCGGCGCGGGCGGCGGTGCGGGCGCGTCCAGGCGGTCGAACCACCATTGCAGTGATGCGTCACAGCCCTCACCGGACGGGGCCGGCGCCTGATCCGTGCACTCGGTCTGGCCGGCCGGGCAGCGGAAATGCAGGTGCATGTGGGCCGCGTGGCCATACCAGGGGCGGACCAGACGCAGCCAGGTGCGGTCGCCGGTGACGGTGCGGCAGAGCTGCTGCTTGATGGCGGGATTGACCAATAGCCGGTCGAGGTTGGGCAATTGCGTGGCCAAATGGATCAACGTCGCGTGCTGGGGGGACCAGACGGACGGATTGATACCGCGGCTATCGGCGGCGACGAGGCTGACGACCTCCACATTGTCCCGCTCCGCCGCACTCAGGCGGGATTTGGGCTTGGTGTCGAGCCAGACGTCGGCGTCCAGCCCCATCATGTGGCTGGCGTGGATGCCGGGGAACGGGCCGCCATGGCGCTTGGAGATGTCGTTCATATACAGCGTCGGCAGCCCTGCCGCCTGCGCCTGTATCGCCAATTTTTGGAGCGAGGCGATGGTGTCCGGATAGCCCCAGTAATGGCTGCGGCTGGCGCGGATGGTCTCGTAGCCCGGTCCGGACGGCGGCAGCTCGACCGCCCCGGCGATGCAGCCCCCCGCGGGGCCGCCGACGATGCGTTGGGCGTAGGCGGGGAAGGTCCAGATCAGGCAGAGGAACGCCCATGCGGCCAGTGGTGGGATGCACGGGCATCCCACCCCACGGTGCGGCCTCGCAATGACGGGGTTCATCCCCGTCCCACGAATGGCATTTGCGTCGCCATCACGGTCATGAACAGCACGTTGGCCTCCAGCGGCAATCCGGCCATGTGCAGCACGGCGTCCGCCACATGCTGCGTGTCCATCCGCGGCTCGATCATGTCGGTGCCGTTCGGCTGCGGCACGCCCTTTGCCATCCGCTCGGTCATGGGCGTCGCGGCGTTGCCGATGTCGATCTGGCCGCAGGCGATGTTCCACTTCCGGCCATCCAGCGCCAATGACTTGGTGAGGCCGGTGATGGCGTGCTTGGTCGCGGTATAAGGGGCCGAGAACGGGCGGGGGGTGTGGGCCGAGATGGAGCCGTTGTTGATGATCCGGCCGCCCATCGGATTCTGCCGCCGCATCAGCCCGAACGCCGCGCGCGCGCACAGGAACGACCCGGTAAGGTTCACCCCCACGACGGACAGCCACGTCTCGACGGCCAATTCGTCGATCGGTACCGGCGGCGCGCCCGACCCGGCGTTGTTGAACAACAGGTCGAGCCGGCCATAGAGGCTGGCCAATTCGGCGAACACGCGGTCCACGTCGGCGGGGTGGGACACGTCGGCCGGCAGGACATGGGCCTGCGCCGGGTGGGCAGCGGCCGTTTCGTGCAGCGCGTCCGCGCGGCGTCCGACCAGCCCCACGGTCCAGCCGGCCTGCATCAGCGTCTGCGCCACGCTCCGGCCCACGCCGCTGCCGGCGCCGGTCACCACGGCAATCATATGAATTGTCCTCTGAGGAAGCCCAGCGCCGGCAGCGGCTTCCAGGCGCGCGGCAGGTCACTCGGCTTGATGGGCGCAACGGTATAGAGGGGCGCGGGTTGGCGGCAGGATTTGAACAGCGACGCATACGCCCGGATTTGCTGCTCCCGCCACGCCCGGTCCGCGAGCGCGCGGTCCCGCGACGGGAAGATTTCCGCCACCCGCGACGCCTTGCCGATCACCGCAACCACCGCCCAGAGCGGTTCGTCCCGCTTGGGCGTAAAATCGAGGATGGTCGCCGGGGACGCAGATGCCATATCGGGATATTGGCGAGTTCCTAGAATGGAGCAAGCACGATATGCTCCGCATTAGGAGATCACGATGCCGCTCGACGATACCGCGCCCACCCATTCGCAGAACGTGCTCGGCGGACGGCTCGAAACCTGCTCGCTCGATCCGCGCACCGGCTTCACCCGGACCGGCTGTTGCGAGACGGGCCCTGAGGATGTCGGCAGTCATACCGTGTGTGCGGAGGTGACGGCGGAGTTCCTGACGTTCAGCAAGAGCCGCGGCAACGATCTGAGTACGCCGCATCCGGAATGGGGCTTTGCCGGGTTGAAGCCGGGAGACCGCTGGTGCCTGTGCGCGCCCCGGTGGCAGGAGGCGTTCCTGGCCGGCTGCGCGCCGTTGGTCGTGCTGGGGGCGTCGCACCAGGCGGCGCTGCTGTACTGCCGGCTGGAAGATTTGCAGCGGCATTCGGTTTGAGCCGTGCTCGGACAGTGACTCTCAGAAATGTCGTAGTGTGGGCTTCAGCCCACCAGGACCGCGGCAGCCGAACTCGGTGGGCTGAAGCCCACCCTACAGCGCTGTGCAAAGATCAATCTTATGGACAGCCGGTGTAACATGCGCGTCCTGGTCACGGGTGGGGCCGGCTATGTCGGGAGCCATCTGGTGGCGTTGCTGGTGGAGCAGGGGGCCACAATCGTTGTGTTGGACGACCTCCGTCAAGGCCACCGCGCAGCCGTGCCCGGCGTCCGATTGGTGGAGGCATCCATCGGTAGCGCCGAGGGCCTGGCGCTCTTAGCCGACGGCCCCTGGGATGCGGTGTTCCACTTCGCCGCCCTCTCGCTGGTGGGCGAAAGCGTGCGGGAGCCGCTGCGGTATCTCGTGGAGAACGCCGGGGCCGGGCTGCGGCTGATCGAGGCGTGCGTCGTCAATCGCATTCCCCGTTTCGTGCTGAGCTCCACCGCCAATCTGTTCGGCGAGCCGGAGCGCGTGCCGATCGACGAAGACGCCCGCATCGCGCCGTCCTCCCCGTATGGCGAGAGCAAGCTGATGCTGGAGCGCGCGCTGTTCTGGGCGCAGGGCCGGGGTTTGCACAGCGCGTGCCTGCGCTATTTCAACGCGGCCGGGGCGGACCCGGACGGCCGGCTGGGGGAGGACCACCGGCCGGAGACGCATCTGATCCCGCTGGTGATCGACGCGGCGCTCGGGCGCCGGGGGGCGCTCTCGATCTTCGGCGACGATTATGCGACGCCGGACGGCACCTGCGTTCGCGATTACATCCACGTGACCGACCTCGCCCACGCGCATCTCTGCGCCCTGCGGCAGGTGGAGGGCCGGAGCGTCACCTATAATTTGGGCAACGGCCAGGGGCATTCCGTGCTGGAGGTGGTGGCGGCCGTGGAAAGGGTGCTGTGCCGCCCCGTGCCGCGCATGGTCGAGCCGCGCCGGCCCGGCGACCCGGCCATCCTGGTCGCGTCCTCCGACCGCATCCGGCAGGAAACGGGATGGACGCCGCGCCTGTCCGCGCTGGACGACATCGTCCGCACCGCCGCCGCATGGCGCGTGACGCACCCGGACGGGTACCCCACCCTGGCGTAAGCACGCTAGTATAAGCTGGGCAGGCATGGTTTGCTTCGATACCGTTTTCGGAGAAGCCCCATGCGCCGTCGTAGTTTCCTGGCCGGCACCGGGGTGGCGCTCGCCGCACCCCATATCGCGCGGGCCGAGGGTGCGCGGGTGCTGCGGTTCATTCCGCAGGCGGACCTCACGATCCTGGACCCGATGTGGACCACCGCCTACGTCACCCGCAACCACGGCTTTATGGTCTATGACACGCTGTTTGGCCAGGACAGCCATTATCGGCCTAGCCCGCAAATGCTAGAGGGCTTTACGACCGAGGATGACGGCAAGACCTGGCGTCTCACGCTACGGGACGGCTTGCGGTTCCACGACAACGAGCCGGTGCGGGCGCAGGATTGCGTGGCAAGCCTGACCCGCTGGGGCAAGCGGGACGCGTTTGGCGGTAAGCTGATGGAGACGACGGACGAGCTGTCGGCCGCCGATGACCGCACCCTGGTGTTCCGGCTGAAACGCCCCTTCGCGCTGCTGCCAGCGGCGCTGGCGAAGACGCCGGGCTATTTGCCGGTGATCATGCCCGAGCGGCTGGCCCAGACTGATGCGTTCACGGCGGTGACGGACATGACCGGCAGCGGGCCGTATCGTTTCAAGGCCGATGAGCGGGTGCCGGGCGCCCGCGTCGTGTATGAGCGGTTTGCCGGGTATATGCCGCGGGAGGGCGGGGTGCCGGACATCACGTCCGGGCCGAAGATCGTGAATTTCGACCGGGTCGAGTGGACCACCATCCCCGATCCCACAACGGCGGCGCAGGCGCTGATGAACAATGAGCAGGATTGGTGGGATTACGCCACGGCCGACCTCATGGGCATGCTGGGCAAGGCGCGGGGCGTAAAGGTCGTGGTGCAGGAGCCGTCCGGCCAGATCAGTATTTTGCGGATGAATCATCTGCAGCCGCCGTTCAGCAACCCGGCCATCCGCCGGGCGATGCTGGGGGCGGTGAGCCAGGAGGACGTGGTCACCACCGTCGTCGGCACCGACCCGGCCATGTTCCACACCGGCGTCGGCTATTTCTGCCCCGGAACACCGATGGCGAGCAGCGTGGGGCTGGAGGTGCTGACCGCACCGCGGGACATGGACAAGGTGAAGCGCGATCTGAAGGCCGCCGGCTACAACAATGAAAAGGTGGTGTTGTTGGCTGCGACGGACTTTCCGGTGCTGAAGGCCATGGCGGATGTGACCGCGGACATGATGCAGCGCGCCGGGCTAAACGTGGATTATGTGGCGACGGATTGGGGCAGCGTCGTGTCCCGGCGCGGCAAGAAGGATCCGGTGGAGGCCGGCGGCTGGAGCGCGTTCTGCACCGCTTGGGCCGGGACGGACCATCTCAATCCGTCCGGGCATTTATCCTTGCGCGCCAATGGGGACAAGGCTTGGTTTGGATGGCCCACCGACCCGCAGCTCGAGGCGCTGCGCGACCAGTGGTTCGTGGCACCGGACGTTGCGGCCCAGGCGGCGATTTGCGCGGATATCCAGCGGGAGGCGCTGGTGAACGTGCCGTATATTCCGATGGGGCAATATCTGCAGCCGACGGCGTATCGGGACAGCCTGACGGGTGTGCTGAACGGCTTCGCGCTGTTTTGGAACGTGAAGCGGGCATGAGGTTTGCATCGACGCGCCTAATCGGATGGAGAATGGCATGAAGCGGCGTACACTTTTGGCGGCTGGCGCGGCGACCTTGGCAATGCCGTCGATCGGCCGGGCGCAGAACACGCGGACGTTACGGTTTGTGCCGCAGGCGGTGCTGGCCAATTTGGACGCCGTGGCGGGCACGCAGTATGTGGTGCGGAACGCCAGCCTGCTGATCTGGGACACGCTGTTCGGCGTGGATAGCAAGCTCGACCCTAAGCCGCAGATGACGGAGGGGTACGAGGTCTCGGACGATAAGAAGATTTGGACCATCAAACTGCGGGAGGGTCTGCGCTTCCATGACGGGGAGCCGGTGCGATCGCGCGACGTGGTGGCGAGCCTCAATCGCTGGATGGTCAGGGACACCATGGGCCAGCGGATCAAGGCCAGCCTCGATGCGCTTGAGATGCCGGATGACCGCACGGTGCGCATCCGGTTGAACAAGCCGTTCCCTAAGATGCTGTTCGCGTTGGGTAAGAGCAACGCGCCGGTCTGCGAGATCATGCCGGAGCGGATCGCCAGCACGGACCCGTTCAAGCTCATCACTGAATACATTGGCTCGGGGCCGATGGTGTTCCAGAAGGGCGAGTGGGACCCGGGGTCGCGCGCCGTGTTCACCACGTTCAAGGACTATCAGCCCCGGCCGGAAAAGGCTGAGTGGCTGTCCGGCGGCAAGCGGATGATGTTCGACCGGATCGAATGGCAAATCCTGCCCGATGCCGCGACCGCGACGGCGGCCTTGCAGAACGGCGAGATCGACTGGTGGGAGAACCCGGTGCCTGACCTGGTGCCGC
>JAYVOF010000118.1:0-4706 GCA_043758105.1 Rhodospirillales bacterium | reverse complement strand
CAGACACCCGTGCGCGCGTGCTGTCGATGCTGGGTGCGGGCCGCCCTATCGTGCTCGATGCAGACGCGCTCACGGTGTTCCAGAATGACCCGCCGGCGTTGGACCGGGCGATCGTTGGGTCGTGCGTGTTGACACCACATGAAGGAGAGTTCCGCCGGCTGTTCGACGCCTCCGGCGACAAGCTGGCCCAATCCCGGGCGGCCGCACGGCGTTGTGGCGCTATCATAGTCCTGAAAGGCACCGACACGGTCATTGCGGCCCCCGATGGCCGGGCCATCATCAACGCGAACGCCCCCGCTACCTTGGGCACCGCCGGGTCGGGTGATGTGCTAGGCGGCTTCATCCTTGGGCTGCTGGCACAGGGCATGGATCCGTTCCTGGCCGCCGCCGCGGCGGTCTGGCTGCACGGCGCCGCCGCAGCGTCGTTTGGGCCGGGGCTGATCGCTGAGGACCTGCCGGACCTTCTGCCGGGCGTGCTGCGCGAGGTGCTTGGCGTGTTACAGAGCGGTGGTCCGGCCCATGCGCGAGCCGCTACCCTTGCATGACGACCCTGCATCGCGTCGATCCCGGCTGGAGATTGGCCAGAACCGGCTGCTCGCTTTTAGGTAGTTTCCGAGCCTGGCTGGGGTCATCGGTCCGCCTAACCTCATCGAGCCACGAGGAGGACGTATGATGACCAAACCCAGCCCTGACCTGTCGCGGCGGATACGCGAGCGCGCCTATACCCTCTGGCAGCAGGAGGGCTGCCCAGACAACCGTGCTGCCCGGCATTGGCAACTCGCCGAAGCCGCAGAGCAAGCCGTCAGTGACCACGTGGTCGACGTCGAGGAGGAGGACAGCTTTCCGGCAAGCGACCCGCCGTCGCGGAGCCCCGTGGTCGGCCTGCGGTAGTTCATTTTTGCAGGCCTTGCCGGGCGTTCGATCGGCTGGCCAGCGACGTCCTTACATAGCTTTGCCGCGGACTATGGCCCGTCCTGCCATTCCGTCATGTTTGGCGTCGGCTGCTGGTTCTCTCGTGTTCCGTCTCAAAGGCCGTCCTGCCTTCCCGATCGAGCGCGGCGAAATCCTCGTTTGACAGAATGACGCCCGTCGCTCCCATGTCCTGCTGCAGGTGATCGACGGGGGCGGTGCCTGGGATCGGCAGCATCACCGGGCTGCGCCTCAGCAGCCAGGCCTGTGCAACCTGGCCGGGGCTGCCGCGGTGCTTCTTGGCGATGCCGTCCAGCAAGGCACCGGGTTTGGCCAAGTCTCCGCTGGCGAGCGGGAACCAGGGGATAAAGCCGATGCCCTGGGCCTCGCAGTAGTCCAGCACCGCCTCGCTCGTGCGGTCGACCAGGTTGTAGCGGTTCTGGACCGTCGCCACAGGGAACACCTTGCGGGCCGCCTCAATGTCCTCGACCGACACCTCGCTCAGGCCCGCGTGGCGGATGATGCCGTCGTCCAGCAGCGACCGGATGGCCGCGAACTGCTCGTCCCGCGGAACCTTCGGGTCGATGCGGTGCAACTGCCACAGGCCGATCTGCTCCAGCCCCAGGAAGCGCAGGCTCATCAGCGCCTGCTACCGCAGATACTCGGGCCGTCCGACCGGGTGCCATTGTCCGGGTCCGGTCCGGGTCAGCCCTGCCTTGGTGGCGATCAGGAAACCAGCATAGGGGTGCAGGGCCTCGCGGATCAGGTGCTCGGACACATCGGGGCCATATGAATCTGCCGTGTCGATGAGCGTCACGCCCAGCTCCGGCAGACGACGCAGCACGCGCAGGCATTCCGCGCAGTCGGCTGGCTCGCCCCATATGCCCTCGCCCGTCAGCCGCATGGCGCCAAAGCCCAGCCGGTTCACGACAATGTCGCCGCCGATCTTGAACGTGCCGGACGTGCTGGCATTCGGACGAGGCGTGACCGACCGGGCCTGCGGTCCCGTCTCAACCATTTGCTGCATCGTTGACCTCCTGTCGCTGGGAGCGGGATGAGCGTGGCTACCACCCGTAGCTGGGCCACCCATAATAGCCGTGCAGATGCTGCGCATAGGCCTGGTCAATGACCGCAGCCGGGTCCCACGGCGGGCTGGCTTTGACCTGGTCGCGGGTGAGGTTGGTTCGGATTTCGTGCTCCATCCACCTGATCTCCTTCACGGCGAAAGGCGACACCAGGACGTGCTGGCCGAACCACCAGTCTTTTGTATCGACGATGAAGTAGAGGATACCCCAGTGCGTATCGTCCATCAGGACATTTAGGACGTGCCCGATTCGTCCGTCTGATGCATGGACATGGTAGCCGATGACCTCGGCTATGCTGCGCAGATGCGGGTCGCCGTCATCCAGCCCAGGGCGCTCCAGCAGCTCTGTATCCTGCTGATAGACTGGCATCGCCAATGGCTCACCGATCAGGCCTGGGTAGCCGCCAAAGTAGTTACCCCCTCCCCATAACGGGTCCCAATCGTAGTAGTCGTAGAGGTTATCCTGCATCTGCCGCGACACCGGCGCGTCCTGCGCGATGTCCGGGCTGTCCTTCACCTGCGCCCTCGTCAGGTGAACCGGCAGTTCCTGGTGCTCGTAATCGATGCGGGCGATGGACGACGGATGGATCAATACCTTCCGGCCGGTCAGCCACGTTCCGGTATCGACCACCAGCCATCGCACCTTCCATGTCGTGTCGTCGAACAAGAGGTCGCTGACCGTGCCGATCCGGCCGTCGCTGGCCTCGATGGCGTAGCCTTTCAGTGCAGACCCGGCGAGCAGCATCGCTACATTCCTTGATGAATGGAGGACGCATCTTCACGTCGATCGGGCCAACGCGGCAGGGGTGGAAACTACCTACGGGCCGCCTCGCTTGCGGCGAGCGCTGGCGTAACCAGCCAAGTTGTTCAAGATCCTAGTCCAAAGAGCGCCTTCACCCGGTCGCCCAATCGTGTCGCCAGGTGATCGGCTTGGGGATCAAGCTCGTCCAGTTCGCTGAGCCGGTCCTTCCCGGCAGCCTGGCGCATCGCCAGCACCTGGCCCAGCTCGACGGCGATCGCCGGTCGCGCTTTCAGGATGGGCGCAAGATCGTCCTTGGCGATCTCGTACACAACGGCGCGGGTCAGTGCTTCCACCTTAAAGACGGTCTTGGCACCCGTAAGAACGCTGGCCTGGCCGAAGCAGTCACCCGGCGCATAGCGCAGAACCTCCGCGTCGGCGCCGTCATGTCGCTGGAATGCAGCCAGCACGCCCGAGCCCAGGATGAACAGCGCGGAAGTCACGACACCCTGTTCGACGAGGATGTCGCCGGCCTTATAGGCCCGGCGCTTCATTTTCGGCGCCAGCAAGAGGCGTTCGTCGTTCGAGAGCGGCAGGAAGATCGGCAGGCGCTCCAGCAGCCGTTTCGGCGCGTCGGCCAGCCGTTGCGCCGGCCCCCGGGGGGGAAGGATCAGGGCGCTATCAGCGGGCGGCGCCAGGCGAATTCCGGCTGACATGCAATGGCGATACACCCGGTCGAACACCTCGTTCTGGGCGGCCAGGCCTTGCTCGACCAGGTTGACGAAAAACGTCACCTCGCATTCGAGCGCCACCGCGTCGAGCGATCGGACCATGACGGTGGCGGGCGGGACCCGCACAATGCGCGTGCAGCTTAGCAATGCCGTTTCCAAGACCATGACGCTGCTCAACGGTGCCGAAACCGGGTCGAGCCGCACGATCACGACAAGGCCGTGCGCCCGCGAGGGCGCACTCGCATTCACCAGCTTGGCTTTGGAAATGACGCTGTTCGGGATAATAGCCAGGTCGTTCGATAGGGTCAGGAGCTGCGTCGCGCGCCAGTTCGTCTCGACGACGCGCCCCTGCAGGCCGCCTTCCAGGATGAGCCAGTCGCCGGTCCGGTATGCCTTGGCGAGGTTCAGGACGACACCGGAGAACACGTCTCCCAGCGTGCTCTGCAGTGCCAGACCGAGCACGATGGCGATGACGCCCGATGCGGCAAGAAGGCCGCTGATGGGCACGTCGAACACCTCGGCGATGATCCCCAGCAGCGCGCCCACGTAGATTGCCCCGGCGCACAGATCTTGCAGGAACCGCGTCTCCTTCGGCTGCCGCTTGAACACCAGGGCTGCGCGGACGAAGCCAGCGAGCAACCATGATCCGGCGAGCCACCAGACAACCTTGAAGACGCTGACCGTCAGGAAGCGCAGGGAGAAGTCCATCACCGGTGTCGGCATGAAGGGCGACACCTCTGCGACAAAAAGCATAGCCGAGAAGCCTGCAAACGAGGCGAGCTGGATCAGAAAATGCGCAACTGGGCTGTCTCGGCAGACCAGGCCCGTCACCAGAAATCCGGCGACGAGCACGATCCCTGCAAGGCTCAAAGGGTTCGAGATCAGTGCATACCCGAGTGCGATGTCAGCGTGCATGCGGGATTGTCTCTCGACGATGCCGCTGAGGGGAGCCTTGAGCAGTCACACGCGACTTATTGCAAAGGTGCCACGACGAAGGGCAGCGTCGGAAACTACTCAATACGCTTGAAGGCTTCGCACCAAAGACCCGGCTGTCGACCTTCAACAAAGGCTCGATAAGTAGTTTCCGACCCTCCGCCCGGCGCTGCATGCCGGATACCGTCTTGTCGGCATCAGGCTGGCACTTTCGCCGGCGCCATACAGGTAGGGAGGCTACAGTGTCTCAGGACAGCCAACTTCAGCAATCCGTGCTCGCCGAATTCGATTGGGAGCCCAGCGTCACGGC